>JAFTXE010000078.1 GCA_017461745.1 Clostridia bacterium | reverse complement strand
CTTGAGAGCTGCCTTAGCGGTTCTCTTACCGTTTCTGGTCTGGAGCATATAGAGCTTCTCGTGTTCAACGGTAAACTCCATATCCTGCATATCTCTATAGTGATCCTCAAGGATAGCGCAGACCTTATTGAACTCTGCAAAAGCCTCGGGGAATTTCTCAGCCATCTGAGCGATGGGCATAGGAGTACGAACACCTGCAACAACGTCCTCACCCTGAGCGTTTACAAGGAACTCACCCATGAGCTTCTTCTCACCGGTTGCAGGGTCGCGAGTGAAGGCTACACCGGTACCACAGTCTTCGCCCATGTTACCGAATGCCATTGCCTGTACGTTAACAGCAGTACCCCAGCTGTAGGGGATATCGTTGTCACGGCGGTAAACGTTAGCACGGGGGTTGTCCCAGCTACGGAATACTGCCTTAACAGCGCCGATGAGCTGCTCCTTAGGATCGGAGGGGAAGTCAGAGCCGATCTTGGACTTATACTCAGCCTTGAACTGCTCAGCGAGCTCCTTAAGATCGTCAGCGGTAAGATCAACGTCAAACGTAACGCCCTTAGCTTCCTTCATCTCATCTATAAGCTGCTCAAAGTACTTCTTGCCGACTTCCATAACGACGTCGGAGTACATCTGAATAAATCTTCTGTAGCAGTCGTAAGCCCAACGAGCATTGCCGGACTTCTTAGCCATAACCTCAACAACCTCTTCGTTAAGACCGAGGTTAAGAATGGTATCCATCATACCGGGCATGGATGCGCGAGCGCCCGAACGAACGGAAACGAGAAGGGGATTTTCAAGGTCACCGAACTTCTTGCCGGTAACTTCCTCCATCTTTACGATGTAATCCATGATTTCAGCCATGATCTCATCGTTGATCTGTCTGCCATCCTCGTAGTACTGAGTACAAGCCTCGGTGCTTATGGTAAAGCCCTGAGGAACGGGAAGACCGATCTTGGTCATTTCGGCAAGGTTAGCACCCTTACCACCGAGAAGCTCACGCATGGAAGCGTCGCCTTCGGAAAACAGATAGCAATATTTCTTTGCCATTGGAAA
This sequence comes from Clostridia bacterium, assembly GCA_017461745.1. Taxonomy (GTDB): domain Bacteria; phylum Bacillota; class Clostridia; order Oscillospirales; family CAG-272; genus HGM12713. Next base: position 94,627 of record JAFTXE010000078.1, on the reverse strand, counting down.
GTACCTCCATAAAATAAAATTTTGACAAACCTTATGCTGATAGGCGATACCGCGCTACCAACTATACTATTATACCATATCTTAGCATTTTTGGCTATACGGTTTTCAAAATTATATGTGCGGCTCACTGTAAATTTTTTATGAACAAACGGCATTCTTATTGATTTTTTGACATCTATGTAATATAATTATAAATTGGAATATAAGTATAATTATAAGGGTATGAGAAAAATGGCAAACATATTTGATTTGTTCAAGCAGATATCAGCGTCAAACGAAACGGGTAAGCTACCCGTAAAATATATAGTCGCGGGACTTGGAAATCCGGGTAAGGAATACGAGAATACGAGACATAACGCGGGATTCTTGACTATAGACTATATTGCGGAGAAAAAAGGCGTAAAAATAGACAGAGCAAAATTTAAGGCGCTGACCGCGACCGTGGATATCGGCGGCGTTGGAGTGCTGCTCATGAAGCCTCAGACGTTTATGAATAATTCAGGTGAGGCAGTTGGTGAAGCGGCGAGATTTTATAAGCTTGCTCCCGAAAATATAATAGTAATCTCCGATGACGTAAACCTTGACGTCGGCAGACTTCGCGTCCGTAAAAGCGGTAGCGCGGGCGGACAGAAGGGGCTTAATGATATTATTGAGGTTATGGGAACTGAGTCTATACCGCGTATTCGCGTTGGAGTCGGTAAAAAACCGCATCCCGATTACGATATAAAGGATTGGGTGCTGTCCTCGTTTACCAAGGAGGAAAAAGAAGCGCTTTCGGCGATATATACTAAGGCGCTCTCTGGCGTCGAGAAAATAGTTTCCGAAGATATCAACGGAGCTATGCAGATATGCAACGGCAAATAAGAAAGGCATATATACATGAATATAATAACCGATACGCTCAGAACTGACAGCGAATACCGTCAGCTTCTGCGAGCCGTCGCCGATTCAAAGAACGCAAATCGCCCCCTTCCGCTTGCGGTAACGGGACTGTGCGAGGGCGCAACGGACGCCTGCTTTGCTTCTTTGCTTGAGGACGTTAAAAAATTCGATAAGCGTACCGCTCTTATCCTTTGCCCCGAGGAAAAGGAATGTATCCGTATCAAGAATTTTCTTGGACAGTTCGGCTTACGCGCCGCCTTTTATATGGGCAGAGACCTTACGTTTTATAATATTACCGCCTCCCATGAGTATGAGCATGAGAGGCTAAAGGTGCTTTCGGGACTTCTTGACGGAGCGTTTGACGCCGTCGTTACGACACCCGATGCGGCTCTTGGATATACAATGCCGTCTGATAAGCTGATAAACTCAATGACAACGGTGGATTTTGACAGCACCGTAATTGAGCCTTCGGAATTTGCTCAAAGACTCGTAAGCATAGGCTATGTCCGCACCGAGCTTGTAACGGGGGCGGGGCAATTTGCGCTTCGAGGAGGAATTATTGACGTTTATCCGTCAAGCGCAAGATTTTGCGATATAGACGGCAACGTCATCGTGGACTCAAAGCCCTTCAGAATTGAGCTTTTCGGCGACGAAATAGACCGAATGGAGATATTTGACGCCGAAACTCAGCGTATGACCGTGGCGCTTAATAAAGTAGAATTTTCTCCCGCAAGAGAGCTTCTCGTAAGCGAAGAAAAAAGAAAAGAGCTCAGGGCGGCGGTTGACGCATGGATAAAGAAAAGCAAGGACGAAAGAGCAGTCTCGGAGATGCGCTCGGAGCTTCTTGCCATAGATAGCGGCACAGAGCTTAATTTTCTCGATAAATATATTACTCTGATATATCCCGAAAAGACCTGCCTTCTTGATTATTTTTCAAGGCAGAGTACGGTGTTTATGAAGGGAATTACCGCTTGCCTTGATAGAATAAAAGCGTCCGAGTGGCATATAAACCAAACTATTGAGGAGCTACTTGAGGGGGGGACGATAAATCCCAAGTATACCGATTATACCCAAAGACAGCCGTATCTTGAAAATTTCCTGTCGCTCAGCTCGGTCGTATATTTTGAATCATTGGGTCAGGGACTTTCGGGCAAAAGGCTCGGAGGCATGTTCAGCTTCAGAAGTAAGCATATGGTATCGTATTGCGAAAACCTTGACTTGCTTTGCGAGGATATAGCATCGTATAAGAGAACGGGTTACAGAATTATAGTTACCGCCGAGAATGAAGCATCGGCAAAGAACCTTTGCGAAATGCTTGCCGACAGAGATATCCGCGCGATACCTGAGGCAGAGTCGGGCGAATATACGATAGACGCACTTCCGAAATCTGTAGTTCTTATACGCTGGAAGCAGTACGTTAAGGGATACGAGCTGACAACTCCCAAAATCGCCGTGCTTACCGTTTGTCCCGAAAGCCGCGAGGGCGCACTTGCCGCGGGCGGACTCGTCAAGAAAAAGAAGAAAAAGAGAAGCGGAACAGAGGCAATTCTGTCCTATAACGACCTTGAGGTCGGCGACTACGTCGTACACGAGATACACGGTATCGGACAGTATATGGGAATTGAGAACCTAACGGTTGACGGTGTCAGCCGTGACTATATCAATATTCATTACGCGGGAAGCGATAGACTGTTTCTGCCCGTAGATAAGCTTGATATGGTGTCCAAATATATAGGCGCGCACGCGGATGACGGACTTGTAAGATTGTCAAAGTTCGGGGGCACGGAATGGGGAAGAGCAAAGGCTAAAGCCAAGGCGGCCGTCAAGGATATAGCTAAGGAGCTTATACAGCTTTACGCTGAGAGAAGCAGACGTCCGGGCTACGCATTTCCACCCGACGACGATATGCAGGCTGATTTTGAGGCGGCGTTTGAATTTGAGGAGACCGACGGACAGCTTGACGCTATTGAAGATATTAAGAAGGATATGATGTCAAGCGTACCTATGGACAGACTTCTGTGCGGAGACGTAGGCTTCGGTAAGACGGAGGTGGCTATGCGCGCGGCGTACAAGGCAGTGCTTGGCGGAAAGCAGGTAGCGGTTCTCGTGCCTACTACCATACTTGCGCTACAGCATTACCAGACGTTCTGCGCACGTATGCGCACGTTGCCCGTGACCGTTGATATGATATCGAGATTCAGAACCACCAAACAGCAATCTCAATCTCTTCGTAATCTTAAAAACGGAAATACCGATATTATTATCGGTACTCATAGACTTGTTTCCAAGGATATTGAATTTAAAAATCTCGGCTTGCTTATTATAGATGAGGAACAGCGTTTTGGAGTGACCCATAAGGAAAGACTCAAGCAGATGTCGGGAAATATCGACGTGCTGACTCTTACGGCAACTCCCATACCGAGAACGCTTAATATGGCGCTCGGAGGTATAAGAGATATATCCGTTCTTGACGAAGCGCCGGGGGACAGACTTCCCGTTCAGACTTATGTTCTTGAGCACGACGAGCTGATAATCATAGAAGCTATTCGCAGAGAGCTTAGGCGCGGCGGTCAGGTATTCTATCTCTACAATATTGTCGAGAGCATAGACGGATGCGCGGCAAAGCTCGCAAGGGCTATCCCTGAGGCAAGAATAACCGTGGCGCACGGAAAGATGGATAAGGACAGACTTGAGGAGATATGGGAGGATATGCTTAAGGGCGAGATAGATATACTCGTCTGCACTACTATAATCGAAACGGGCGTAGATATTCCAAACGCCAATACGCTTATCGTGGAAAACTCTCAGCGCCTCGGACTTTCACAGCTTCATCAGATAAGAGGACGTGTCGGTCGTTCGGCAAGAAGAGCTTACGCATACTTTACCTATCCGAGAGATAAAACGGTAACCGAGGTCGCCGCAAAACGACTTGAAGCCATAAGAGACTACGCCGAATTCGGCGCGGGCTTTAAGATAGCCATTCGTGACCTTGAAATAAGAGGCGCGGGAAATCTGCTCGGCTCTGAACAGCACGGACATCTTGACGCCGTTGGATATGAGCTGTATATCAAGCTGCTTAACGAAGCGGTGCTTGAAGAACGCGGAGAAAAAATACCCGAAAAGATAGAATGTACCGTAACGCTCAAATGCGATGCGTACATTCCAGATAGATACGTAAAGCAATCCGCGCAGAGAATGGGGCTTTATAAAAAGATAGCCGCTATCGAGTGCGAGGAGGACAGAGAGGATGTTCTCGACGAATTGATAGACAGATACGGAGAAGCGCCAAAATCGGTAACTAATCTGCTTACGGTGGCGCTCGTTAAATCGGCGGCTCAGCGCTGCGGAATAATTTCTATCATTGAAGAGCAGAGCATAGTCAAGATAAAATGCAACTACGTTGATTATCTCGTCTGGCACGAGCTTTCAAACGAATTCAGAGGAAGGTTAAGACTCAGCGGCGGAGATAACCCAACTGTTAATTTCAAAAAGCAATCGGGCGATAATATTCCCGAGCTTCTTCTTAAGATGTTCGACAGATATTGCGAAATAATAAAGGAAAACGGGGATACCCCGTAAAAGAAAGGAAATATTAAATGAAGGCATTACTGAAAAAAATACTTGTACTAACACTTTCATGTATGCTTATTCTCTCCTGCGTTGCGGGCTGCTCCTCAAGAGGAAAAAAGGTCATGGAGCTTGAGGGCGAGGATATCACGGTGAATATGCTGATGCTTCTGATGTCAAGAATGAAGGGCAATCTCGCATCGGGCTACGCTTTTGGTACTAAGGCGCTTAACGACTCCTTCTGGGATACCGTTATGGATGCTTCAACGGGAAAGACGTATAACGAGTATTATACGGATATGGTGGTGGATAACGCAAAGACTTATCTTGCCGCACTCTATCTTTTTGACGAGCTTGACCTGAAGCTTCCCGATGAGACCGTCGACGAAATAGACGATGAGATACAGAGACTTATAGATACCGACGGAGAGGGCTCAAAGACCTATCTCAACACCGTTCTCTCAGAGTTTGGAGCAAATATCAAGATACTCCGCGAGGCTTATATCATGGAAGCTAAGATAGCGTATCTTAACGACCACCTCTTCGGTGCTGACGGTTCTTTGATATCCGCAGAAAATTACGAAGAATATTATCAGAATAATTACGTAAAGTTCAGACATATATTCTTCTTTACCACCGAAGCGGTTTACGAGACCGATGAAAACGGAGATACCATTTATTATTCGGATATTACGGCAAAAAAGATAGCTTATGACGACGACCGAGAGGGAGTTAAAAAGAAGACCGACGCCGATGGCAACGTAGTTAAGGACTCCAAAGGAGATATAGTCTGGGTGTACACAGATGAAGGTGGCAAGGAGAGAGTTTCTTACGACGAAAAGGGAACGGCTGAGCAGCCCTCACAGAGAAATCCCATTCTTGATGAAAAGGGCAACGTGCTAACACGAGAGCTTTCCAAGGATGAGCTGATAAAGCTTTCGGATAAGGTTCAAATCATTATGGAGACCGAGGCGAGAGAGGGAGAATACGCACTTTTCGATAAGCTCGTCGAGGAATACGGCGAGGACGAGGGAATGACTAATTATCCCAATGGCTACTATCTTACTAAAAACAGCGATTATGATTCTCCCGAGGTAGTGAAGGCGCTATTTGAAATGGAAGAGGGAGAGATAAGAAGAGTCGAATCCGAATACGGTATTCATATAGTAATGAAATATGAGCTTGATAAGGGCGGATATGCCGACGAGAAAAACGAGACCTTCTTTATGTCAAGCGATGGAAGCTATAGCTTCTTATCCTCACTGAAAAATGAACTGCTTGACGAATATCTTGCGAAATATAAGGAGGATATCGTTATAGATGAAGAACTGCTCAAATCGGTGAGCATGAAGACCGTAGGCGCAAATTATAATTATTGATTTTATAAAAGCTATTGACATATGTGCGGATCTGTGGTATAATTTGCTATGTAAAACCGCATAGAAATCGGGGGTGCCTATTATGGCTGAGATGGCGAAAGCTGAACCCTTTAACCTGATACGGATAATGCCGGCGTAGGGAGATTGCTTTTCCGAGTGTCAATAAAAGATACGGATAAAAATTCAACCGCACGGAGATTTCCGTGCGGTTTTCGTATACTTTTATTTTGGAGGTGTTGGTATGAAATCCACACAAAAGACACAAAGGCTGACCTTGTCAGCTGTCATGCTGGCGTTTGCGACAGTGCTTGCGCTCGTATGCGAATTTATTCCTTTCCTCAGTATGCCGTTTGGCGGAGGCTTTACCGTGGCGAGTATGCTACCCATCGTAATCGTGTCGTATATGTACGGAGTAAGATGGGGAATGTTCGTATCATTTGCGTATTCCGTTATACAAATGCTAATATCGCTTGTAATGGGTAAAACGGTACTTCTCTTATTCACTCCGTCATCCGATGATTACATGGGACTTGGCGCGGCGTTTGCGATAATCATAATAGATTATATTATTGCGTATACCGTGCTTGGCGTGGGGGGAATATTCCGAAACCGTATAAAAAATAAGATGCTTGCGATAGTTCTTGGCGTAATCGTAGCGCTGTCTTTGAGATACGTATGTCATATTATCTCAGGATATATCTTTTACGGTGCATGGGCGGAATGGTTCTTCTCGCAGGAGGGCTTTTACGCAATAGGCGAAAAGATATTGGGCACTTTCAGCGGCAAGGGACTTGCGCTTATTTATTCCATATTCTACAACGGACTTTATATGATACCCGAGATAATAATTACCGCCATAGCGGCAACTGTGGTAAGCAATATTTCTTATATAAAAAAGAAAGACTAAAAATAGGGAGCTGAGTCATTAACCCGACTCAGCTCCCATATGTTTTTTGATATGTATTTTTAAATTATGATTTGTCAGGGCTGCGGAGGACGCGTTGTCGCTTTTCGAGAAAAGCTCCGCAAAAGCTTTCTTGCATGGCGGTAGCCCTTTGTAATACATATATATTTTAAGAACAGTTTTAAGGGCTACCACCGTGCAAGGAAGTTTTTTGCCAAGCTTTTTTTCAAAAAAAGCGGAAATCGCATCCTCGCAACTCCTACAAATCATGATTTAAACAATAAAAACGGAGCTAAATCAAGGTAATGATTCAGCTCCGTTTTATTATGTTATTTATTGCTGGGGATTATTGTGATGGAAATGAATTCCGAGGTGCTTATGCTCCGTTGCTTTGCGAGCCTCCTCACGTGCGCTGACAGCGCCCTCGGGCTGAATTTCACCCGCCTTGAGAAGAGATATTTTTGTAAGCATAGGTCCTACAAGCTCATAAATAAGTACAGCGAACAGAGTAATATTTGCGATCATAGAGCCGTACTCTCCAAGCTCCTGCTCAGCCTTTATCGCCATTCCAAGCGCAACACCCGCTTGTGGAAGAAGCGTTATTCCAAGGTATTTTACAATGCTATTGCTGCACTTAGTGGCTTTAGCGCTGGTAAACGCACCGAAGTATTTTCCTGCGGAACGTGCTATGATATAAACTACACCGATAAGGACTATCGCAAGGTCGGTGAATACCGAAAGCTCAAGCTGAGCGCCGCTTATAACGAAGAATAAGACGAATAGGGGAGCTGTCCAACGGTCAACTCTGTCCATAAGCTCCTCGGAAAAGTCACAAGCATTGCAGAAGACCGTACCGAGCATCATGCAAACGAGAAGAGAAGAGAAGGAAACGTGGATACCGAATACCTCAAATTTAAGCATTGAAAAAGCAACCGTGAGGAATACGAAGGTAACCGACATAGAAAGACGCTTTGATCTTGAATGGAAGAATTTCTCGAAGAAGGTAAACAGCAGACCCATGATAGCTCCGAGAGCCAAAGAACCAACGACCTCTATAATGGGCTCAACTACTACGGAAATAATGTCAACACTACCCGAAATGAGAGCCTTGGCAACTCCGAAGGACGTAGCAAAAAGAATAAGTCCGACAGCGTCGTCAAGCGCTACTATAGGAAGCAAGAGATTTGTGAGTGGACCCTTAGCCTTGTACTGACGAACTACCATCAAGGTTGCCGCGGGAGCGGTTGCCGATGCAACAGCGCCGAGTACGATAGCTGTGGGAAGGGGAAGCTTGTCGGGCATAGCGAAGTGAAGCGCAATAAGGACGGCGTCAACCAAGAGTGTTGTAAATACTGCCTGAACTATGCCTATAATCATTGCTTGCTTTCCCGTTTGCTTGAGTTGGGACAGTCTGAACTCATTGCCTATTGAAAATGCTATGAATCCAAGCGCAACGTCAGAGAGTAAAGAATATGTACCTACGTCGTCCATGCTTACGAATCCAAGACCGTGTATTCCGAAAGAGCCAAGTAAATACGGGCCTACGAGAATACCTGCAACAAGATATGCGGTAACGGCAGGGAGCTTTGCGAGCTTTGCAAGTCGCGATAGCATAAGTCCGACGAAAAGTGCGATTGATAAGCTTAATAATGTCTCCATGACATCCTCCAAAATTATAACTAAAAATTCACCTTTGAAATTATAGCACTTTATTACTTGAATGTCAATACAAAAAACAAGTTTTTTAAAGAATTTTGCTTTCTTTTTACCGAGAAAAAAGAAACCCTTGATAAATAAATGATTTTGACCCAAAAATATATAGAAATAACTGTCTGAGATTGACTTTAAGATAACGTTGTGATATAATAAATATATAAGGAGGGTTGATGAAATGAACGGATTAAAGGACGGATTTATTTTAAATAACGGGGTTAAAATTCCGTGTGTTGGCTACGGCACGTGGTTAACGACCGAGGAAATGGCTGAAGAGGCTGTGAAAACCGCAATTTCCATAGGATATAGACATATCGATACAGCGTCACGCTATGAAAACGAAAACGGCGTTGGGAACGGAATAATTGCGTCGGGAATAAATAGAGAAGAAATTTTTGTAACGAGTAAGGTGTGGAACGACGACAGAGGATACGATAAGACCATGAAGGCGTTTGAGAAAACGCTTGCTGATCTTAAGCTTGATTATCTTGATTTGTACCTTATACATTGGCCTGCTTCACCCTTGCAGTATGACGATTACAATGCTGTAAATCTATCGACGTGGAAAGCAATGACTGAGTTGTATCGTGCGGGAAAAATCAAAGCTATCGGAGTTTCCAATTTTCAGCCGCACCATCTTGAAGCTCTTGTAAATTCAGAGGTTGCTCCTATGGTTAACCAGATAGAATTTCATCCCGGTCAGATGCAGGCAGATACGCTTGAATATTGCCGTAAGCATAATATTTTCGTTGAAGCGTGGGGACCCTTGGGACGAGGAAAGATGCTTACAAATCAAACACTTATGGCGTTTGCCGAGAAATACGGTAAAACGGTAGCTCAGCTTTGTATTCGTTGGTGTATTCAAAACGGAGTACTGCCGCTTCCAAAGTCGGTAACGCCTTCAAGAATAAGAGAAAACGCCAAGGTATTTGACTTTGAGATATCGGACGAGGATATGGAAACAATTAACGCAATGGAATACTTTGCTGGCTCAGGACATGACCCCGATACCTTTGGAATGAAGAAATAAACAAAAAATCGCGTGAAAAAATTCACGCGATTTTTTATGTATTGGAAATTAAGCGTTAGCTGCAAGCCACTCGTCAGCCTTCACCTTGGACATACGCTTGATATCTTCCTTAGCATAGGGAGACTCCTCGCCACCGTTGGTGTAAAGGAAGTACTTGCCGTCAGCGGTTACATAGAGGCTTTCCTCGTATCCGTCTGCATCACCGAAATTACCTACGGTCTTCTTAAGAAGAAGCTCGGATGCTTCGGTATTGTATTCAACCTTGCAAATAATCTTTTTCATCGTGATATTGTCCTTTCTTTTAAATTATCTTGTTCACCTTATATTATAACACATTTTTTATTAAATTGCAACCCCTTATTTGAAAACTGTCAAAAAAAGTATATAAAAACAAAAAAGGACTGCTCAACTTTAAAAAGTCAAGCAGTCGAAAAGTGCTTTATGAGGTTATAGTAAGTCTGTTCCAAAGGGAATTGATATATTCCTTGGTCTTCTTGTCAAGGTCCTTGTAGCAGTTTGCATCGTATTTATCGGCAAAATCGAAGTCAGTGGGATAAAGAATATCAAATGCATCCTCACCCATATCCTCCTTGTAGACCTCGCTCTCATAAACCAGCTTGTTAGGGGATGCGTAACAAATATATTCCGCATTGGCAATAGCCGCCTCCTCGCTGAGCATAAAGTTGATGTATTCTTCAGCAAGCTCCTTGTTTTGAGCGCATGAGGGAATACACATTGCGTCAACGAAAAGGTTAGTGTTTTCGGGATAGTAGAATTGCAGATCGATATTGTCTGCCTGATTTTCGACCATTGTCAAATAGTCACCAGCATAATACGCCGCGATAGAAGCCTCGCCGGTCTCCATCATGTTGTATACCTCGTCCATGACTCGCTTATATAGCAGAGGAGTCTGCTTTTGAAGCTCTGCAAGACCTGCATCCCACATCTTCGTGTCGGTGGTGTTGACGTCAAGTCCAAGCTTGTAAAACGCTGTACCAAACGCGTCGCGGGCATTATTGAACTGTAATATTTCGCCCTTGTACTTCTCATTCCACATCAAATCCCAATCACCGACGTCATCTTCGTCAACAACATTGGCGTCGTAAATAACTCCGACCATTCCATAGGTGTACGGAACGGAGTATTTGTTGTCGGGATCGTAATATAAGCCCTTGAAGCTGTCATCTATGCAAAGCTCGTAATTTGGAATGTTATCAAAATTAAGCTCTTGCAAAAGTCCCTCGGATGCAAGTCTCGCAATCATATAATCCGAAGGAATTATGACGTCGTAGCTTACAGCCTCGGTTGATAGCTTTGCGTAAAGGTCCTCGTTAGACGTATAGGTTACGTAGTTGACCTTTGCGTTTATTCCAAGCGTATTCTTACAGTAGTCCTCAAACGCCTTATTGACGTCTAAGGAGTCGTCAGAGCCGTCTGAAATGTATTCACCCCAGTTGTATACGTTAAGCGTAACGGTCTCCTTCGATGCGATGTTTAAAACGACGCAGAAGGTAACGATTATCGCAAGCGTACAAACAAGCGCGATGATTTTGGTAAGCTTTGGAGAAACGGTATGTCTTTTGGGCGCTTTGGGCGCGGTGACCTTGACCTTGGTCTTTTGCGCGGCAGCCTTCTTGGCGTTCTTTATTGCCTCTTGTCTCTTCTTTTCCGCCTTAGCTTTCTTAGCCTCAAGTCGCTCGTAGGAGGACTTTTCTCTGTTGGATATAAGCAGAAGAATGAGAATGATGATAAATACTATAGTCGAAAGCGCGTATATCGTAGGCTTTACAGACTTTTTGGTCATGCTGTATATGAGCACGGGTAAGGTCTGGAAATCCGTTCCCGACGTAAAATAGCTTATGACGAAGTCGTCAAGAGACAGCGTGAACGACATGATGAGTCCCGTTATCACACCTGGCATAATGGCGGGAAGCTGAACCTTGAAGAACGCTTGGAACGGAGTGCAACCGAGGTCCATAGCCGCTTCGGGAAGGGCATTGGGCATCTGCTTGAATTTTGGAAGGACGTTGAGGATAACGTACGGTAAGCAGAACGTAACGTGCGCTATCAGCATAGTCCAGAAATTCAGCTTGGTTGTAAGTCCGAGAAGTCCGCCTACGAAAACGAACAGAAACATAAGGGAAATACCCGTTATGATCTCGGGGTTCATTATCGGAATATTGGTTACCGTCATAATTGATTGACGGGTATATTTGTTCTTCATACGGTGTATGCCGAATGCCGCCATAGTTCCGATAACCGTGGCTATCATTGATGAAGCAATAGCAAGAATAAGCGAATTTTTAAGTGCGTTCAGCATTTCGCTACTCTTCAGCAGCTCCATGTACCATTTGAGCGAAAATCCCGTGAATACCGCCGTGCTTTTTCCCTCGTTGAAGGAGAAAAATATCATAACGGCAATAGGGGCAAAGAGTAAAAAGAGAATAAGTCCTATGTAAAAATTAGAGAATTTTTTCATATGAGCATACCTCCTCCCTCGTCGCTGTCAGTATAGTGATTCACTATAGCGAGTCCGACGATAAGAATTAACATAAGAACGAAGGAAAGGGAAGCGGTCATGTTGTAATTTGCAGCCGTGTAATGCTGTTCTATGGCGTCACCGATAAGCAGTGTGTCAACACCGCCAAGCTTCTGTGAGATATAGAAGGTGCTTATGGACGGAACGAAAACCATGGTTATTCCCGAAATAACTCCTGAAAGACTCAATGGGAATATAACCTTGCGAATTACCCCAAAGCTGTTACAGCCGAGGTCGGATGCCGCTTCAACTAAGCGGTGATCCATTTTTGACATGACCGAGTATATGGGGAGTATCATATAAGGAAGATAGTCGTAGACCATTCCGATGACAACTGCCGTCTCAGTTCCGAGTATATGCATAGTCGGAAGTCCGAGCTTGGATAGAAATGTGTTGATAATACCCGTGTCCTGCAAAAGCGTCATCAGCGCGTAAGTTCTTATAAGAAAGTTCATCCATATAGGGAGCATTATAAGAATCATAAGAAGACGCTGGGTTTTTGGCTTGCAGTTGGTCATAAAATACGCAATCGGGTAACCGAGCACCAAGCATATCGCGGTAGCGATAAGAGCGAGCTTTACCGATTTTCCGAATATCAGCAAATATTCCTTTGTAAAGAACGCGGAAATATTTGAAAAGGTAAATTCGCCCGTAGAAACGTCTGTGAACGCATAATATCCCACGAATATAAGCGGAACAATTATAAAAAGAACGGACCAGACGATGTGCGGCGCAGCAGCGTAGCGCTGCAACAGCGACATATTGCTTTTTCGTGTCTTGGAGCTATGCGTCATTCTTCTTCGTCCTCCGTAACGTCGGAAAGATGATCGATCTCATCCGAGAAGGTGGAATAGTCACCGAACATATTGGAATACTCGGATTTCTTCATGACGTGAATAGCGTCGGGCTCTATGTAGATACCGATAAGAGCGTCGGGAGCGACGTAATCGGTGGTCTGTATCATCCACTTAAATCCGCCTATATCGACGATTATCTCGTAGTGAACACCCTTGAAGGTAACCGAGGTAACGATACCTGAGAGCATACCCTTTTCAACGGGAACGACGTCAACGTCCTCGGGACGTACGACAACGTCAACCTGCTCGTTCTGAGCAAAGCCCTTGTCCAGACACTCAAAGGTGTGCGACGCAAATCTAACCTTGTAGTCGCTGAGCATAACGCCGTCAAGAATATTGGATTCACCGATAAAGTCCGCAACGAAAGCGTTTATCGGCTCGTTGTAAATATCAATAGGCGTGCCTATCTGCTGTATTTTACCGTCAGCCATTACGACTACGGTGTCAGACATAGAGAGAGCTTCCTCCTGGTCGTGAGTAACGTAGATAAACGTAATGCCCGTTTTGGTTTGAATATTTTTAAGCTCGACCTGCATGTCCTTGCGAAGCTTAAGGTCAAGAGCGGCGAGAGGCTCGTCCAGAAGAAGCACCTCAGGCTGATTTATAAGTGCTCGTGCAATTGCGACCCTTTGCTGCTGACCTCCTGAGAGAAGGGAAACGTTGCGCTTTTCAAAGCCCTTAAGATTAACTAAAGACAGCATTTCCGAAACACGCTCGGATATCTCCTGCTCCTTTACCTTTTTTACTCTCAGACCGAATGCGATATTATCGTATACGTTGAGATGGGGAAAGAGCGCGTATCTCTGAAAGACCGTGTTGACGTTTCTGCGGTATGCGGGAACGTCGTTTATCTTCTGTCCCTCAAATAACAGCTCACCCTCGTCGGGCGTCTCAAAGCCGCCGATAATTCTCAGCGTGGTGGTTTTTCCGCAGCCCGAAGGACCGAGCAACGTTATAAACTCATGGTCGTTAATGTAAAGGTCAACGTTTGAAAGTACCTGTTCACCGTCGAACGCCTTACAAATATTTTTTAGCTCTATCAGCTTTTTTTTCATTCCACATAAAAACTCCTTCAAGAAAAAATTAAACCAAAAAAGCATTGATATTTCTTCTGAAAAATATCAATACGAATATTGTAACAGATAATCGCCGAAAATGCAATATATTTTTCAAAATTTTTCTTAAAATTTTCGCAAAAAACGGCGAAAACCTTAATTAAATCGATTAAAATGGAATTTTTTACGGAAAACCTCGTTTTTTCTCCTCAAAACTTTGAAAATCTCACAATTCTGCGCTAAGTGATTTGTAAGGTCATAGCGCGTCGGGAATGAATATTTTTGCGAACGTAGATGCTGAAAAAACGAATAGCGTGAGCGATGCTCCGACTTTGATAAGCAGATATACCGATAAGCTCCATAAAAGAAAAATAAAAATAAACGATATGAGCTTGCACAGAATTTCACATAAACGAACTGAAAATATCATGTGAAGAACGGAGCTTAATATCCGTCCGCCGTCAAAGCTGACGATAGGTAACATATTGAGAGCGCCCAGGGCGATTGAAGACATAACGAACAAAGAGGTATCAAATACGGTAATGAATCGCCAGACAACGAATGCGGAAATAAAATTGAATATCGGTCCGCCCGAGCAAATCAAAATTTCGCTTTTGTATGAAAAAACATTGTCTGCAAGAGAAAGAGCCGCGCCGAAGATGCCTAATTTTAATTCGTATAAGGGTACTTTGCAAATCCGCGCCATAATTATATGCCCGCTCTCGTGAATCGCTACCGAGCAAATAAGCGCGGGAAAATATTGAGGAGAGGCAATAGCCAATGCGCAGAGCATAAAAACAGCAAAAAAACCGAATTTGATCTTGAGATGCGTGGCTTTCATAAAAAACTCCGTAAATAGATTTTTTAAGTTCAAATATATATTATTTACGACGCGCTTGACTTATGTATATTACGGTATTGGATACATAAGAGAATAAAGACGGAAAAATAACCATAAAAACGCCATAAAACTCAAGTCTTTTTGTTATCAATGAAAAAAATCGTTTATTTTCAAAAAAAATGCGAAAAAGGTATTGACTTTTTTGAAAAAAAGAGTATAATATTATATGTTGCCGCTGAGGTAACGAATGCGAGAGTGGCGGAACTGGCAGACGCGCACGTTTGAGGGGCGTGTGGTTACACCGTACGGGTTCAAGTCCCGTTTCTCGCACCAAAAAGCGCCCGAGCAAATAGCTCGGGTGTTTTGCTTTTTATAGAAATTTGAAAGTCTTTTTAGATAAAGAAAAAGGCACGTATCTGTCCTGTCGCATACGCAACAGCCAATATTTTGCGGAGTTGTCCCTACATAATGTAAAATAATAATACGGCATATCTCCTTTGAGATATGCCGTATTATTACAAAACTATCTTCTATAGCACGACTTTAACGAGCTACTTTTTCAAATTGTTTTGTTTATTTATAATTTGAAAAGCCCAGAACGGTTGGAGTTTCGCCATTCGCTGAAAGGAATTCCGCAAAGCTTCCTGTAACGGCGCTCCATATAAGGGGTGTGGCATATTTCGAGACGTATTCTTCCGCTTGATCTTCTGTCAAGCCAACATTAAAAGGGTCTGAAAATGACTTCATATGCAGAACAGAATCCTCTGAAAAATTTGACGCGTCTAAAGTGCCCGTTATTGTCATTTTATGGTAAGCATGACCATCAACATCGTATTTTTGTACGACCAATTCCCATACATAAGTTTTATTTTCAATCCCCTCGCGAGTGATTATAAGCGAACCTCCTGCTTGATATTCAAATACAGGATTGGAAACGCCCGTAATGTTATACTCCTGTCCAAACTCAATAGCCCTGCCGCTACCAAACTCAAATCGATCATCGTTCACATTATAATGAGCGTATACAGGGTCACTGTTGGAAGATTTGCCAGGCTTTTCGTCCCAAAGCTTCATAACTTCAAACAAAGACGCACCGCAGGTGGGACAAGCGCCGTTCTCAATTGTGTGGGCAATAACATCTCCCTCAGTCTCTCCGCATTTTGAGCAGGTTTTGGGTGTGGTACACGTAGCGTCCTTAAACTCGTGCGTACACTCGGTCTGTGCGGGTGTTTCTTCAACGGTACCGCAGGAGATAAGAAGCGTTAAGGACATGGCAATCAGCGTCATTAAAGCAAAAATTTTTTTCATAGAAAAACCTCCGTAAAATATTTTTTCTTCGGTATTTATGTATCTGCCCACTTTTATATGCGGAAAATAAAAAAGTGCGCGACATCGAAGTCACGCACCGAAAAACGCAAACTCCGATAGTCGCTGAACTAATCTAAATTAAAATGGAAATAGTTTCTTCATCTCAATTTGTGGAATTTGCATTTTTACCAAATTCAAAAAAATTGAAATGTCGAAAAAGGTATAATATCCCCCTCGTGAGAAAACTATGCCAATTTTAATATTTAATTAGTTCAGCATGCCTATTATACCACCATTTTACGAATTTGTCAAGATATAATAAAACAAAAAAATACGTAAGGAAAGGTTTACTGAAAAAAGTACTGTTGTAGCAGGGAGATGAGATAGCTTGAAGAACTCGAAATTTTTTACTTTTTTCAAAGGAGTACGTATGGTTGAACATCCAATAGCGCCAGTATATGACAACAATTCAAAAGTATTGATATTAGGTAGCTTTCCGTCCGTAAAATCAAGAGAGGAAATGTTTTTTTACGGTCACCCGCAAAACAGATTCTGGAAGGTGCTTGCAGGCGTTTTTGCGGAGCGCGTTCCCAAAAGCATTCAAGAAAAACGAAGCTTTCTGTTAGATCACAAAATTGCGCTTTGGGATGTAATAGCCTCTTGCGATATTGAAGGAAGCTCCGATAGCTCGATAAAAAACGTAGTGCCAAATAATTTAAATACTATACTTGAGCAATCAAATATTGAAGAAATATTCGTTAACGGGAAAACGGCGTATAAGTACTATAATACTTATCTCAGGGACACGCTTAAAAGAGAAGCGATCTGTCTGCCCTCAACGTCACCCGCAAATGCCGCATGGAATTTGGAAAAATTGATTTGCGCATGGAGTGCTGTAAAAAAGTAATATAAATCAAACGGCTGTTGCTAAAAAAGCAACAGCCGTGATTTTTATTTGTCTTTTTTCAGGCTCTTTCTTGAACCGTCGGGATATTGAATGACCGTGTTGTCAAGAGTTGCGCCAAAGGAAGCTCGTATTTCCTTAATATATTGCTGTCTGAGCTCTGCTTGCTCCGCCTTTTCTTCATCACTCAGTGGCGAGAGCTTTGATTTTCTCGCCAGCTCGTTGATTCTGTCGATTTTCTCTTTTTCCATAAGATACACCAATTACATTCTCAGTGTAATTCCAAGCTGAGCCTCAAGAGCTTTAAGAATTTTAGCTCCTGCTTTTTCAGCTTCTTCAACGGTAAGAGTTCTGTCAGATGCGCGGAGCGTTACTCTTATGGATACCGACTTCTTGTTTTCGCCAACCTGAGGACCTCTGTATATATCAAACAGACTAACGTCCTCAACGAGCTTTCCGCCCGCCTTCTTTGCCTCAGCAAATATTGTTCCAACCTCAAGAGCTTCCTCACAGACGAAGGAGAAATCACGTGTGGTTGCGGGATACTTGGGCAGAGGAGTGTAGAGCTTATTGGGATTCATAAGCTCGAATATTGCGTCGAAATCAAGCTCAGCCGCATATACGGGGGTATCGATATCGTAATTTCTGAGCGTCAAGGGATGAACCTCGCCCAAAATTCCGACTACCTTGTCGCCAACGCTTATATTAGCGCATCTGCCTGGGTGATAGGAAGCGTTATCGGGGTTAGCAACTACGGAAAATTCATTTATAGCCGCCATTTTAAGTATATTTTCGCAAACACCCTTAACGGTATAGAAATCGCAATCTCCGTACATACCAATGGAAAGAACCTTGTTCTCGTTGGGGAGCTTGTCGGGTGTGGTAGGAATATAAACCTTTCCAATCTCAAAGAGCTTTACGTTTGCGTTGTTGTAATTGTAGTTGCGCGCAAGAACCTCAAGCATGGAGGGAAGAGTAGTGGTACGCATAACGCTCGTATCCTCACCCAAGGGATTGGAAATAACCACTGATTTGCGCAGAGTACTGTCTGCTGCAAGTCTTATCTTGTCGTAATACTTGGGACTGATAAAGGAGAAGGTCTCGATTTGATTGAGTCCCATTCCGCACATAGCGTTTTCAACGTCAACCTCGAATTTTTGCTTGGGAGTACGTCCGCCCTGAGTGGTTTCCGCTTTGATTCTGCTCGATTTTATCTTGTTGTAGCCGTAAATTCTCGCAATTTCCTCGGCAACGTCGTTCATGCAGCCGATATCGGCGCGGAAGGAAGGAGCAATTATCTTATTGCCTTCAACCTTAAATTCAAGAGAAGTAAGGATATTTGCCATATCCTCAGCAGAAACATCCGTTCCAAGAAAAGCATTTATAACCTCAGGCTTGAAATCAAGCTCTGTCAAAGGCTTTTTATCGGGGTAAACGTCAATAATGCCGTTTACAACGTCGCCCGCTCCGAGAAGCTCAACAAGCTCGCAAGCGCGTTCAAGACCCGCATAGCAGTTTTCGGGGTCAAGTCCCTTCTCAAAACGAGCGGAGCTTTCGGTTCTCATGCCGTTTTTCTTAGCGGTAACACGAACGGAAGTGCCAAGGAAGCAAGCTGACTCAAATACTACGGTGGTCGTACTGTCCTTTATTTCGCTGTTTGCGCCACCCATAACACCCGCGAGAGCTACAGCCTTTTTGCTGTCTGCAATAACGAGCATAGAGGAATCAAGCGTATGCTCCTGGTCGTCAAGGGACATGAAGCTCTCACCGTCACCTGCGCGGCGAACTATTATGGAAGAGCCGTCAAGACAGCTATAGTCAAATGCGTGCATTGGCTGACCGTATTCAAGCATAACGTAGTTCGTTATGTCAACTATGTTGTTGATAGGTCTTACACCGCTTGCGCGCAGACGCATACGCAACCACAGAGGCGAGGGTTGTATTTTTACGTTCTTGACAACTCTTGCCATATATTTCTGACAGAGGTCGGGAGCGTCAATGGCAACGGAAAGGTGATTTTCTATTTTGTCCCCGTCGTCTACGCATTTGACAGTAGGAGTGGGAACGTTCAGTTTTCTTTCAAACGAAACAGCACTTTCTCTTGCAAGTCCGATAACAGAGAGACAGTCGGGGCGGTTGGAGGTTATTTCAAATTCAACCACGGTGTCCTTAAGCATAAGAGCATCGCGAATATCCATGCCCAGCTTGTCCGCAAAATCGTTGTCAAGAATGAGTATACCGTTAGGCTCTTTGCCGGGCATATCATGCTCGGTAAGGTTAAGCTCGCCCATAGAGCAGAGCATACCGTTGGACTCAACTCCGCGAAGCTTTCCTGCCTTGATTGTAATATCACCCGGGAGCTTAGCTACGGGAATAGCCGCGGGTACTATAGCGCCTTCAAAAATATTCTGAGCGCCCGTAACTATCTGAACTACCTTGTCACCGATATCAACCTGACAAATCTGAAGATGGTCGCTGTTCTCATGAGGAGTTATTTTAAGTATTTTAGCAACGACAACGTTTTCAATATCTGCGCCAAGCTCTTCAAAGCATTCAACCTTAGAGCCTGTGTCAGTCATTCTGTCGCAATAATCTTTAGCCGAAATGTCGCTTACGTCGACGAAATCGGAAAGCCAATTTCTTGATAAATTCATTTATATATGACCGTACCTTTCTTTCAATAATCTATCTCTCAGAACTGCTCAAGAAAACGGGTGTCGTTTTCATAAAGCAGACGCATATCGTCAATACCGTAGTATTTCATAGCAATTCTTTCAACGCCCATTCCGAATGCGAAGCCGCTGTATTCCTCAGGGTCAATGCCGCAGTTTGAAAGCACGAAGGGGTGTACCATACCCGAACCGAGTATTTCTATCCAGCCTTCATTCTTGCAGACTCTGCAACCCTTTCCGCCGCATACGAAGCAGGAAACGTCAACCTCAGCCGAAGGCTCGGTGAACGGGAAGTGGTGAGGACGGAAACGAAGTCTCGTGTCATTTCCGAAAAGCGTCTTTGCAAACGTCTCAAGCATGCCCTTGAGGTCACCCATGGTGATGCCCTTGTCAACGACCAAGCCCTCTACCTGATGGAACAGAGGAGAGTGCGTTGCGTCAACTGCGTCGGAGCGGTAAACGCGACCTGGAGAAATAACTCTTATCGGAGGCTTTTGATGTTCCATGGTTCTTACCTGAACGGGAGACGTCTGAGAGCGGAGAAGTATGTTGTCGGTAATATAAAACGTATCCTGCGTGTCTCTTGCGGGATGATTTTCGGGAATATTGAGCGCTTGGAAGTTGTAGTAATCGTATTCAACCTCAGGACCTTCCGCAATTGAGAAGCCCATTCCTATAAAAATATCTTCAATAGTTCTCTGAACCTGCACTAATGGATGAAGCTTACCTGGGGTGGCAGCTTTGGAGGGAAGAGTAACGTCTATTTTTTCGGAAATAAGACGTTTTTGAAGCTCTTGGTCCTTTTTAGCTTCTGCCTTAACCTTCAGCGCCGACTCTATTTCAGCTCTTACCTCGTTGGCAATCTGACCAACTACGGGTCGTTCCTCAGCGGAGAGAGCGCCCATTCCGCGAAGCACGGAGGTAAGCTCACCTTTTTTTCCGAGGTATTGAATTCTGATCTGTTCAAGATCTGCGTTGTCCGAATTTATCGCGGCTAACGCATCTGCTTTGATTTTTTGAAGTTTTTCTTTCATTTGGATTCCTTTCGTTTATAGTGAAATTTAATTATTGATATAAAAATAAACCCCATCCTAAATAAATAGGACGGGGTAATATACTCCGCGGTACCACCTAAATTCCAAAAGCATAGGGCTTTTAGCTCTCTTGTTGACTGTAACGGTGTCTCCGAGTTCCGCTAAAAGCATAAGCGTTCACAGAACCTGCTCCGAAGTGAAATGCCGACCTGAGTACGTTTACGACCGCTTCCAGCCAAGGCGATCTTCTCTGTGGTAAGGTATCAAAGGCGCGAGCTTCATCAATGCATTTTCAGTATTCATATTATTATAACACAATTGTTTTGAATTTGCAAGTGCTTTTGCAGAATTTAATATAAAAAATCCGACTGTTCATTTGAACAGTCGGATAATTTTATTATTCTTCCTCTTCCTTGGGAACGTAAAGCTCGTAATCCTTAAGCTTGGTCTTTGTAAAGATCATAGTTCCGTAGTAGGTGAACTTTATCTTGGAAAGATCGTCGCTTGCAAGCGTTGCGTTCTGATTGAAGATTATCGGTATTACGGTCATATCTTCGATAAGAAGCTTTTCGGCGTCGTGAAGAATTTCAGCGCGAGCCTCTATATCCTTTTCAGCGTGTGCGTCTTCGATAAGATTGTTATAATCCTCGCTGTTGTAACCCGTGACGTGAGTGGGAATTTCAAAATCAACACTGTGAGCAGAGGAAGCAGCGCGTCCTGTGAAGCACTTTGCGAAGGGAGCAAGAACTGAGAACGCATCAGCGGACTTTGCAACGTAGTCGATAGCGGCTACTTCAAACTTGCCCTCGTAGAATGCCTCGGTGAATACGTCGTCGCGAATATCCTTAGGAGTATCGTCGATAGACTTCATGTAGTCAGTGTTTTCAATGTGATTTACAGCCTTGATCTGAACGTTGAAGCCAAGCTCGGTCCAAGCAGCCTTTACCATTTCGGCAATTGCCATATGAACGTCATCGTAAGCCGCAACGGAAATTGCAAACATAAACTTGGAGGGATCAACGTCTGCTTCGGAAAGGAGTGCCTTTGCCGCAGACATATCTGCCGACGTTGCTATTATGTCACCGCCAACTTCTCTGAATAAGTCCTTCTTGGAGTTGGAATCATAAACACCGTAGGGAACGAGCGCGGTAGCAGCCTTAGCGAATACTACGGCATTTGCAATAGCGTCTCTGTCTATTGCGAGAGACATAGCTTTTCTTACCTTAGCGTCAGCGAATATCTTTTCGCCGTCCGTTCCTTCAACGAGAGCAGCTTCTTCAAGCCAAGCGTTTTTCTTAAGATCAACAAGATCCTCGTCGGATGCGAGATCCTCAAACGCGCGTGCGGAATAATATCTGATCACCGCATTTTCATTAAGGAAATATGTATGAGTGCTCAAAGCATCCGTAATCTCAGCGGAATCCTTGAAGCTTCCTCTTACGGAAAGGGGAATATCGCCAACGAAGAATATCTCACCCTTTTCATACTTAGCCTTGATATCCTCATCGGAAAGCGTGTAGTCAACGATAATTCTATAAGGAGTAACCGACTTGTCAATTTCATCCTCAAGAACGTCGCGATAATAGTAAGCGTTTCTCTCAAGTATCAATCTTTCCTCGCCCTCAGCATAAGAAACCTCTCTGAGTCTGAATGGACCGCTTGAGCAGATGGTAGCGGGCTTCTTTGCCCAGTCAACCGTCTTACCTACAATGTCTTCACGAAGAGGAACAAGTGCATAGCTCGTAATATTCAAAAGGAACTGGTCGTAATCGATAGGCTCTTCAAACATTATCTGGAACTGCTTTTCGTTTATAGCGCTTATTCCGACGTCGTCAATAGATACGTCGCCTTCCTTAGCGGCGCGTGCATTCTTGATATCAAAGAGAAGAGCGGCCGCGTCAAAATCGTTGCTCGACTGAAGAACACGGGTCCAAGCATAATAAATATCATTAGCCGTAATTGCAGTACCGTCAGTCCAGCAGGTATCGTTAAGCGTAATGATCATTTCGTATTCACCGGCATTTTCATCCTCGCGGATCTCATAATCCTTCGCGAGAGACTTTTTAACCTTACCGTCCTCGTCAAGAACAAACAGGTTGTCAAAAACAAGGCTTACAAGTCTGAGAGCAGACTCGTTGTTGTAAGCGCGCGCGGGGTCAAGGTCATAAACCTGATCGGTAAGATACATATTGATATACGCACCTTTGTCGTCTTCGTCCTTCTCTGCGCAACCTACAAGAACAGTAGCGAGCATAAGCAAGCAGAGAGCAAGAGAAATAACTCTTTTCATCATTTTCTTGAAAACCTCCTCATGGTTTGAAAAACTATACACCACAACAGTGGCAATTTACTCATAATATTATAACATTTTTTTTCACTAAAATCAATGATAAACACACTAACTTTTTTAGTTTTGGTTGTTTGCACAATATTGCGTTATAATACTTGTCTATTTTGCCGCATAAGAAAGGATATTATGAATAAATATATAACGTCAGATCTCGTTATGGAAAATACGTATATAGAAAAAATACGGTTAAACAACAAAAATACCGAAAAAAATAAGAGCTTATTTACGGAAGAACTTCAAGGCGCTTGCAAAATTTGCAGATTGGACGTAAAAAACGCGGAGCAGGAACGGGAGTACGGATGTAAAAAAGGCAGATATATCACGGTATATACACCGAGGCTGTGCGATGCGGATATTTACTTGAAGGAGGAGCTTTCCGGTATAATTGCCAAGGAGCTGTCTCAAGCTCTTTCAAATGCTCTTAAAAAAACAATCTCTCCCGATTTGTCATTTCTTGTTGCGGGAATAGGAAACAGACGCATAGCCTCAGACAGTATAGGACCTCTGACCGTGGAAAAAATAAACGTGACTCGCCACGTAAAAGTGATAAGCCCCGAGTCATTCTCAACGCTTGACGTGTGCTCCGTGTATTCGTTAGCCTGCGGAGTTATGGGAGAAACGGGAATACAAAGCGTTGAGCTGTTAAGAGCGGTTGCGGATAAGCTCTCTCCTGACGCAGTTATAGTCGTTGACGCTCTCGCCGCTAAGGAATACGACAGACTTGCCGCTACCGTTCAGATTTCCGACGTAGGTATATCCCCGGGGGCGGGAATAGGGAACAGACAGTCAAGCATAACGAAAGAGACTCTCGGCGTTCCCGTCATTGCCGTGGGCGTTCCAACCGTCGTTTCAGCCGCCACGGTTATCGGAGATGCGCTTATCAAGTCAAAATACGGTAGAATCAGCTTGGAGCTTGAAAAAATTCTTGAGCGAGGAAAAAATCATTTCGTCGCCCCCAAGGAGTGCGATATTATAGCACAAAGCGCATCGGAAATTCTGGCGCTTTCAATAGATAAGGCTCTGGGTGTCATATAAATCTCAGACGCTGAATATAATTCCTCAGAGAAAACTTTTTTGTGTACCTGATGTTTTAAAGGAGGAATTATGAAAGAAAGGCAAAGTAGACTCAAAGGAGCGGAAGAACAAAAGAGAATTGAAGGGAAAAGGGTGAATTTTTATGACTACGAATATAGCGATAACAGAAGAAATATATTAAAAAAATGGTACGTTGTCTATATGACGACGACCTTGCTGACGGTGGTCGTAGTTACGATGTTGTTGGTGTTTGGCATTGGGAGCGGGAACAAAGCGTTGGCGGAGAATATCTCATTAAAAAAAATAGCGGAGAGCATTTCCGATTTTTTTGTCAGTATAGATTTTGGCAGCAGGCATGAAAAAGCAACGGATGACGGCGGCTTTATCGCTATTACCGATAGCTCGGAGAGCGGGACGAGTACTGATGAAGAGTCGCATAAGCCCAATAATAATCCAAGCACGGACGTAGGTGCTGAATTTGGAGGACTGTACGATTATGATTATTCCGTAGTCCCCGATGGATATACTCCGATAATACCCATGGACTTGTCTTTGTCGTCGTACGGTGAGCGGTATATAAATAATTCTACGGGATACTCTCCCGATATTTATTATCTCTTGAATAAAAAACTTAATGGAAACGGCGGATATGAATTTCTTTCCGTATCGTCAAAGCCCCAGGTGCTTATAGTTCACACTCACGGAACGGAAGCCTACAGTAAGGACGGTGCGCTGTATTGCGAAGACGACGGAGATTACGCAAGAACCTCGGACACGCAAAAAAACGTGGTGGCAGTTGGGAAGACGATTGCGGATATATTGAATAAAAACGGAATACCGACGGTTCATTGCACGATAATGCACGATAGCGTGCAATATAAGGATTCTTATGCGAGAGCAGAGGAGACCATAAAAAACTACCTTGAAGAATATCCGACTATAAAGCTGGTTATAGACGTGCACAGAGACTCCATAATCAAATCAAGCGGAGAGATAGTTCGCCCCGTGGCTGAGCTTGATGGAGAAGCGGCGGCTCAGATAATGTGCGTCGTGGGGAGCGATTGGGCGGGAGACGATTGTCCCGATTGGGAAAATAATCTTTCGCTTGCGCTAAAGCTGAGAAGCTCTCTGAATTCCCAATGTGAAAATATCTGTCGCCCCGTCTTTTTGAAGCCCAATACTTATAATCAGGAGCTTGCGCCCTTTTCGTTGCTTCTTGAAGTGGGCGCAAGCGGAAATAGCCTTGAGGAAGCGCAAAGAAGCGCCGAGCTGATAGGAAAAAGTCTGGTAACGCTCGTTCAAGAAATTTAAAACAATAAATACTCGATTTTGGAATAAAATTTTCAAAAACCTCTTTACAAACTCCAAAAAACGTGGTATAATTATTCCATAAACGGAATTGGAGGCTGTGGGCGCTATGGACTATATTGAAAGAATAAAAAAGATTAAAAGTGAAAAGAAAATAACAAACGATAAATTGTCTGAGATGACGGGTATTCCGCTCGGAACTCTCAGTAAAATAATGGCGGGGATCAGCGATTCGCCCAAGCTTTCCAATATAGTGGCAATAGCCGAGGCGCTTGGTTGCTCACTTGACTATATCGTCAGCGGTGTTCCCGAAAATAATAATAATTTTTTGCTTACTTCAAATGAGATAGAATTTATCGAAGCGTATCGCAAGCTTGACCCTTATTCTCAAAATATAGTAAATACGGTCGCGAAAATGGAAGCGGAGCGCGCAGAGCTTGCATCTGTCTCTGTGTCCGAGAAAAAAAGCATTGCGCCTAAAAGAGCAAAGATACTTTCAACTCCCTCAACAGTCAGCGGCGTCGGAAAAAGAAGTATTCTTCTTTACGACCTGTCCGTATCCGCAGGAACGGGCGTGTATCTTGACGACGCTGAAACAAGCGAGATTACCATTCCCGATAATGATAAAACGCGTATTGCGGACTTTGCGTTGCGCATAAACGGAAGCAGTATGGAGCCTAAGTATCACGACGGCGATATCGTGCTCGTTGAGGACACGGATTCCGTTGAGGTCGGAGAGCTTGGTATATTCGTTCTGGACGGAAATGGATACTTCAAAATGTTCGGCGGCGACAGACTTATATCTCTCAATAAGGATTACGGTGATATTCTATTGCATGGTTATTCCGAGGTCGTTTGCTGCGGTAAGGTAGTGGGCAGACTAAAAAAACGCGTTTGATTTCCATGTCGTGAAATAAGCGCATTGTTAAGGTGAAGAAAGATATGATAACATTTAGGTGTTTTCGTATCTTTCTTTTTTTATGTTTACAACTTTTTGAAATTATTTTTGTAAAACCTATTGACAAAAACGCACTAACTGTATATAATATAGATATACAGTTTTAACAGAGGTGATGACGTGAATATTCTAATCGACAACAAGAGCGGCGAACCGATTTATAATCAGATATATTCTCAAATAAAAAATCAGATCATAAGCGGTGAGTTGAAAGAGGATGAGATGCTGCCGTCTATACGAGGGCTTGCAAAAGATCTGCGCATCAGCTTTATTACGACCAAGCGTGCGTATGAAGAACTTGAAAAGGAAGGCTTTATTTACACACTTCCTGCAAAAGGATGTTACGTTGCGCCGAAGAACGTAGAGCTTTTACGTGAGGAAAATCTGAAAAGGATCGAGGAATATATCGAGCAGATAGCAAAGCTCGCCGTCTCGTGCAATCTGAGCCGTGACGATATTGTAGAAATGATTACGTTCGGTATGGAGGAACAAGAATGAACGCACTTGAAATAAAGAATGTAAGTAAATCCTTTTCGGGATTTTTCTTGGATAACATAAGTCTTACTTTACCAAGCGGTTGTATTATGGGGCTTATAGGAGAGAACGGTGCAGGTAAAAGCACAACGATAAAGCTTATCTTGGATATGCTTCATAAGGACAGCGGAACGATCACAATACTTGGCAAGGATAACGGAAAGGATATTTCACTCACCAAAGAAGAAGTTGGCGTCGTAATGGACGATGTTGGTATGCCCGAATGCTTGACGGCAAGGCAGATCGGCAATGTTATGAAGCAGACGTTTCGTAATTGGAATGAGGACGAATACTCCAGACTTTTGCAAAAGCTGTTTCTGCCCGATAACAAGCCTTTTAAGGACTTTTCGCGTGGTATGAAAATGAAGCTCGGTATTGCCGTTGCAATGTCACACGGAGCAAAACTGTTACTGCTTGACGAACCGACGAGCGGACTTGATCCCGTTGTGCGTGACGAGGTAGTTGATATGTTCTACGATTTTACAAGAGAAGAAAACCATTCCATTCTTATATCTTCACATATCGTCAGTGACCTTGAAAAGCTCTGCGACTATATAGCATTTCTTCATAAAGGAAAGCTCTTACTTTGCGAGGAAAAGGACGTGCTTTTATCCGAATACGGCATTATTCATTGTACGATAGAACAGCTCTCAGAACTTGACAAGGAAGTAATAAGATACAGAAAAGAAACGCCCTACGGCGCTGAGATCATCGTGCCAAGAAAAGACGCTCCCGATGGATTTAAGTTAAGTCCAATAAGCATTGAGGAGCTATTCGTGTTTATGGTAAAGGAGGCGAAATGATATGAGGGGACTATTATTAAAAGATTGGTATATGATGAGAAAGTATTGTCGGTATTATCTTTTCGTTAGTATCGGATTTATACTTCTCTCTATGATGAGCAGCGGAAATATGTTTTTCATATTCTACCCTTGTGTACTTTGTGGTATGATTCCCGTCAACCTACTTGGATATGATGAGCGCAGTCGATGGACTGAGTATGTCGGTACGTTGCCGTACACAAAAACACAAATCGTATCAGCGAAATATTTGATAGGCTTGTTCACACAAATTGCTATGCTGACAGTAATTTGTATTACTCAGGGAATCAAAATGGGTGTAGAAGGCACTTTTGTTTTGAAAGAGTTTTTGGTGATTATGATGCTCTTGCTTATAATGGCGAGTGTTACCTCGTCACTGACTCTCCCATTTATTTTTAAATACGGAGTAGAAAAAGGACGCGGTGCATACTATGTGATGATAGGCGTGGCGTGCGCAGGAAGTATTATCGCAACTACGATCTTCAAGGAAGGTCTGCAAAATGAGATTCAGCTAAACGGTGTTTTACCTATCGCTTGTCTTATAGGTATTGGAATATATGTCCTTTCTTGGTATTTATCCGTTGCATTTTATAAAAAACGGGAACTATAAAGTGAGTAATCACTAAAACAGTAAAGCCTCGTTCCGCTTGGAGCGAGGCTTTTTGTATATATTCGTATTTTTATATGCTCTTTGGAAAAAATAATAATAACTATATTTCGGAGATGTAAAAATGAAAATAATTGAAGCTATCAGCGATACAAACATAGGCGGTGCGGGAGTATTGCTTATCAACCGTTTGTCGAATACGGACTTGAATAAATATCCTACTCTCGTAGTAGTCCCAAGGGGGAGTGCGCTCTGCCAACGCCTTGAAGCTATTGGTGTCGATTACGTTGAAGCCGATTGTGACGGCGATATATCGTTTGATCTCAAAGCAATAAAAATCTATAAAAGAATATTTAAAGAAAACACCCCCGATATCGTAAATTGCCACGGGTGTCTGTCTGCGCGTATCGCGGCGAAGATGTGCCGAGTACCTATAAAAATATGCACGAGACATTGCGTCTTTCCCGTTAAAAAAAGCGATAGAGCGTGGGGATTTTTCAATAATTATATTTCGGATAGCTTCATTGCGGTAGCGTATGCGGCTAAGGACAACCTTCTGGAGCTTGGAATAGACGAGGAAAAAATAAACGTTATAATAAACGGTTCAAGAGCGCTGAGAAAAATAGACGCAGATGAGAAAAAACGCTTGAAGCAAGACTTGAATATTGACGAAAGCACAACCGTCATCGGATTATCAGCGCGCCTTGAAAAATGTAAGGGTCACGAATGGTTTTTGCAAAGTGTAAAAATACTTTCCAAGCACGGTATGAATTTTAAGGTACTGCTCTTAGGTGACGGGACACAAAGACAAAGGCTCGGAGAGCTTTGCCGTGAGTTTGGTATAAATGAAAGCGTGATCTTTTGCGGATTTGTTGAGGACGTATCGCCCTTTATGAATATCGTAGATATAAATATAAATTGCTCGATAGGAACGGAGACGTCGTCCTTAGCGCTATCCGAGGGAATGAGTCTTGGAATTCCCGCCGTTGTAAGCGATTACGGTGGAAACCCTTATATGATAAAGCACGGAGAAAACGGGTTTGTTTGTAAATGCTTTGACAGCTCTGAAATGGCTGAATATATTGAGCGTCTGGCAAATGACCGTGACTTGTATGCGAAAATGTCGAAAAAAGCCTATCAAAGATTTTGCACGGAGCTGAATGCCGAGGCAATGACGAAAAAAACAAATCAGCTCTACGATAAGCTTTGGAGAGCGTACCGTAGAGCTGAAAATTAAAGTCCCAATATTTTTGTGGCGAAAAAGAAATATATTACAAGCGAGGCGGCGTCAACTATGGTCGTTATAAAGGGGCTTGCCATGACCGCGGGGTCAAGCTTTATTCTCTTTGCGAGTATAGGCAGAGACGCCCCGACGAGATTTGCAAGCACGACGGTTGAGAGCAGAGCAAGCGCTACAACGCTTGCAACTCCAACGCTTGCGCGGTCAATAAGCATTACCTTTCCGAAAGCAACGACCGACAGCGTAAGTCCGCAGAGCAGGGAAACTCTGAGCTCCTTCCAGAGAATTCTGAAAATATTTCCCATTCTTACCTCACCGAGAGATAAGCTTCTTATTATGGTAACCGATGCCTGACCGCCCGCATTACCGCCCGAGCCCATAAGCATGGGAATAAACGCCGTCAGTATAACGACCTGCGCAAGAGCGCTTTCGTAATGCGTTATAATAGAACCCGTAAAGGCGGCGGATATCATAAGAACGAGCAACCAAGGTATGCGCTTGAGCCACGTTTCAAATACACCTATCTTTAAGTATGGCTTGTCCGAGGGGACGATAGCACCCATCTTTTCGATATCCTCGGTAGCCTCCTCGCTGATGACGTCGAGAGCGTCGTCGACGGTAACGATACCGACAAGTCTGCTTTCGCTGTCAACGATAGGGAGCGCCAGAAGGTCGTATTTTGAAATCATATTTGCGACGGTTTCCTGGTCGTCGTGAGTTGACGCGCTTATAACAGCGCTGTCCATTATAGACTCAATGGTAGCGTCCTCAGAGGAGAACAAAAGGTCCTTAAGCTCTACAATACCCAATAGCTTGCGTGAGCTGTCGGTTACGTAAATTACGTAGACCGTTTCCTTATCTATACCTGTTTTTCTGATATACGATACGGCTTCAGCTACCGTGAAATGACTTTTTATTCGAACGAACTCCGAGGTCATAACGCTTGCGGCACTGCCCTCGGGATATTTGAGAAATCTGTTTATTTCTTTCCTTAACTCAGGCGTTGTGCTTTTCAGTATTCTGTCCACGACGTTGGCAGGGAACTCCTCAAGCATATTAACGGTGTCGTCCATTGCTAAGGTATCGATAAAGCTTGAAATTTCAGAGTCCTTCATGGAATCAATTATCTGTTGCTGAAATTCCGAATCAAGCTCAGCGAAAACGTCTGCCGCGATATCTTTTTTTAACATTCGGAAGACCTTATATAGCGGAATATCGGATAGCTGTTGCAAAAAATCCGCAATATCAACGTGGTTCAACGAATTTATAAGAGGTATAAACTCGTTATATTTCTTTTCTTCCAACAAAACGTTAAGAGCTTCAAAATTCATATCGGATACCTCCCGAGAAAAAGGATTACACTTTATTATACTCTCCCTAAAAGCAAAAGTCAATACAGGCACTATTATTAAAATGTAAATTTATAAATTACTTTTCAAGAACAAAATTTTCCTTGTAAGAATATCCGTGTGATTTATAAGAGCGTATACCGCTGTTGGCATAGAATTTTTCAATGCGTCATCGCAGTTCTTCATATAAGCCTCAACGCTTTTTCTGAAGGAAATACAAGTGTCAAGTAAAGTATTTACACTATCTCTTTTTGAAAAATCGTTTTCGGCGTCATATCCGCATATAAGCTCTGCGAGCTTAACTGAAATTTCTTCAAGCTCTGTAAGTATACCTAATATCGAGCCTGAGAAAATATGATGCTCAAGCGTAATTTCCTTAATCTCTTTTCCCGCGGAGTTGTCAAGCTGAGTACGGTACTTATCAAGACAGAGCAGGGAATTATCCAAAATAGTTGTGACGGTATTTTTCGATGTTTTTAACATATATCCTCCGAAAATGAAAACAGAGCCCGTACGGCGAAAAAACGCCGACTATGGCTCTGCTTTTCAAAAATTACAGAACTGTTATCTGATAACAACGCTGACTTCCTTGCCATCAGCAGAAGCTGCCGCTCTCATCAACGTACGAATCGCTTTAGCGATTTTTCCGCCCTTACCGATTACCATGCCCATGTCGCTTTCAGCAACGTTGAGAACGAGAGTAACCTTGTTGCCCTCTTCGGACTCGAGAACGTTAACGGCATCGGGATGATCGACAATAGCCTTGGCGATGTTTATCAAGGTTTCTTTCAAATCGGTCATCTGCGCTCACCTATACCGATCAGTCGATGATATTGGACTTCTTGAGCAGTGCCTTAACAGTCTCTGTGGGCTGTGCGCCGTTGGATATCCACTTCTTAGCCTTTTCAGCGTCGATCTTCAGCTCGTTGCTACGGGGATCGAAGTGACCGAGCTCCTCGATGAAACGACCGTCTCTGGGAGAGCGGCTGTCCGCAACGATAACACGGTAAGTAGGAGCTTTCTTAGCGCCCATTCTTCTAAGTCTCATTTTAACTGCCATTTTTTGTTTCCTCCAAAAGTATAATAAATAATTTTATATAAAAACCCGTTGATTAATTAAACGGAATTTTCATTCGTTTTTTGCCGAATCTCGACATCTGCTTGGGGTTGGAGAACTGCTTCATAAGCTTTCTCGTCTGGTCAAACTGCTTAAGAAGCTTGTTGACCTCTTCAACCGTCGTTCCGCTTCCCGCGGCAATTCTTTTCTTGCGTGACGCACCAAGTATTTCGGGCTTCTCACGCTCTTGCTTTGTCATTGATTTTATAATAGCCTCTGTGCGAGCCAAAGCCTTCTCGTCGATCTTTGCGTCCTTGAGCGCTCCCGGCTTTACCCCAGGCATCATTCCCATTATCTGCTCAAGACTTCCCATGTTTTTGAGCTGAGCGAATTGATCAAGATAATCGTCAAGCGTAAAGGTCGATTCTCTGAGCTTCTTTTCAAGCTCGACCGCCTTCTTTTCGTCGTAGGCTTGCTCTGCCTTCTCAATAAGAGACAGCACGTCGCCCATTCCGAGAATTCTTGAGGCCATTCTGTCGGGGTAGAAGGGCTCAATAGCGTCAAGCTTTTCGCCCGTACCTATGAACTTGATGGGCTTACCTGTGACGTGTCTTACGGACAGAGCCGCACCGCCACGCGTATCACCGTCAAGCTTAGTCAGAATTACACCCGTGATGTCGAGAAGCTCGTTAAAGGTTTTTGCAACGTTAACGGCGTCCTGACCTATCATTGCGTCAACCGTAAGAAGTATTTCTGTAGGAGAGACCTCGGATTTTATATCCTGAAGCTCCTTCATCAGCTCCTCGTCAATGTGCAAGCGTCCCGCGGTATCAATGAATACCATGTCGTAGCCCTTTTGGTTGGCGTATTTCAAGCCCTCCTTGGCTATCTTGACGGGAGATACCTTGTCGCCCATCGTGAAAACGGGAATACCGAGCTTTTCACCGACTATTTCAAGCTGCTTTATCGCGGCGGGACGGTATATATCGCAGGCAACGAGAAGGGGATGCTTACCTTGTTTTTTGTACATTCCCGCAAGCTTGCCCGCGTGCGTCGTCTTACCCGCACCCTGAAGACCTACCATCATAATAACCGTAGGTGGCTTTGAAGCGATGGTGAGCTTGGATTGCGTTCCACCCATAAGGTTGGTAAGCTCTTCGTTTACGATTTTAACTATCTGCTGAGCGGGGAGCAACGATTCAAGCACGTCAGCGCCCACGGCACGCTCGGAAACACTGTTTATAAAGTCCTTAACGACCTTGAAGTTAACGTCAGCCTCAAGCAAAGCAAGCTTTATCTCACGCATACCCGCTTTTATGTCCGACTCGGTCAACTTACCCTTGCTTTTAAATTTTCTGAAGGCATTTTCTAATTTTTCACTTAGACTTTGAAACATTTTCTCACCTTCCTTTACAGACTTTAGATACCGAGAGCTTATTGTCTAACAAGCTCCGAAAGCTTAACTATTCTTTCGTGTATTTCGCTTGGAAGCTTTTCGCTGTCGGCAATGCGGCAAAGCTCAGACGTCTCCGCCTCGACCCTTTGAAGCTTTTCGGCAAGCCCGAGCCTTTCCTCGTAAAAGAGAAGCTCCTCTTCGGATTTTTTGATTATATCGCGCACGCCTTGCCTTGATATTCCAATCTCCTCGGCAACCTCGGCAAGCGAGAGATCCTCGTTATAATACATATCCATGACCGACCTCTTTCTGTCCGAAAGAAGCACTCCGTAGAAGTCCAACAAGTATCCGATATTCAGATTTTTCTCAAACACTAAAACACTTCCTTTACAAGCTAAAATACAGATGTAAAGCAAAATACTTTACAAGTATACCACATAACCTTTATTTTGTCAATAGCTTTTTTGAAAATATTTTTATAAACTTCGTTGATTAGATAATAAATATATCAAAAAATCTGCGCCCAAGGTGAAATCTTAACGACGTCACCTTGGGCGCAAAAGTATTATCTTTGTTTTTTGACTTTTAATATCACTAATACAATCAATATAACGATTAATACTGATAGGGGGATTATCCATATCAAATGTATATAATTGTTATTCGTAGAAGCGAGCGCTTCAGTATCGGTATCTGTTTCTTGTGTTTGCGGAGATGTCAAAAAGGTTTGCTCGGTGTATTCTCCAATTGCATAATCTTTGAAGAGTTCATCATCAACTATTCCCGCACCGTATAATTCATAGCCATTCTCATCTTTGTTAAAATTCAACGACGCGCAATGCTCATTAAATGTGTCGGCGGGTAAAACAAATTCATTGTTTGATTCGCTTGTTGATGTGCAATATACGAAATCTCCTTGATCTGTAACAAAATATACGATCAAGTCATGGTACGAATATACCCCAAGAGCGCAATATGTTTCCGTAATTTTTATGTCAGAAGTTATTTTTAAATGCTCTGCGCTCAGTAATACGTCTTTTCCCGATAATGCAATATGACGTAGCTTTTTTGCGCCATAATAATCATTGAAATCTATATTTTTATTTTCTTCATCAATAAAACAACATTCATCACCATTTGCGTATATTATTCCTTTGGAATGTGATACGGCATCCTGAAAGCTTTTTTGTCCTAAAGAACTTATAGGTATATTGGCATAGATTTTTATTATAGGTGTATCTGATGTAATATCAATATATTCCGATATAACCTCTTTTTCTTCGTCTGATACGCTGAAAGAGTCGCTTACAAAAGGGAAAACACTTAAGGTAAAAATTGAACCAATACAAACAAATAAGGCGGTAAAGAAAAAATATTTTTTTATTATTCGCATCTTGTGCTCCTATTAAGTGTCAAAAAGATATAGGACGGTTCATTACCTTGTTATACGTCTCTCTGTACTTTAACAAGTCGGTCAACGATTGTATTATTAGCTCGTTATATTTTTTTACTTATTATAAAAATTTTATACGCCGCGTATACTATCTATTATTTTTTGGAACCATCCCACAATGATCGTTCTTTTTTTGAAATGCACGTTGCCGCATATTTTACACTCATAACAAATTTGTCTGTCGTCTGTTTGAGTGTACGTAGTATTATCTCTACTTACGTCCATCATAACGTCTACGTTTTCTCTTGCACCGTCGGAATATGTAATAGTTGCGCTTCCAACTGTTTCTCTGGAGATTATTCCGGGTGTGGTTTGTTTATCAAACTTCGTATTTAAAACTTCTTCTGTAACATAATATAATGCAAGACCGGTAGTATGGCAATGCCAGCAGGTCTTGTAGCTGCAGAAAAAGGCAATGACGTACGACGCCACACCCAGCGCTATAATTCCCAATGCCAACAGCACAGACCATGCCTCCGATATTTCTTCAAGCAATCCGTTTTGGATAAAGAGTATACCGAAGAGCACGATTTGTGATATGACTGTAGGGATCAAAACGAAAATAATTGCTTTTTTGTTCTTGACTATGGGTGACCGTTCAATAAACGCGATCTCTATTCTGACAATCAAATATATGAGCGCAAGCGTTGGCAAAACACAAATGACGGGAAGAAAACTCCACAATGTTAAGAAGAACGTAGATAACATTATAGCGGCTGTCGCAAGAGAAGCTATGATAACGCTATATACCAACGCCGCGATAATATATACGACTTCTTTCGCTTTACTTAGCTCCTTGCGCTGATTTCTCTCGTATTCTCTATTTATTTTTTCAAAGTATTTTTTATTTTTTTCAATGGCCTTATTTGCTTCCTTGTCACGCTTTATCTGAGTGGTAACCCTGAGCGCAGCATCCTTTTCGGACTCTTCGGCGGGGTCGGTTTTCATGACATAGCTACGCGCAAGAAAATCCTTTTTCGCCTGTATCTCGTCTTGGATCAAGGTATCTATTTTTGTCTTTAGTACACGCTTTGCGTAAACTCTTTTAGTTTTTTTGACAGTCTTTCCTTGACTGTTTGTTTCATTCACATGATAGTCAAAGCGCTTGTAACCGAACAGATAATTTCCAACGCCCTCCTGATCGTCGGACAGCCAGATCACGTATCTTTCGTTATTCTTTTTTTCCTGACAGAGCGCGTTTATAAGCTTTACGGCAAGCTCCGAATCTTCGATTTCCTTAATTGAGTCCCATATCTGAGCGCAATTTTTATTCTGCGTATATACCGAGATGCCATATGAATTTAATAATTCCTGAACCTTATTCATAGCTATTTTCCTTTCACTTATTAACTCGCGGTTAAAATCCCGTCAGTTTATTATATCATAAACAATAAATATTGTCAAGAAACTCAGAGAAACATTCACTGGGCTTTTAGTTATATCCCCAAAATCCTCATCGTCAAGCAAAAAACAGCTAAAAACAGTAAACAAAAGCCATTTTTATGAATATAATTATAATGCGAAAGCAAAAATAAACAAAAAAAGGAAGGTATGCTTTGGTCACTTTAAATTTAGCAAAAAGTAATACGTCAGCACAAATTTCCGACGAGGAATTCGTCTGTGCGGGAGTATCCGAGCTATGCCGCGGCAGAGCACCGTTTGCTTATGCCGATATCTCGGATATCAACGAAAAGGACGGGGAAATAAAAGGAAGAGCAAGCTTTTATTATACGC
Source organism: Clostridia bacterium (assembly GCA_017461745.1). GTDB lineage: Bacteria > Bacillota > Clostridia > Oscillospirales > CAG-272 > HGM12713. The sequence continues at coordinate 58,100 of JAFTXE010000078.1, read as the reverse complement.
CGCTTGGACTTCTCGCGTGCGTCACCGCAAACGGTCTTGACGAGTCTGTCAGCGTTTATCCGTTATCTTTCGTATCAAAGGAAGGCGCAAGATGGTCTTTGCCGCCTCTTTATAACAAAAACGGATTTGCTTGGTGTACGGCTCTTACGGGAAAAATATCCGTATGTGAGATCCTTGGCGGAGAATTGAGAATAGGCGAATCTAAAAGTAAAAAGGCAGTTGCTCTCGGTGAGATAATTTGCCCGCTCTCTTATGAAATCAGTTGAAATCGGTTAAAAATCCTCAAAGCTCTTGACATAATAAACGATTTGCAATATAATATTTAGGTAAAATATTTATTGTAAGGACGTAAAAAGTATGAAGCTTAGAATGGTTGCTACCTGCCTTTTCGGTCTCGAAAAGCTGCTTGGTGAGGAGATAGATAAAATCGGCGGCAAACGCGTTGAAACGATGGACGGAAGAATAACCTTTGACGGAGACGAGACAACGCTCGTGTCGGCAAATCTGCGTCTCAGATGCGCGGAAAGAGTATTTATATGGCTCGGTAGCTTTCCCGTATATAGCTTTGACGAGCTGTTTGAGGGTACTAAGGCATTGCCTTGGGAAAGGTTCATTGGAAAGAACGATATTTTTCCCGTCAAGGGACACGCCATTCATTCGCGCCTTTATTCTGTCCCCGATTGTCAGAGCATAGTCAAAAAAGCTATAGTGGACAGATTATCGGGAATTTACGGAATAAGAATTTTTCCCGAGACCGACGTAAAATATCAAATAGAGTTCTTCATATTCAAGGACACGGCAACGCTGATGATAGATACTACGGGAGTAGCTCTTCATAAGCGTGGCTATCGCCCTGCCTCAGGCGAAGCGCCTCTGCGCGAGACGCTTGCCGCAGCTATTGCCACTATTGCAAGACCGCGACAGGACGTACTTTTCTGGGAGCCATTCTGCGGCTCGGGTACAATAGCAATAGAAGCGGCAATGATAGCAACCAATACGGCGTCGGGACTTCTGAGAAGCTTTGCGGCTGAGGATTTTCCCGCAATAGATAAAAGAATATGGCAGACGGAAAGGGAAAAGGCAAGAGCGGAGATAATAACCGATTCATGCTTTGAAGCGTACGGCTCGGATATCGATGCGGAGGTGCTTGAAAAAGCCAAGGAAAACGCAAGGCGCGCGGGCATGGATAAGCATATAAAATTTTTTGTGGCAGACGCTAAAAACATAAAAAAGCTTGACGGCAGAAAGGGAACTGTCGCTTGTAATCCCCCCTACGGCGAACGGCTCATGACACCCGAAGACGTCGAACGGCTTTACAGAGCTATGGGAAAAGCATTTGAAAGGCTCTCGCCGTGGCAAATATACGTACTTACGTCTGCCGAGAACTTCGAACGCCTCTACGGCAGACGCGCCGATAAGGTAAGAAAGCTCTATAACGGTATGATTCCATGCAAACTTTATCAATACTTTAAGCCAAAAGATGATTTTAATAAACGAAGAACATTTTAATGCGCATTTTGAAAGTTTCAATTCTAAAACTTGCAATCCAAGATATTTTGATATTTTAATTCAACGTTAAAAATATTTTTTGGTATTTTTACCTTAAACCGCGGATTTTCAACGAAAAGTCCGCGGTTTTTTGCAAAATATTCGATATTTTTTTAACAAAAATAACGGCTTTGTGCAATTTGTTTTTTTCACTCGCTTGAATAAAATCGCAATTTGTTAAAAAAAATATATCATTTTTTATTGACACGGAGCTATAGGTGTGCTATAATAATATTCAGTTGGCGGAAACGCCGTTAAACGCTATATTTTATAAAGGGAAGGTATCAACAATGAGTTTTAAGAATCAGTATCTTAACGAGCTTATGGAAAGAGTCGTTAAGAGAAACCCCAACGAACCCGAATTCCATCAGACTGTTAAAGAAGTTCTCGAGTCCATCGAGCCCGTTATCGAAGCTCGCCCCGACTACATAACAACAGGCGTTCTTGAGAGAATGGTAGAGCCCGAAAGAATTATCAAGTTCCGTGTACCGTGGGTTGACGATAAGGGCAACGTACAGGTAAACCGCGGCTTCAGAATTCAGTTCAATAGCGCTATCGGTCCTTACAAGGGCGGTCTCCGTTTCCACCCCTCCGTTAACGAGAGCATTATCAAGTTCCTCGGCTTCGAGCAGACCTTCAAGAACTCTCTTACCTCTTTGCCCATGGGCGGCGGTAAGGGCGGCTCCGACTTCGATCCTCAGGGCAAGTCTGACGCAGAGGTTATGCGCTTCTGCCAGAGCTTTATGACGGAGCTTCAGAAGTATATAGGTCCTGACACGGACGTTCCTGCAGGTGATATCGGTGTTGGCGCTCGTGAGATAGGATATCTCTTTGGTCAGTATAAGAGACTCCGTGACGAGTTTACGGGTGTTCTTACAGGTAAGGGAATTTCTTACGGCGGTTCTCTCATTCGTCCTGAGGCAACGGGCTTCGGAGCAGTTTACTATACTGTAAATATGCTCAATCACTTCGGCGACGATATAAAGGGCAAGACCTTTGCTATTTCGGGCTTCGGTAACGTTGCTTGGGGTACTGTAAAGAAGGTCAACGAGCTTGGAGGTAAGGTAGTTACTATCTCCGGTCCTGACGGATACGTTTACGATCCCGACGGTATCAGCACCGATGAAAAGATAAACTTTATGCTTGAAATGCGCGCATCCTGCCGCAACAGAGTACAGGATTACGCAGATAAGTTCGGTGTTAAATTCTTCGCTGGACAAAAGCCTTGGAACGTAAAGGCTGATATTCTCATGCCTTGCGCAACACAGAACGAGGTCGACGTTAAGGAAGCTGAACAGATAGTTGCTAACGGTGTTAAGTACTACGTTGAGGTTTCTAATATGCCTACGACCAACGAGGCAGTTGCATATCTTAAGGCAAATGGCGTTATCGTTGCTCCTTCCAAGGCAGTTAACGCAGGCGGCGTTGCAGTATCAGGTCTTGAAATGTCTCAGAACTCCATGCGTTACTCCTGGAGCGCAGAAGAGGTTGATGAGAAGCTCAAGGGCATCATGAAGAACATCTTCACTGCTTCCGTAAAGGCAGCTAACGAGTACGGACTCGGCGACGACCTTGTAGCAGGCGCAAACATCGCAGGATTTATCAAGGTTGCAGAGGCTATGAAGGCTCAGGGCGTGGTCTGATTTTAAAATCTTAATTATTTATGACAAAGACTATCTGCGGATAGTCTTTGTTTTTATCCAAAAATTTCAATATTAAATTTTAAAAAAACGCAAACAATAATAACAGCAACTGCGAAAGGAGGCAAAATCACATTATGAAAAAAGCTGTCGCAATTGCTGTGTCGGTAATCTTGATTTGTGCGTTTACAGTTACGGGCTTTAGCGCCGCGGAAGCTCAAAGCTGGTACTGTGTCAGAAATAAGGATCACCGTCAACCTGTGTTGAGCGCCGATCTCAACTACGTTGAAAATATCGGCGGGTATTATATTGACCACCGTCACGGAGACGGAAGTGAAGAGAAGGTGGTATATCTGACGTTTGATGCGGGCTATGAAAATGGAAACGTTGAGAAAATTCTCGACGTTCTGAAGCAAAAGCAAGCCACGGGCGCGTTCTTTATACTTGGTAATCTCGTGACGAAGAACACCGAGCTTGTAAAACGAATGGCAGATGAAGGACATCTTGTGTGTAATCATACGAACAGTCATCCTGATATGACGACGAAAGTAACGCTTGAGGATTTCAGGGCGGAGCTTGAGTCCCTTGAGAATATTTACCGCGAATATACGGGAAGGGAACTGAGCAAATATTTCCGTCCACCTGAGGGAAGGTTCAATAAGGAGACCTTAGAGTTTGCGCAAGATTTAGGATATAAGACGATATTCTGGAGCTTTGCGTACGAGGATTGGGATAATAACAAGCAACCGTCTTTTGAGGCGGCAAAGCGTAAGATCCTTGATAATATCCACAACGGAGCGGTGATACTTCTGCACCCAACCTCAGAAACCAACGCCGCCGTCTTAGGCGAGGTTATAGACGAATTAAGATCCATGGGCTATACCTTCGGAACGCTTGATGAGCTGACGGCATAAAAAATAGGGCAGCCTCGCAATTGCGAGGCTGCCAAAATTAATATTATTTTATTGTCTAACAAACTCTCCGGTCTCTGCTAATATTACAAAGGCTACTTTATATTCGCCATAGTATACGGTAATAGTATTGGAATCGTCTATAGCCCATTTGCCGTCGATTGCCGTCTCTGTAACGACGCCGTCGGCGGTATATTCCCGAACGGTTCCCTCAACGGTTCCGTCATCGTAAAGAACGAAATACGACGTTTCGTCCTTATACGTATATTTTTGCGTTTTTGTCTCAGTTACCTCGTCGTCGGGGGTAGTGTCCTCGGCATCCGTTTTACCGCTGTCAGTGGAAGGCGCATCGCTTCCGCCTTCATCGGATTCGCCCTCTACAGCTCCGCAATCGAGACATTTACCGTCTACATATGCATGCTTACCCGTAGGCGCAAAAGTCCTTGTTATTTCGTTTTCTCCGCAAGAGCATCTATATATAATATATCCCTCTTTGTTACAAGTGGCATCTGTTCTGGAATATTCATATGTAGGTAAATGGTCGCAGGTTGCGTCTGTGACGTTATCTTCCTGCTCCTTGTCTTCCTCTGTGCTGCCGTTTATGTTTTCAAGGGAGTCAATAGCTCCGACAAGATAATTCTGAATATACTGACAGTCTACCATGTCGACTCTGCCATTGCCGTCTATGTCAGCCGCGTAAAATCCGTATTCGCTGATTTCATCACCGTGAACCTTATAACGCAGTATGAACATCACGTCTTCAAGATTGACCTCGTTGTCTTGGTTTGCGTCACCCATGAGCACGTCTATATCTGCATCAACCGTTATTCTTCCAAAATCGCAGTATCCCCATACTTCCTCGGCGGAAGAATTTACAAACTGCATATCATAATCGTATATGCGACCGCTATCCTTGAGTGTACCCTCAGAGAGATAGAATGTTACGTAGAACAGAACTTCATCTTCAAAGTCTGTGGGGGAAGAATATGCTACGTAAATGTAATTTCTGTCGATGGAATAATCCGAAACCGCGTTCTCTGGTTTTTTGAGGTTATCAGAAATTTCAATACCGCTGACCTCAACGAAATAGGGCATTTCAAACTCTATGGTGAACGAAGAAGCCTTTCCTTCGCAGTATATGGGAATGCGGTGCTCTCTCAAGTGGTCGGCATCGTCAATAGTCATATCATCGCTCTTGATGATAATTTCATTGCTTGCCACGTCGGTGTCCTCATTTTTGTCGGTATCTACTTCGGGGAGGACTGTGACGTAATTGTCCGTGCTTACGGTAACGTTGGTATCATAGCTTGTAGCATAGCTTATTTCTTTGTTTTCCTCGCCTTCGGCAGCCATAGCGGGTATTACGCACAGTGTAAGCAGTATGCAAAGAGTAATAACCGCTACTAAAGAGTAGTTTTTTGATCTTCTCATGTTTTTCCTCCATAATAATATAATTTATTTAATTTACGCTTTCCGCGTAATCAGGTACGATAATGTTGTAATCCTTGTCGAATACGTATATTTCTACTATCTCAACGCTGATTTTTGTATTCTTGTCTGCTACGTTAAAAGTAATTAACGTAATCTCATTACCGCTGAAATTGGTTTGAGCAGCTAAAATATAGTTGATGCATCCACCCACATCGTAATAAACAGCAGCCTCGGGAGCGTCGCAAGACTTAGCTTGTTTTTCTCCGTAAGATATGCTCAGCCGTATTCCTGCCATATTGACGTTCATAAGCTTTACGGAAACGCTTACGCTACCGTCGCTGAGAGGGGTATGCTCTATCTTTACTGTGTTATCCGTCAATGGATTGTCGTCGACAGCGGGCTTTTTCTCTTCACGAACGAATCCGCAGACGGTACAGCTTACTCCATGCTCAACCGTAGCCTCTTCGTAATCCCATTTGTGCTCGCCCTCGTCCGTAACGGTATTGCAGTCGATACATTTATGAGAGTGAGTTTTGTCTGTAACCGTCCAATCGGAAGAAGGATTATGTCCCGTTGCCGCCAGAATTTCTTCGTAACTGTCTTTGCAATTCGTGCAAGCGTGCTTGATAAGTCCCGTGGTATCGCAGGAAGACTCTTTTATTATTTCTTCATTCCAATTATGACCTATGGGCGAAATACTTTTGATAATTTCACCGCAATGCAAGCAAAGAGTATAACCTTCTTCGTCACACGTGGGAGCAATGGTCTTTACAGCATTTGAATGTCCGTAATATTTGCAACGCTCCTCGGGGGCGATTTTGGTTACGGTGTAATATGAAAAGTGTGTGGTCTCAAATACCGCGAAGCCATTTTCATATGTAGCGGTAATTGGAGTCAGCTCGCCGTTGGAGATATACCAAACTATTATTTCCTCGGGATTGTCTCCGCTTTTAAGCGTGTAGGGAACTCTGACGGTTGCCGTTCCGCCAAGCTGAGACACAGCGCCGTTGTTTACGGTGAAATCATAAATTACGCTGTCTCCAAGCTGAGCTATCTGCTCGGCATTAAGCCCAAGCTCCTCGACCGCTTGCTGTTTGTCAGCTCCGTCCAAGGTTGACGCTTCAATTTTTACGCTGTCATTCTCCGAAAGCGTCTGCTTTGCGTCATTGTCAAAGCCGATAACTATATCGGATATTTTCACCTCGTCAGTAGCGGCAACGTCAGAACCGCTGATATCAGCCGTATTTCCCGTTACCTCAACGGCTCTTTTGGTCTCGCCGCATACGCAAGTGTACGTAGTGACAGAGCCAACGGTAGTTCCATTGTCCCAAATGTGTTTGTCAGGGTCAGAATAACTCGTTTGCTCCGCAGGAGTGGTGTGATACGTACATTGCTCAGATGCGCAGAGCTTAACCTTCGTTCCGCTGTTTTGACAGTTGGCTTCAACAGCAACGCTCCAATAGAACGAATGCTGTTCTATGTATTCCGTTCGGGTCTGCGTCTTTTGACATACGCCGCATAAGCCCTCATAGGTCACCGCGTATTCACAGCTTGATGCCTGACTTAATTCCGTTTTTGCCTTTGTCCACGCGCTGACACTGTGACCTTGCGCGTCAACGTAATTCGTTTTATAAGAATATCCGCAAACGCAGGAGTGCAGGGTATAACCTTGCTCGGAGCAGGTAGGCGGTACTACCGATTGAGTAAAGGTATGGTTTTCCTCTCCGCCTTTTTCCTCAGTATGCTCACAGGTAGCCTTGTGCCAATGCTTTAAGTCATTATATTGATAAGTGCTTTCAAAGGAATGCTCACTTGTAGGAGTATAATCGTCCTTGTAGAAATATCCGCATACGCAGGTGTAAGTTGTATAGCCTTGCTCCGCGCAGGTAGGCGGTGTCACCTTGCTTGTATACGAATGCTTTTCGTATCCCGATTTAACGTCGGTATGCGTACAAGTCGTTGCGTACCAGTGATGCGTTTCGTCTTTGGTATAAGTGTCTGCCATTGGATGTTCGGCAAGCTCTCCGTATTCTTTTCCGCATGCTTCACATATTGCTTTGGCGCTACAGGTAGCCTTTCCACCACTGTGTGTATGCGTTGTGTCAGAAGTGGTGGTATCCGACTCGCTTTCAGCTTGTGTTTGCTGTTCTTGCGGCTGAGTAAGCTGAACTACGGTGTCCTTGACCGTATCGCCATCACACGCTATGAGGCAAAAGGCAAGAGAAAGGAGTGTAGCAAGCCATGCAAGCCGCCACAAAAAGCCACTTTTCATATCCGTCCTCCTATTTATATTAAATAATGAAATATAAACTAAATTCAACCAACTCAATTATATCATATACATATTTGATTTGCAATATGTATATACACATTTCTACATTTTGCACAAAGGATTTTACTGAATTTTGATTTCGAATGTGTCAAAAAGTGTAGAAATAAAAAATGACTGTCTCAAATGCTTTATTTTTGCATTTGAGACAGTCAAAAATATTAAATTACAGAACTCTGTAAACCGAGACGAGCTTTTCGCCGAGCTTGTCGGAAATCACTCTCACTTCTTTTTCGCTGACAATGTCTTTAGTTACGTATGCGCGAAGTCCGTCTGAAACGACGAGACGCTCGCAAGCGGGAAGTGCGTCTTCTGCCTTATCGTTGGTGATAAATACTCTTCTGCAAGCGTATTCGTCAAAGCATAGCTTGTCTACGTCCGTAGCCTGCTCCCAAACGATAGGCTTGACGTCGGCGTCTCTGTTTGCGATAATGTCAATAATATCGGCGACTACAGCACTTGCCGTAGGAAGCTTGCCCGCTCCGGGACCGTAGAACATTACCTCGCCAACCATGTTTGCGTCAACTAAAACTCCATTGAATACGTCGTCTATTCTGCAAAGAGGATTGGAGGAGGGAATCATTCGAGGAGAAACGAACGCAAGCAGACCCTTGTCGGTGATCTCCGTATATCCGATAAGCTTAATGGTAAAGCCCAATTCCTGCGCAAGCTTTGTCTCCTCAAGCGTTATCTTGGTAATACCCTCAACGTGTATGGACTTGGGGTCAATGAGCTTACCCGAAGCAAGAGCCGCAAGTATAACTATCTTTCTTGCCGCGTCAATACCGTCAACGTCCGCGGACGGATTAGCCTCGGCATAGCCAAGCTGCTGAGCCTTCTTCAAAGCGTCCTCGAAGCTGGCGCCGTTATCGCGCATAGACGTTAAAATATAATTGGTAGTTCCGTTGAGAATACCGCTTATTTTGTTTATTTTATTTGAAGAAAGGTCGTTGATAAGAGGACGGATTATCGGAATACCGCCGCCAACGCTCGCTTCAAATAAATATCTTACTCCATTCTCTCGGGCAAGACGGCAAAGCTCTTCGCCAAACGTGGAGACGACCTCTTTATTTGAGGTAACGACGTTTTTACCTGCCAATAGGCAAGCCTTGGTAAAATCGTAAGCAGGGTGTGAGCCACCCATCATTTCAGCAACTACGGTAACCTCGGGGTCGTTAAGTATGGTGTTGAAATCGTGCACGACCAAGCTTCCGAACGGACTGTCGGGAAATTCGCGAAGGTCAAGAATGTATTTTATGTTGTATTCACAGCCGAGTCTTTTTTCAATAATAGATTTGTTTTCAGTCAGAACCTCGGCAGTACCTCCGCCGACGACCCCAAAGCCCAATAAAGCAATATTAACCATGTTTTTTTCTGCCTTTCAAAAAAAAGTATATTCTATTATACCACATTTTTTCTCAAATTGCAAATATATATTGAAAAAAAATAAAAAATATGGTAAAATTATTATTGTAAAACCAATTTTTCATGTTTTTTGGGGGTATAGATAATGAGTTCAGCTATAGGAAGTATAAATAACGTAAAAATTTTCGTACTGTATCTTATGCAGAATATAAATTATCCGTTGGATTTTGTTACTATAAATGATATAGTGATGCAAACGGATTACGTTATGTACCTTGATTTTGCCGTAGCCTTCAATTCTTTGCTTGATACGGGGCTTATAGAAAAGATAGACGAGAACGGAGAAGAGAAGTACAGAGTAACGGATAACGGAGCAATTGTCGCAAGTGAGCTCAAAAGCGATATACTATCAAGTATACTTGACAAATCCTTGGCAGCCGCTCTTCGCTATCTTGACTTTAAAAAGAGAGGCGTAGTAATAAAATTTGATATTGAGAAAACCGACGAGGGCAAGTATCGAATAGATACGGGATTTTTTGAAAACGGAGAATGTATGTTTTCTCAGATGATAATCGTGGACTCGTTGGACAGAGCAAAACGAATGAAGGAAAATTTTTACGAAAGACCCGAGGCTCTTTACAGAGGCGTGCTTGCTTTGCTGTCAGGAAATGTCAATTATATATTTAACTGATTTTTACCGATAACCCTCGTGTGTGGATTTTTGCCAAAAAAAAGCGTCGTTTTATGTTTACAATGACTATGAACGACTATTTTCATCAATTTTTTACAAAACTTTTTTTAAAAATACCCTTGACATTATGTAAATTCATGATATAATAATATGTGTGGACTAAAAATACTATCCGAGCAGGATAGGCGGAGGAAGCATGATCGATTGCGAAAAAAATCGAGATACCAATGAGCTTATCTCCCGAGTAAAAGACGGGGATAATAGCGCTTTTGAGTTACTTCTCGAAAAATACACCCCGCTTATAGAAGCGTCGGTCGTAAAATGCCTTGATGAAGAATATGTAATTCATATTGAGGATTTTCGACAGGAGGCAACGGTAGTGTTCTATAATTCCATACTGACTTATGACACAGAGCAGCATGAGGTAGATTTTGGCTTGTACGCTAAGATATGTATTTCAAACGCTTTGATATCGCAAATGAGAGTACTCAAGAAGAGAAAGTCCGAAAGGCTGTCTGACACATCTGGGGAAGGTTTGTTTAATAACGATTCGGAAGATCCGTCCATGAGAATTCTGGAACAGGAGAGCTTGAAATCGCTTTATTCGGTCATAAGAATAAATCTTTCTGAGTTTGAATATCACATATGGCAGTTATATGTATCGGGAAGAACGGCAAAGCAGATATGCGTTTTGCTTGGCAAAGATGAAAAATCCGTGACTAATGCCATATATAGAATCCGAAGAAAGCTGAGAGCATTGCTCCATGAAACATTTTGAATGATACGGGAAACCGAATCATATATATCTCACCGCGGAAGAGTCCATGAGCTGACGGTGGGAGAGAACAAACATAATTACAAAGCGAGGTAAAATCATGAACGAAGAAGTAAAAGTCGGTATGGAGACAGGTGAGGAGTTTGTAGACGAGACTCTGGTATGCAAGGATTGCGGAAATGAGTTCGTATTCACTGCAGGTGAGCAGAGATTCTACAAAGAGAAGGGCTTTATGAACAAGCCTAAGGCTTGCAAGGCTTGCCGCGATGCAAAGAAGAATGCGGGAAGAGCTCCTCGTGAGTACTTCACGACTGTATGCGCTAAGTGCGGAGGCGAGGCAAAGGTAATATTCCAGCCCTCCAACGACAGACCCGTTTACTGTAGCGCTTGTTTCGAAGAAATGAAGAACGCTAATAACTAATTATACTAATTATAAAAATTGCCGTATCAAAGGGGCGGGAGCCCCGCTCCTTTGATATGCGGATTCTTATAGAAAAGATGCGAGTTAGTGGACGGCTCGCATCTTTTTTTACTCGTCTTTTGGGCAAAATCAACAAAAAAATCACTAATATTTCTACGCGTGACATTGAAAAAATACAAGAAAATATCTTGAAAAATTCACCAATATATTGTATAATTATATATATTATTTGTTTCCCGCAAAGCGCGGAGAAGGAGGAAAAACCAATGGCTATGGTAGAAACCAAAAAAATCAGAAATATTGCATTGCTTGGACACGGAGGAAGCGGAAAAACGTCGCTTTCCGAGTCTATGCTCTATATAACGGGTGCGATAGATCGTTTGGGAAAGGTTAGTGACGGAAATACCGTTTCTGACTTTGATGCAGAGGAGGTAAAGAGAGGCTTCTCGCTTTCTGCGTCCGTTGTAAATATGACGTGGAAGGATTGTAAGATAAATATTCTCGATACCCCTGGATATCTCGATTTCGTCGGCGAGACGAAGCAGGCGCTCCGCGTTGCAGACAGCGCGATAATCGTTGTTGACGGTAAGGCGGGAATTGAAATAGGAACGGAGCTTGCTTGGGGATATGCCGACGAGGCAAAGCTGCCCAGAGCGTTCTTTATCAATAAGTTCGACGATAACGACGCGCGTTTTGCACGTGTTCTTGACGATTTGCACGTTACCTTCGGTAAGCATATATGCCCCTTGACTATTCCTATGGTTAAGGATGGCGTAGTTAAGGGTTGTATAGACCTTATTGACCAGTCTGCTCACGTATTCGACGATAACGGACGTCATAGCGTTGAGGTCATTCCCGCCGAGTCTATGGAAGCGGTAGAGAAGTATCGCGATATGCTAATGGAAGCCGTTGCAAGTACCAACGAGGACTTGATGATGAAGTATTTCGACGGTGAAGAGATTACCCATATGGAAGCAATAAACGCAGTTCACGAGGGTATAATTCACGGCGATATCGTTCCCGTATTCTGCGGAGCGGCAACAAAGCTTTGGGGCGTTTGGACAATGCTCGATAAGATTACAGAGTCCTTCCCGAGACATACCGCTAAGAAGAACGAAACGCTGGCTGATGGCTCGACCGTAGAGATTACTCCCGAGGGCGAGCCTGCGCTGTTCGTATTCAAGACAGTCGCTGACCCCTTCGTAGGTAAGATGTCCTACTTCAAGGTAATGAACGGAACTGTTAAGCGCGATCTGCTCATGCAGAATAATACAACGGGCGACAGCGAAAAGCTTGCTCATATCTACGTTATGAACGGTAAGAAGCAGACCGAGGTAGACGAGCTTGCATGCGGCGATATTGGTATGGTAGCAAAGCTTACGGGTACTAATACCAACGATACGCTGACGTGGAATAAGGAGATGAAGTTCGCTCCTATTACATATCCCACCTCTTACTATACCAAGGCCATGATACCCGCAACCGCAAAGGACGAGGGCAAGATATCTCAGAGTATAGTCAAGATGATTGAGGAAGACCTCACAGTTAAATATGAGAATAATTCCGAGACTAAGCAGATGCTCGTTTCGGGACTTGGAGATATGCATTTGGCAGTTCTTTCCGCAAAGCTTAAGAACAGATTTGGAGTAAGCGTCAACTTTGATACGCCTAAGATAGCGTACCGCGAGAAGATAACCAAGAGAGTTGACGTTGAAGGAAAGCATAAGAAGCAGAATGGAGGATCGGGTCAGTACGGTCACGTTAAGATTCGCTTTGCTCCCTCTGAGAGTGAAGGTCTTGAATTTACCGTTTCCGTCGTTGGCGGAACTGTTCCCAAGAACTTCTATCCCGCAGTAGAAAAGGGACTTCAGGACTCCATGGCAAAGGGCGTTGCAGGCTTCCCGCTCGTAGGACTTGCGGCAGACCTCTATGACGGCTCTTACCATGACGTTGACTCTGATGAAATATCCTTCAAGACGGCGGCAAATATCGCATATAAGAAGTGTCTTGAGCAGGCGGCTCCCGTAATTCTTGAGCCCGTAGGCGATCTTGATATTTACGTTCCCGACGCGCTCGTGGGTGACGTTATGGGAGACCTTAATAAGAGACGCGGCGCAGTTATGGGTATGGAGCCCGTAGAGAATAAGAAGGGCTATACGGTAGTACACGCTCTCGCTCCCAAGGCAGAGCTTGTTGAATATCCCATCATTCTCCGCGCAATGACTCAGGGTAGAGGAAGCTTTGAGTACGCTGTAAACGCTTACGATATCGTTCCCGGAAACATTGCGGCAAAGATAGTTGAGAACTATAAGAAGGAAAACTCATAAAATTTTAATAAGTGCTGTTGCGTTTAGCAAAAAAAATACACGAATAAAAGATAAGAAAAATCAAATAACATAGTATAAAAGGGCTAAGTCATTAACTTGACTTAAGCCCTTTGACTTTTCAATATCGCTAAATTATGATTTATCAGGCTGTTCGATATGTATGCACTCTCTCTGTGTCATCCTGAGCGTATGCATAAAATTGGGAGCACTAAATTCGAAGGATCTTTGCCGCTTGCGGCAATAACCAACTTAGAAGGGTAATCTCTTGTACTTCAAGAAATCTCCCAATAACTATGTCGTTAGTTGCTCCTTCGTCGCAAAGATTCTACACTCCGCTACGCTCCGTCCCAAGTTTGCTTGTGCAAACATTGTCGCACTGTTTATTAGGTACACCCACTAACTCTCTTCTGCTCAGAATGACACCCAAAGAGAGCGAACATAGATATCTTACTCCCCGATAAATCATAATTTTGGGATATATCTTAAAAATTGTGGGAGCTGAATCAAGTTAATGATTCAGCTCCCATAAATATTTTGGGAAATTATTTTAGATTGTTCCGGTAATAACGTACTCCACAACACCGGGGGTAACGCTTACCTCACCCGTGGTAGCGTCCCTTGTAAAGACAGCGGCGGGAACTGTGTCACCCGCTGTAGCGGGAACGGTCAGCGTGCCGTCAATATAAGTATATCCCGTTCCGTCAAGCATTACGCCGTTGCGATATACAGTGATATTTTCAGGCGCGGGCGTAAAGGTATCCGTAAGAACAACGTTTTCTGCGTCTATGTTACCGTAGTTGTAAATGCGTATGGTGTAGGTAACGGTATCACCGCATACGACGGGATTGGGCGACATCGTCTTGACTACCTCAACGTCAGCCGCGTCAGCCACCGTAACCGTTGCGGTAGCCGCGCCGTCAGCACAGTCAGAATCGCTTGAGAGTGTTGCGTTATTTGTGATAAACGAGCCTGATGCTAACGCCGCAAATTCATTGGGCAGTGCGTTGTAAATAATGTTTGCGGTAGCTGAGGGCGCAAGAGTAGGAATAGTAAATACCAAGCTGCCCGCCGTCGTACTGTCAACCGTAAGCTGAGACGTTGAGTCCTGACCGTTTATGAGCAAAAGGGCAGGCTCAACGAACGTCAGCGGCGTAAGCTCGGTAGTGTCAAGCGTAAACGTACCGAGGTCGTCTGTTATAACAATGTTTGTTATAGGAGCGGTTGAGCTGTTTGTTACCGAAAGAACGTAGGTAACGGGTGTATTTGCCGAGTAAGTCGTTCCCAAGGTGGTTTTTGAAAAGCTCAGCGAAGAATCAAGCTCAATCTCCGCAAGATTTGAAATTTTCGTAGCGCTAACGCCACCCGACGTATAACTGACGGTGGCGAAATTTTCTATTGTTGCCATAGTGACTCCTTAAGTAAAATGTATTTGAGGATAGCACCTCTATAACATCATATGTGGCAACAAACAAAAATGTCAAAGAATGTCGCGCGGTATACTAAGCTCCTTTATATCAATATCAAACAAACGAGCCGCATGAGTTGAATATACGGCTACACGGACGGGAGACTTGCCGAAAAGATGGGTTATCGCTTTTTCATAATAAGAGAGCTGAAGACCGTGCGTTTGATTGAGGCGTTGACAAGCAAGCGAAGGAGATTCAAGCTCTCGTCTCATAAGTCTGTCCGTTTTATAATCGTATAGCTCTATATTTCCTTTATCGTCAATAAGAATAAGGTCGATAACGCCTTGTACCGCTATTTTTTCTGCTTCCGTCTTTTCTCTGAACTCGGGATTTTGGGTGAAAAGCGACGTTGGTAAAAGCATATTGAAGCGCTGCTCGCGAATTATCCTTTTTGCGTTGAGTATCTTTTGCATGAATTCGCTGTTTTTAAAGGCTTCAAGCTCATCAATATACGTGATGTCCGCAAGCTTCTGAGGAATAAATCCTCGGTCAACGAGAGCGGCAAGCGCTTCGACGGCATTGTGCTTTCTAAGAAAATCAAAATCACAGAATTGGAAGAACAAGTGCGTCGCAGTACCTCTTTCTGCGCTCGTTGCCTTCTTTGGAGAGGTCAGGAAAAATTCGGGAACTGAAACGTCCGTTTCCGTGTCGAACAGTTCAACGGAAGTGTCACTCTGGTCAAGAACGTCGGGGGATAGCTTGGAAACGGATATTTTAGCGGGTATCCTTCCAAGGTCGGAATACTGATACTTAAAAGAAAATTTTTCTTTCAGCATATTGTAAAGCTCCGCGTTCATTTCAACATTTTTCTCGTTTTTCTCGGACGTATCATTAGCTTGCGCAATAGTATCGGAGCTCTGATTTGGAAGCTTATCAGTAGCAAACTCTCGCAGTACAACTCCACCCGTACCGTCGCTTTTCTTGATTGCGGACAGTATCCATTCCATATAAGACGAGGAAGAAAGTCTCGCATAGTCGCAGTCAAATTTTGCGTTGAAATCAGCGGAAGCGGTTATCGTAGGCAATACGGTTTTGGAGTAATGTCCTGTGACGTACAGACGCTCACGCGCTCTTGTGAGTGCAACGTATAGTATTCGCATCTCTTCCTCAACGGTCTTGTTTTTGCTGTTGAGGTCAAGAATTTTTTTGAGCGGAGAGGTGTAGTACGCAAAGCCCGTGCTGTCGGAAAGCGTCATCGCCACTCCCAAGCCATATTCAAAGGAGAGATTGGGGTTGGAGCTGCCGTATTGAAAATCAGCGGAGGCGTTGCATACGAATACTACGGGATATTCAAGTCCCTTTGACTTATGTATAGTGGTTAGTGTAACGCAGGTGTCGGAATCACTTTCAGAGCGAACGTCAATAGTTTTTCCGTTTTCAATTATGGCGTTGATAAATTCTATAAAATTGTAAAGACCCTTAAAAGAGCCTGCCTCAAAGGTTCGGGCGTATTCGTAAAGTCTTTGCAGATTTCCGCCCTCTCCCAACGAATTTTTTTCGCACACAAGCCCCGAGGCAACGAATGCGTCGGAGGCAAATATGTGCTTTAAAAATTTATCTATAGGCATCGAAGCCGCAATGTTGCGCCATTCATCGAGTAGCTTGATAAATTCGAGACACTTAACTCCAAGCTCACATTTCTCTTCAGCGCAAATGCAAAGCTTGTCGTAAAGCGAATGTGTTTTGTCACCTCTGCGGTTTATAAGCAAAAGCTCGTCCATGGTGAAATCAAATATAGGTGAGCGCAGTGCTCCCGCAAGCTGAATATCTCGCTGAGGATTGTCCACCGCATTGAGAATACAGAGAGTCATAATCACGTCGGGATTTTGAAAATATTGAGCCGCTTCGGTGTTAGCCGTCATTATTCCAAGCGAGGATAGCGCGTCGGATATCCTTCTTGCCGCACTCTTGTTCCTGAAAAGAACGGCGATATCCTTGGGAAGAATACGCGAGCCGTCTTGCTTGCGTCCGTGCTTTATCAACTCGTATATTTCGTGAGCAATGTACTCAGCCTCAGCCTCGGCAGGACTTGGAAGCAGAGTAACGTCAATGTCCTCTGAGATTTCCTTTTTGGGACTTTTTGCGAATATTGCAACGTTTACGTCAGGCGCTTCTGTAGCGTTTTCGGGGAGCTTTTTTGCGTATACCAAATCGTCTTCCTTGGTGTATCCGATACTTGCTCCACACGAGCGGAATATATCGGCACACACAAGGTTTGTGAAATCGACGACGGGCTTTGAGCAACGGAAATTTTCAGACATGAATATAGTCTCGCAGTCAGAGCCCTCGGCGGCATTTGTATCGTGGTTGGGAAAAGCCGCTCTGTAATCGGCAAATAGCTGAGGGCGTGCTCCGCGGAAGCTGTAAATGCTTTGCTTGATATCTCCGACCATAAATCTGTTCTTAGGTGTAGAAATACAGCGGAATATAAGATCTTGCACGGGGTCGACGTCCTGATATTCGTCTATATAAATATCCGTAAATTGCTGAGAGTAGCTTATCGCAAGCTCAGTAGGCGAGCCGTCCTCGTTGGCAAATAGCTTGAGGGCGTATCTTTTTACATCAGTAAGCTCAAGAATATTTCTGTGCTTTTTTTCTTCCGAATAACGAGCCTCAAAATCCGAAAGTACACGGTAGAGAAGCTCCAGCATTTGAGCGGTTTTCGTAAAGAAGATAGAAAAGTCTCTCTGAGAGTAACAGAAATACTGCTTTTTAAGCTCGCCGAAGGCGTCCTTGAAGCTATCTCTCAAAGATTTGCAGAATACGCTGAGGGCGGTTGAAAATTTCGGACCGAGAGGCTTGAATGCAGGGAATTGATATGAATTTATAAGCTCAGCAATATCTGAATATTCATGTTTTTCTACTTTCTTTTCGAGTATATTGAGTGTCTTAATGCACAGAATTCTGTCGCTGTCCATAGCGTCGTAATACGCTCGGTAAAGCTTCTCGTCCACTGGCATTTTTGCAAGCACGTCTTCATAGTAGTCAATATATGCGCCAAAGGTCGATATTGCATGCTCGCTGAGAATTTTTCCGTATACCGTGTCCAAAAATTCCTTGTCGGCGTCAGCCGCCGCGCTTATTGCGCATTGACGCAGATATCCAACGCCTTCAGGCGTACGCATACAGTCGGTATATAGGTCAAGCAATACGTCTTCCATAACGCCTTCTGTGTCTCTGATGCCCTCAAAGCATTCGCAAAGAGCGGGGAATTCTTCTACAGTGTCGTAGTATTTGTTGATTATCTCACTAACTGCGGCTCTTGCTATAAGCACCGTTTCGGATTCATCCGCAATTCTGAATGAGGAAGAGAGTCCCAACGCGGAAAAATTCTGTTTTACCGCATTGAGATAGAATGCGTCTATAGTAGATATTTTTGCGCTTCCAAGCTTTATGAGCTGTTCCGTCAGATGTCTGTCAGTGGGGGATTCGGCAAGCGCGTTGCTTACTGCGTTGAATATCTTGGTTTTGAGGTCGGTCGCGGAGGCTCTTGTAAAGGTAACAATGAGCATCTTGGAGATATCCGCAGGAGAGTCAGGATCAGTTATAGAGCGGATTATTCTTTCCGTCAGAGTAGAGGTCTTACCCGAGCCTGCTGCCGCACTGAGAAGAAGTGTTTTGTTTTTCGTGTTAATAGCTGTTTTTTGTGCTTCTGTCCACTGTGTAGCCATGCCTTCCTCCTTAAAAATCGTTCCTTCTGCACATCGGCTTTACCGCGCAGTATTTGCAAGGATCGTAGCTTGCGTTATCGATAGGCTTGCTGTCGGCAATACCCTTGTAGATTCGCTCTCCGATATCGGTGAGAGTATCTTTAATCTGAGCGTAAAGTTCATCAAATTTTTCGCTTGAAACAAGGGCCTTTCCCGTATATTTACCATCTTTTTGAGAGATTCCCATTAGTAATTCACGCGACCCCGAGTGACTTATGGCGTTAATAATATTTTCGTCGTCGAGTATTATACCGCTTCTTGAAAATTTTTGCTCAGCGTTCAGAAGAACGTCCTCCTCGGATACGCTGAAATCGTCGAGCTTTTCTTTTGGAATGGCGGAGGACAGATATACTACTCCCGCAGGTACGGGCAGACTGTCTCCGTCAAGTCCTGCGCTCGTTCTAAATTTTGTTCCTGGATTTGAGCAGACGGTAAACAAATAGAGAAGCATCTGTGTGTTTAGTCCGTAATCAAGATCGGAAAGCTCAAATTGCTTGCTTCCCGTCTTATAATCGACTATACGGACGTAGATTTTTTCTCCGTCTTTCCATAAGTCCACACGGTCGATAAAGCCTTTAAGAAGAATTTTCGCGCCGTTAGATAGCGGTATTTCCAAGGGAGCGGGATTGCCGTCCTCGCCGTTTATCCTTAATTCAAAAAATGCGGGACGAAAATCTGAATCGGAAAATTCGCTTACTAAGTTGTCTACTATCAGCATGGAAAGCCTGCAAAGCTTTTTATAAAGATGCTCCATTCGCTTGGTCTTTAACGCGTTGTCCGGAGCAATGGTTCTTATGTATTTCGCAACTATACGCAGTATTTCCTCGTTTATTTGTTCCTTAGTGGGAATAGCTTCGTCCTCGTTTGAAGGAATCGAAAAGCTGATGATGTTTTCCATTACGTAGTGGACGAAATTACCGAAATCCGTCGATTTAAAGCTTCCTTTTACGGTTTCTCTGAGTGAGAGCATATATGAAGCGTAATAATTAAAAGGACATTTTACGTATTTTTCAAGGCTCGACGGAGATATGTAAATTTTATCTCCGACGATATCCTTAACAATCTGTGGGTCTATTTTACATTCCGCTTGATTTACGGGCTTGTCCGAAAGCTTTGTTACAAGCGGTAAATGCTCCGCAACGGCAAGCGTTGCGGCTTTGCGCTCAGTTTCGTCATCAATATTTCTGAGGTGAGCGGCAGCGCTTTGAGCAGAGCCGCAGAGATATGAAAGGTCGTTGCCGCAAAAACGGTGCGGCTTTACGTCTGAGAACATTTTTTCAACGCGCCTGAAGGGAAGTGACGGCGTCCTGAGCGAGCCCTTAAGGTCAGCTACTGAGGTCATAAGATAAAGTCTTTCGGTGGGCGCGGCAAAAGCATTCTTAACGTATAATAGCTCGTCCGAGGAGCGAGTGCTTCCGTCAGCGCCAAGCTCAATGTCCATATCCGAAAGTATCGCTCTGTCGTTATCGTTCAAAAGCCCGTTGTCATCAACGTTTGCGGGAAATTCACCCTCGCACATTCCAAGGATAAATACGTATTTTGGATTTGAAGAACGAAGCTTGGAGGCAGAGCCAATAGTTACCTCGTCAATCGACGTAGGAATAGTTCCTATATCGGTTTGTTCAAACACCGTTTTTAATATGGCATAAAAATCGTCTATAGAAGCCGCAACGTCGTTAAGTGCCGTTCCAATATCGGCAAGGGTTTTTAATATTATATCGTATGACGAAGCAAGCTCCGAAGCGGCTTTTTTATTGCCGAAATCAAGCTCCTTTTTAGCAAGCTCCAATGTTTTTTCCCTTAGAGCTGCTTTCTCGACGTATACGTATATAGCGCGGCACATATCAGCTACGCTTTCTGCTGAATCAAGCATGACGAAAAGCTCCTCAAGAGGAGCGCATAGCCGTTGCTTTATAGAGTTGGCGGTACTGAGAATTACTTTGCCGCGGTCGCTTATTCTGTCCGTAAATCCGTCGGGATTCATGGTCCATGCATCACCCGTAAAGCGTGCGCCTGAGATATTCCACGTGTTTATGTATTCCTCAAACAAGTCGGCGCTTCTTGGCGAAAAATCGCAAAGCCCCGTTTTTATGTGAGCAATAACGTCGTTTTTACGCCAATTGTATTGACGAATTCTTATTGCAGTGAGAATGTATTTTATAGGAGCAAGGGCACATATATCCGTCTTTTCAGAGAAAAAGAAGGGAATGCCCGCTTTTTCGAGCGCAGGGTCGATTATACCCCTGTATTTTTCCGCGTCTCGCATGATTATTACGATGTCACGGCAACGCTCGCCTTTTCGAAGTAATTCAAGTATGTGAGATGCGGTTGCTTCTGCCTCTGAATACGAATTATCGCATATTTCCATGACGATGTGTCCGTCAGCGGACGGTAGCTCGGAGGAAACGGGGGATTTGGAGAGATTCCATATATTCTCTGAAAGATATCGCAGAGAAGGATGAACGTCACTTTTGTCAAAATTTAAAACCGTGTCAGTATATCCGCCCCATTTGTTTGCGGATTTTATCAAGGCTTTGACAGACCTTTCCACACCTGCCGTGCTTACGTCGCTGTAGCTTTTTGTGGAAAGCGGAACGGTAACGCAGACGTTTTCCGCGCCTTTGAAAATCTTTTCGATAACTCTGTGTTCAATTGCGGTAAATGATACGAAAGAATCAATATATACGTTTTTGCCCTTGAAGAAATCGTGCTCGTCAAGTATATCGCAAAGCTTTGAGAGATCGTCTGCCGAATCGCTGTATTGCTCGTTTACCGCAAGGTCGTACGCTCCGTATATAAGAGCGATGTCCTTAAGTCTCTTTGAGAGCGATTCGTTATCAGCGCATCTGTCAGCCGCTTCCTCAAGCATATCGGGAGTTACGGACGCATACTTCATTTCCGTTACGGTGCTGAGTGCGGTTGATGCAAAAGCACCGTCATTCTTAGCGTTTGAGGAATATTCGTTTAACAGCGGAGATAACTCACGAAGTGTTTTCCACATCATGAGATGCTTCAATGGTGTCGTTATATAAGAATAGCAAAGTCCGCCGTATTCACGGCATACTCTGTTATAAAGACGGGAAAAATTCAATACCTCCAAGGTAAGCTGAGCGGAGGGAGGTAATTTTTCCAAGGTAAGTCTTTCAGCTTGGACAGCTTGCTGTTCGGGAACGATAAGAATTGACGGAATACCGACCTCTGCATCCTGTCTCAGCATATTTAAGACGTGGGTAGTCTTTCCCGTTCCCGAATTTCCGAAAATAAAATTTATCATGGGAGTCCTTTCCAAAAGCTTCAGTATACTTCCGTAACAGAGCTTGCTACGGCGTCAATGCAGTTCTTTTTGAGAGTGAAATAATAGTTTCTTCGTACAAGCATAATGTTTTCTCCGTCCATACGAGAGATATAATAAGCTTTTTTGCTTTGATTAAGTCCGATTGATTTGAACATATACGGAGAAACTATAATTACGATGTGATTTTCCTTTTCAGCTTCACCGTAAACAAAGCTTGAAAAAAACGATTCGGCTTCAAAGGCTCTTGATTTCGTAGGGAAAAATATCGTAACGTTTTTTTGAGACATTAATTCGTAATTCCTTTTGTTATGCTTCTTTCGGGTGAAAAAAGTAAGCGCCGTCAAAACGTGAGATGCTATAATAGTCAGCAAAAGTGAAGCGATAAAAGCCGAGGTAGACAAAACGAAAAGAGCGGCGGTTTCAACGAAAACGAATAGAATAGAAACTATTTTCAGCGAAGTGGTAATAAAAGTATAGCGTCTTATTACGTTTATAATACGCCTGTATATTTGAAATATAGAAGTATGCTTCAAGTGAGAAAAAATAAAGGAAGGATAATTTTTCTTGGAAAACATTTCTTCAATATCGGAATGCTGCTTGAGCGCTACTTGATATTTATTTTGTCTTGAACGTTTTCCACTTTTTCCGTGAAGCTCGTCAAGCTCGTTTTTCAGACTGTCTATCTCTCGATTTAATCTTCTGTTTTCGACCGTGAGCTTTCTTATCTGCCGTTTTGCGTCAGCTTCGGAGAATTGCACGGTTTTACGTTTACTGTTTGACATAACTACACCTCCTCAATAATATTTTATCATAAAATATTCGTAAAAACAAGGAAAAATAGCGTTTTTATATGCTAATGTAAGATAATTTTATTTTAATTCAATAAGTATTACAAAATTCTTCAAAAAACTGTCACATTATCATTTTATAATGTTAGTAGTGGTTTTTTACTTATTTTTAATTGGAGGTTTTCATGAACGAAAATAATTATGAAAATAATAAAAATATAAATTCTGACAGTGAGGAAGTGACGTTAAATAATGATAATAAAAATGATAAAGACATCCAAGGCAGCGAAGAAAAAGGTGAAAAAATCCCTTCACAAGAAGCACAAGCAGATGCGTTCCAAGGCGAAGGTGCTGAAGAAGAAATCAAAGAAGCTTCAGGGGAAGGTCAAAACGATAGAGAAGAAGAACTCTCAACTGAAAAAGACGATAAAGACGAAAATATAAGCGGCGAGAGTAAATACTCCACCGACTATACTCCGCCGCATTATATTCCTAATTTTACAGTGGTAAATAATACGGATGCGGCGTCATCTTCCGACGCAAAGAAGAAGAAAGCTAAAAAGAAGCAATACGGTGCAGGTGCTCTTGTGGCTATATGCGCTATCTGTGTGGCGCTGTCCGTTACTCTCGGAGCTATTGCGGGAGCAATAGCGGGTGGCGGTATTATCTTGGACCTTTCGGGAAACGGCGATGACGAGCTTGTCAAGATAATTCGCAGTAACAGAGAAATAACCGTAGAAGAGGTGCTGGGAGAAACGGGATATTCTGATATGACCGTCGCTCAGGTTGCCGCATATATTGGCGGAAACGTTGTGGAAATAACCACGACCCATGTTGAAACGAATACGTTTTACGGTCAGTATATAACCAGCGGAGCGGGAAGCGGAGTGGTTTTTGATCAGAACGATAAGGGATATACCTATATTGTAACCAATTATCACGTTATTGACGGCGCTGATGAGATAAGCGTAAGAATAAAAGACGGAGATTCATATAGCGATTACGTCGCTGAATATATAGCGGGAGATTCCGCGGAGGATATCGCAGTAATAGGAATTAAATACGTTGAGCATAGCTTTGAGGATTTGGTTTTTGCTCAGAGTGATAAGCTGCTTGTCGGAGAACAGGTGGTTGCGATAGGCAATCCCCTCGGTCAGCTTGGCGGTACTGTAACGGACGGTATTATAAGCGCGCTCGACAGAGAAATAATCATAGGTGACAATACGATGACCCTGCTACAGACCAATGCGGCTATAAACCCCGGTAACTCGGGCGGTGGTTTGTTCAATATGGCGGGCGAGCTTGTGGGAATAGTCAACGCAAAGCAATCAAGCACGGGAATTGAGGGCTTGGGCTTTGCCATTCCCTCGGACGTTGTTTACAAGGATATACAGGATATACTTGAATACGGCTACGTAAGAGGTAGAATTACCTTTGGTGTGACAGTTCAATACGGATCTATTAAAGAGGGAAAAAAAGAAGTATATGGAGTGTATGTTACTAATGCAGGAAAATCAAATTTTGAATATTTGGATAGAATAATAAAGATAAACGATACTTCAATTGAGACTATGAGCGACTACAATGCCGCGCTCAAAAAGCTTTCAGTTGGAGAACAGGTTACGGTTTGTGTTGCGAGAGACGGAAGTTTTGTCGATATAAATGTTAAGGCTCAAGAAAACACATCTAAATATTAAAGCATTGGAGGAGTCAGAATGTATCATATACTCGTTGTTGACGATGAAGTAAGAATTCGTTCAATAATAAAAAAATATGCGGAATTTGAAGGATACACCGTTACCGAAGCCGCAGACGGAATGGAAGCCGTAAGACTTGTCAGAGCAAATGAATACGATATAGTTATCATGGATATAATGATGCCCGAGCTTGACGGCTTTTCAGCTTGCAGAGAGATAAGAAAGCATTCAAATATTCCGATCATAATGCTCTCGGCAAGAGGTGAGGAATACGATAAGATAAACGGATTTGAGCTTGGTATAGACGATTACGTTGTAAAGCCCTTTTCGCCCAAGGAGCTTATGCTCAGAATTGAAGCCGTTATGAAGAGAACCAAGAGTAATGGCGTTGATAACGAAAAAAAGCAAAACGTTGTCGTTAGCCTCGACGGCGGGGGCTTGCGTGCTGACGTGACGGCGCGAATAGTATATATCGATGACGTTCGCATAGATATGTCTCCCAAGGAATACGATCTGTTCTTTTATATGCTTGAAAACAGAAATATAGCGTTGTCAAGGGAAAAGCTTATCAGCGACGTGTGGGGATATGATTTCTTTGGAGACGTCAGAACGCTTGATACGCATATTAAGCTATTGCGTAAGAGCTTGGGCAGATATGCGAGAATGATAGTAACTCTAAGAGGAGTGGGATACAGATTTGAAGGATAATTTGAGATGATCTCAGTGAATGAAACTAACCTTGCTAAAAACCGTGTAAAAAAACATAGAATAGGCGTAAAGGGAAAGATATTCGTTATTCTCGTTATATTCCTCGGTTGCGTTCTTTTTAGTACGTGGATAGTTCAGCTCCAAATGCTGAATTTCTTCTACCAGAACGCAAAGTTCTATGAGCTTGAGGAATCCGCGGAGGTCATAGCAGGCGCGCTTGAAGATGAGGTTGAGGCAAAAAACAGAGCATTGTATTATGCTGAGGATTATTATCTTGATATCTGGATACTTGAAATAGCGGGAGAAAGAGCGAATTGGTTGATAAAAGCCGATGGCTCGGGAAATACGTTTTTGCCGTTCCTTTCTCAAAAGCTTGAAGCGCTTTATTCGCAAGCGGTAGACAACGGTGGAATATACATTGCCACGGTGCGTGCCGATGATTTTGTCAACGGCGTTTCCATCGAGGTTCTTGAGGATAACAGTGGAAACAGCTCCGTCTTTCCCGAAATAACAAAGTATAAAGATACGATTTCCGCAATTTACGTTAAGCTGGTTGAAGTTAACGGCAGACGTTATATGATAGTCCAACATTCTACCATTACACCGTTGAGGGCTACTGTATCTACCTTGAAATATCAATTTGCGTTCGTCGGAATGGGAATGATATTTATGGCATTGCTTCTTGCTATAATAATATCAAAGTTTATAACCAAGCCGTTTGTGAAAATGAATGAAGCCGCTAAAAAGCTCGCACGCGGTGACTATAGCGCGGATTTTACGGGACAGGGATATAGAGAAATAGATGAGCTTGCTATGACGCTGAATTATGCGTCACATGAGCTTGCAAAGACCGATAATTTGCAAAAGGAGCTTATTTCAAACGTTTCACACGACCTGCGTACTCCCTTAACTATGATAAAGGGATATAGTGAGGTTATGCGAGATATTCCAGGGGAGAACACTCCCGAAAACATACAGGTGATAATAGATGAGACTACTCGTCTTTCAGAGCTCGTTAACGATATGCTCGACCTTTCCAAAATACAGTCGGGAACGAGGAAGCCGAATTTCGAGAAGTTCAGTATAACGGATACCGTTAGCGATACGCTCAAAAGATATGAGAAGCTTATCATGCAGGACGGATATAAGATAGATTTTGACGTTGACGAAAACGTTTCTGTTGTAGCTGACAGAGGCATGATACTTCAAGTAATATATAACCTCATAAATAACGCTATTAACTATACGGGTGCGGATAAATACGTAAGAGTCGAGCAAAAGAATACGAAAACTCACGTGAGAATAAGCGTCAGCGATACGGGAGAGGGAATAGCTAAAGAGGATATGACTAATATATGGGAGCGCTATTACCGTGTTGATAAGGTCCATAAGCGTGCGACTATCGGTACGGGACTTGGCTTGTCTATCGTTAAAGGCGTTCTTGAGGCTCACGGTGCGGCGTTTGGCGTTGAAAGCGTGTATGGACATGGCGCAACCTTTTGGTTTGAATTGGAGATAGCTTCAATGCCTGACGTTATTGACGCTCAATATGAAAAAAATTTTGACGGGGAAATATGAGAATATTAAAAGACCAAAACATAATAAAGGCGCTTTGCTGTCCTATCTGTAAAGCACCTATGACAGTTAAAGTATCAACGGGAGCGAGTCTCGTTTGCGGTGGCAAAAAAACTCATTGCTACGATTTTGCGTCAAGCGGATACGTAAATTTATCCTCACCTGTACAAAGCGGAGGAGGAGATTCAAAGCAGGCTGTAAAAGCGCGAACGGAATTTCTTGAATTGGGTTATTATCAGCCCGTGGCTGAAAAGCTTGCGGAGCTTTGTGAGCGCCATAGTAAAGAAAAAGGGTTGCTTGTAGACGCAGGCTGCGGAGAGGGCTATTATTCTTGCTTTTTGGCGGAAAAAGGATTTTCTGTCTTTGGTGCGGATCTATCGAAGTTTGCTATCGATGCCGCGGCAAAACGCTTTTCAAGAAAAGAGCTTTATAACGGATTATTTGCGGCGAGCAGTGTTTTTGAACTTCCGCTTAGCGACGGCTCTGTCGATTGCGTTACGAACGTGTTTGCGCCTTGCGCTGAAGACGAGTTTTCAAGAGTGCTGAAAAAAGACGGAATTCTTGCCGTGGCATATGCAGGCGAAAGACATCTTTTCGGCTTGAAGGATGCTATATATAAGACAGCGCACGTTAATACGGAAAGAGCAGATCTGCCTGAGCGCTTGATAAAGATAGATGAATGCCGAGTAACGTACAGTATTGAGCTTTGCTCCAATGAGCATATAATGAGCTTGTTTGCAATGACACCTTATTATTGGCGAACGTCGGTATCGGACGGAGAAAAGCTTAAGACGCTCAATACGCTTGTTACCGAAGTTGATATCATAATTTCGGTATACCAAAAGCAATAAACAAAATGATTTAAGTAAAGGACAGATATATGAAACCGTCAGTAATTATTCCTATGTATAACGAAAGCAAAATAATAGCGCAGAGCGCAAAGACGCTTTCGGAATATATGTGCAGTAATTTTGAGGAATATGAAATAATATTTTTTGACGATGGCTCTCGCGACAACTCAATGCGCATAGTTGAGAGCTTGCAGCTTGCAAACGTAAGAGTATTGGGACATACGCCTAATAGAGGTAAGGGGAGCGCAGTTCGCGAAGCTATGCTTTCTGCGAGCGGGGACGTTAAAATATTTACCGATGCGGATCTGGCGTACGGAACGGACGTCATAAAAAAAGCAGTCGATTTGATGGCGTCTTCGGAAAAGACCGATATTATAATTGGCTCGAGAAATTTGGGAGACGACGGTTATGAGGGCTATACTTTTAAGCGTAAGCTTATGTCCAAGGTCTACATAAAAATTCTATGCTTTGTCGGCGGCTTCAAGCTTTCCGATTCCCAATGCGGCTTCAAGGCATTTCGCGCACAGACCGCAACTGATATATTCTCCGAATGCTCGGTTGACGGATTTGCTTTCGATTTTGAAGCAATATTGATAGCTAACAAAAAGAATAAAAATATAACGGAAATGCCCGTTAAAATAATAAATCACAGAGAGTCATCGGTTCGTCCGATAAGTGACGCGCTTAAGATGCTTAAGGATCTAAGAAGGATAAAGAAAAACGTCAATTCGAGGTGATTTTCATGCGAGATATAATAAAAATCGACGGTCTTAGCAAGAGCTTTGGCGACGTTTGCGCAGTACGCAATATAAGCTTTAAGGTAAAAGAAGGCGAGCTTTTTGCATTTTTAGGCGTAAACGGAGCGGGAAAATCTACGACTATCTCTATTCTTTGCAATATGCTGAAAAAAGATGCGGGAAGCGTCGTTATAGACGGTGACGAAATATCGGAAGCTCCCGACAGAATAAAGCGTCAGCTTGGAGTGGTTTTTCAGAATTCCGTTTTGGATAAGGCATTATCCGTAAGAGATAATTTACAGAGCAGAGCGGCTTTATATGGAATAAATGGCAATGAATTTGAAAAAAGGCTCAAAGAGCTTGCGCTTGCGCTTGATTTTGATAATCTCTTAAACAGAGCAGTGGGCAAGCTTTCGGGCGGACAGCGCAGACGAATAGATATTGCCCGTGCGCTTATTCATGAGCCTAAAATTCTTATTTTGGACGAGCCTACTACGGGGCTCGATCCACAGACTCGCAAAAGACTTTGGCAAGTAATATCGGAGCTTCGTCATGAAAATAATATGACGGTACTGCTTACAACTCATTATATGGAAGAAGCGGCAGATGCTGATTACGTCGTTATAATAGATACGGGAGTGATAGTAGCTGAGGGCACACCCTTGGACTTGAAAAATAAATTCACGGGTGACTATATTAATCTTTATGGAGTTGAGGAGCAATCGGTAGCTTCATTGAGTAAGCCTTACGAGGTTATTCCTCAAGGCTTTAGAGTTACCGTGGAAAATACAGCAGAGGCAACGAGGCTTATAGTCGATAATCCAAATCTGTTTACGGATTATGAAATTACCAAGGCAAAAATGGACGATGTTTTTCTTGCGGTAACGGGAAAAAACTTAACGCCGAATGATGCGGAGGAAAAGGACGGTAAAGTAAAATGACGGGACTGGGTGCTCTTATAAAAAGAAATACCAAGCTTTTCTTCAAGGATAAGGGAATGTTTTTTACTTCCTTGATAACTCCCATGATATTACTTGTGCTGTACGCTACTTTTTTGGCAGAGGTATACCGCGACAGCTTTTCCATGAGTCTGCCCGATGGATTTACTGTTTCCGACAAGCTTCTTGACGGCACTGTAGTGGCACAGCTTTTATCCTCTCTTTTGGCGGTATGCTGTGTTACTGTGTCCTTTTGCTCAAATATGCTTATGGTGCAGGATAAAGCTAACGGAACTATACGAGATCTTACCGTAACACCCGTGAGAAGTTCGACTCTTGCATTTGGGTATTATCTGTCGACCGTTATCTCTTCCTTGATAATTTGCTATATAACTTTGCTTATATCCCTCATATATCTTGGCGCTGTCGGTTGGTTTTTAACGGTTGCAGATGTTTTTTTGCTATCTTTTGACGTGCTTTTGCTTGTATTGTTTGGCACAGCTCTTTCTTCCGTTATAAATTTCTTTTTGTCAACACAGGGGCAGATATCTGCGGTAGGAACTATAATAAGTGCGGGATACGGATTTATTTGCGGTGCGTATATGCCCATATCTCAATTTGGAGAAGGTATTCAAAGGTTCGTATCGTTTTTGCCGGGAACTTACGGAACGTCGCTATTGAGAAATCACGCTATGCGAGGATATTTTGCGGAAATGGTGTCTGAAGGAATTCCTTCAGAGGTGGTTGAAGCAATAAAGGATTCCGTCGACTGTAACTTGTATTTCTTTGATAAAGACGTAGAAATTTCTGTTATGTACGCAATACTTGTGATAACTGTCGTGCTTCTTATATCGGCGTATGTGCTTATGAACTATTTGAGAAACAGAAAGGCAAGATAAAAATGAAAACAGTTATTCTTGACAAATGTACCGTTACCAAGGGCGACTTAGATATGAGCGCTCTTGAACAGTTTGGAGAAATAGAATATTTTGATATTTTAGCGCCCGAAAAAATCGTCGAGGTATTGCAGGGCGCAGATGCCGTGATTTGTAATAAATCGGTAATTGATAAATATGTTATTGATTTAACGAGTCTTAAATTTATAGGCGTTTTTGCTACGGGATATAATAATATAGACGTCAATTACGCAAGAGAAAAGGGAATAGTCGTTTGTAACGTTCCGGGGTATTCTACGGATTCGGTTACTCAAGTTACGTTTTCTTTTATCTTGGAATTAGCAAGTAGTACGTCGAAATACGTAAGCTCCGTTGCGGCAGGCGATTGGAAAAGGGCGTCGCAGTTTTCATATTTTGATTATCCGATAACAGAAATTGCGGGAAAGACCTTGGGAATTTACGGACTTGGAACTATAGGACAGTCGGTAGCCAAGGTAGCAAAAGCTTTCGGAATGAAGGTTATCGCATATACGCGAACTCCTAAGAATATAGAAGGTATAAAAGAGGTCAGCGAACAGGAATTGTTCGCTCAGAGTGATTTTCTCACCTTCCATTGTCCTCTTACGGATGAAACGGCAAGGATAGTTAATAAGGACTCGCTTGCTCTTATGAAGCCTACGGCGTTCCTTATAAACACGGCTCGAGGTGGAATTATTAATGAGGACGATCTTGCAAAAGCCCTGAAGGAGCGTCGCATAGCGGGAGCGGCTCTTGACGTAATGACCTACGAGCCTATGGCAAAGGATTGCGCGCTGTGGGGAATAGATAACTGTATCATTACTCCTCACATTGCGTGGGCGTCTTTTGAAGCGCGCACGAGGCTTATCGGAAAAGTAGCTGACAATATTCGCGCGTTTTGCGAGGGCAATCCCATAAACGTAGTTAATAAATAAAAATAAGGCTGTTGCGATTTTTTCGCAACAGCCTGAAAGAATATTTAAAGAGTGGCAACGATAGCAGCGGTATCCTTTGCGATAACCAGCTCTTCGTTGGTAGGAATAACGTAAACGGCAACCTTAGAGCTATCCTTGGATATCTTGGTTATCTCCGAGGTGCGGAATGCAAGCTTGTTTGCTTCTGCGTCGATCTCAATTCCAAGGAATTCCATATCAGAGCAAACCATCTCACGAAGGTTTATGTTATTTTCGCCGATACCCGCGGTGAATACTACTGCGTCAAGACCGTTCATGATAGCGGCGTAAGAACCGATATACTTTTTGATCTGATGCTTAAGAATATTTACAGCGAGCAATGATTTTTCATAGTTGGGATTAGAAGGACCGTCTGCAATTGCATCTTCAAGGTCACGTGAATCGGAGGAAACACCTGTAATTCCAAGGAATCCCGATTTCTTGTTCATGATATCGTTGATCTGCGCGCCCGTAAGACCTTTCTTGTCCATTATATAAGGAACGATAGCAGGGTCGATATCACCGCATCTCGTACCCATCTCAACGCCTGCGAGAGGAGTAAAGCCCATGGAGGTATCCATAACCTTTCCGCCCTTAACCGCGGAGATAGAAGAGCCGTTACCAATGTGGCAGGTAACTATCTTAGTCTCCTCAGCAGGCTTGCCGAGAAGCTTTATCATTTCCGCGCTTACGTATCTGTGAGACGTACCGTGCATACCGTAACGGCGGATACCGTACTTTTCATAATATTCATAGGGAAGAGCATAGATGTAAGCTTCGGGAGCCATAGTCTGATGGAAAGCCGTGTCAAAAACGAGAACCTGAGGCTTGCCGGGCATTGCTTCAAGACAGCCCTTGATACCCATAAGGTGAGCTACGGTATGAAGGGGAGCGAATTCGCGGCAAAGCTCGAGCTTTTCAAGAACCTCCTCAGTCATAAGAATAGAGCCTGAGAAAAATGAGCCGCCGTGGACTACGCGGTGACCGATAGCCTGAATTTCATTCATATCCGAAATGCAACCGTATTCAGAATCGGTAAGATACTTAACAACTATTTTCATAGCGTCAGCGTGATCCTTCATAGGAGATGCTTCCTTGGTTTTAAGTCCCTTTACAATTTGCTTGTGCTCGATAAGAGAGCCTTCCATGCCGATTCTTTCGCAAATACCCTTTGCGCTAACGACGTTGGTATCGGTATCGATAAGCTGATACTTAAGAGAGCTTGAACCTGCGTTTACAACGAGTATGTTCATTTTATTTTATCCTCCGTAAATAAAAAACTTTAATAACATTATTATACTACAAAAATTGCGTATTTTCAATAGTAAAACGAGATTTTTACCATAATTTTTTACTTAGGAGCATTGAATGTCAAATTATTGTATCGTTTGCGAATATAACCCGTTGCATAACGGGCACAAATATCTTATTGATGTTGCAAGAAGCAAAGGCGCGGACACCGTTACGTGTATAATGAGCGGCAATTCAACGCAGCGAGGAGAGCTGGCTATCACAGATAAATATTTGCGTGCTAAGGCGGCTATCAAATGCGGTGCGGATCTGGTTTTAGAGCTTCCATTTCCTTGGTGCTCCGCAAGCGCGGAATACTTTGCCCTTGCCGCTGTCAGCATAGCGGGAGCTATAGGAGACAAGCTGTTGTTCGGTTCGGAATGCGGCGATATAACGCGACTCTATTCCGCCGCGGAGCTTTGTGAAACTGAAGACTTCAAAAATAGCTTTGAGGAATGTAAAAAATCGGGTGTTGGCGCTGCTGCTGCGTATATCCAATGCCTTTCAGAAGGCGGATATGATAATATAAGCTCAAACGATATATTGGGGATATCGTATATCCGCGCTATTAAGCGGTTGAATATGAATATTACGGCAGAAGCCGAAACCCGTATTGGCGCTGACTATAATCACGAGCAAACCGTGGAAGGCATATATCAATCTGCTACGGCGTTGAGAAAATATATAGAAAACGAGGATATATCTTCTATTAAAGCTTTCATGCCGCAACCGATGCTTGATATTATAACGAAAGAGCTTAAAGGCGGAAGAATAACCGATATAAAACAAGCCAACGACGCTTTTATAGGATTTTTTAGACTGAAAGACGCAACCGAGCTTGACGATATTGCGGAAATGAACGGTGGATTATCTAATAGATTTGTGAGCGCCGCTAAGCAAAGCGTCAGCGTGGAAGAAATGCTTGAAAAATTAAAAACCAAAAGATATACCGATGCAAAGCTCAGAAGGGCTATGCTGTTTGCTTTGACGGGGACTGAAAATCAAGCGTTAAAGTCGCTTCCCGAATATACTCTGTTGCTCGGAGCAAATGATAAGGGAAGAGCTTTGCTTGCCGAGAGCAGAAAGAAGCGCGCTATTAAAATAATTACCAAGCCCGCAGATGCGCCGAGAGATACCTTGCAGTTTGTTTTGTCAGATAAGCTCGACAGCATTTACGGACTTGCAAGAAAACAAAAATATACATCGGACGAGTTTATCAAGAAAAAGGCGTATATACAAAAATAACCCGTATCGGTCTTGACAAAATCTCTGGGGTATGATATAATGTAAGATAACGATAACGTAATTTATTGAAAGGTGAATATATAAAGTGGAACAGAATAGACAAAAGGTTGGCGGAAAGTACCTTGAATATAAGGGCAAACCGCTTGTAAGAGAAGGCGATACCATATGCTACGGAGATATGGAGGATAAATGTATTCTCATTCTTGAGATCATGTCGCACAAGCAGACTGCCGAGGGCGAGCTTCCCGATAAAATTCTCATTCAGGTAGTAGAATCAAAGAATCAGGCTAATATACTCAGACAGGGCTCGAAGAGCGGATTGTACGAGGCGTTCAGCCTTGGACTCATTTGGCTTGAGCACGAGCTTAAGAAGGTTCAATAATCAAATTTTGCAAAAATGTAAACTTTCAAAAAAATAAAAGTTTTTTTGCTTTTCCTCTTGCAATTTTTTATTATTGTGATACAATATAGGTATATACAAAAAACGGAGGTATATAATCATGGCATACAAAATTTCCGACGATTGCATCGCTTGTGGCGCTTGTACTGAGGCTTGTCCCGTAAACGCTATCAGCGAGGGCGATTGCAAGTATGAAATCAATCCCGATGAGTGCATCGAGTGCGGTGCTTGTGCTGAGGCATGTCCTGTTTCTGCACCTGCTGCTGAATGATTTCACTTATCCAAAGAACATAAGGATAACAAACGGGGTGTTGCAAATGCAACACCCCATTGGCTTTGAAGGGAGAATTTATGGCAGAGCTTATACTTTCGGCAGACGAGCGCTTGGACTACGTCAATGAAAAAATAACGTTGATTCAGAAGAAGGACGGTCTTACCTTCGGCACGGACGCATTTTTGCTTGCGGCGTTTATCAAGCCGCAGAAATACGCCAATGCCGTAGAATTGGGCGCGGGAACGGGAATAATATCGCTTCTTTGCGCCGCAAGGGAAAAATTTGCGCATATCGACGCCTTTGAAATACAGAAGGACTTCTATGAGATAACATATAGAAACATCCGTTATAATAAGCTTGAGGATAGAGTTACCGCCGTTAATGACGATATACGGAATATTAATGCCAAAACACTCGGAAGGGAAGTTGACGTAGTATTTTCCAATCCCCCGTATATGCGTACCACAAGCGGAAAACGAAATGACTCGGACAGAAAATACATAGCAAGACACGAGGTCTGCGGCGGAATCGAGGACTTTTGCGGTGCGGCGTATAAGACGCTTAAGCACGGCGGAAAATTCTATTGCGTTTGGCGACCTGACAGACTTACTTCGCTTTTAAACGCAATGAATAAAAATCACCTTGAGCCCAAGTGTATGGTGTTCGTCCATTCAGATGAAGATGCAGAGCCTTCAATGGTTCTGGTATCGGCGATAAAGGGGGGCGCGGAAGGACTTAAGATATTACCGCCGCTGTTTCTTAATGAAAAAATAAGCGATGGCGAAAAGGGTAGCGCGCGGAAGATGACTGCGCGAGCGCAGAAAATTTATGATACTATGAGCTTTGGAGAATAAGTAATGGAAGGTATGAAAAGAGTTTTAAGCTACGTCAGACGCGCCGTTGATGAC
Source organism: Clostridia bacterium (assembly GCA_017461745.1). Classification (GTDB taxonomy): domain Bacteria; phylum Bacillota; class Clostridia; order Oscillospirales; family CAG-272; genus HGM12713. The sequence continues at coordinate 22,913 of JAFTXE010000078.1, read as the reverse complement.
TATGAAATGATAAAAGACGGCGATAAGGTGGCGGTAGGCGTTTCCGCGGGAAAGGATTCCTTGACGTTGTTGTGCGCCTTGGCAGAGCTTCGTAGGTTTTATCCCAATAAATTTGAACTGTGCGCCATAACCGTTGATATGGGCTTTGAGGGGGCGGATTTCAGCTCGATACGGAAGCTTTGCGACGAGCTGAACGTCGAGTATCATATAGTTCCAACTCAGATATCAAAGATAATATTTGATGTGAGAAAGGAAAAAAATCCTTGCTCGCTGTGCGCAAAAATGAGACGCGGCGCGCTTTATAATCACGCCCGTGAGATTGGCTGTGGCACGGTGGCTCTCGGACACCACTTTGACGACGTTGTGGAGACCTTCATGCTCAATCTTTTCTACGAGGGCAGACTTGGCTGCTTTCAGCCCGTGACGTATCTCTCAAATACGGGAATAACGCTGATACGCCCTATGCTTTATATGCCCGAAAAGGACGTCAGATATTTTGCGTCAAAGGCAGAGCTTCCCGTAGTAAAATCCCCATGTCCCGCCGACGGAAATACCGAAAGGGAAGAAATGAAGCAGCTTTTACATAGCCTTGAAAAGCAAAACAAGGGACTGCGCTACCGCATCTTCGGCGCTATCCAGCGTGGAGAGATAGACGGCTTCAAGGTAATGGGCAGAATGCAGGGAATAAAGGAATATATCGACGAGTGAAATTTGATTGCCCGTTGTTCGTTGTTTTTCTGTTTGTGATTTATTAAGATGTTAATTCCTTGGTTTTAAAATAAAACTTTCCATCTGTGTCATCCTGAGCGGAGGGGGATGGGATTAAAAAAACAGAAGTACACGCCTCGGGAATGTATGGTCATTATCATGACTCATCTAATGCTTTTCACATTTGGCATGGTGGGATTATTCTTTATTGATTAGGAGAAAAAATGGTAAAAATATCAGATATTTGGTATTATGGAAAATCATATTCTGAAAAAGTAATTTGGTGGTTTTGTAAAATTGATGAGAAAATATACCAAACAGAAGAAATATTATATAAATTCAACTTTACAGACGAATATTCGATAATTCAATCGAATTGTTATATACCACTTTTCAAAACAGATATTGTATCGCTTGAAAAAGAATATATGCAAACTCTTCCATACAATATTCAAAAATCATTTGATAAAAATTTCAAAACGAATAGTTTCGATTCATATGATTTAGCATTTAAGGAATTCATAGACACATATTCTTATGACTTTAATTATTCCTACAATTGGTATGAATTTGAAGAGAAAAGATTAAAAAACGATGCTATTATTTGGTGTAAGCAAAATAGTATTAATTATAAAAATGAATAGAGAAGACCTCAGGGACGCTTCTATGTCTTGGAACAAATCATAAAACAGGGGAGACAAAAGGCATGGTGAAAAAGCGATAAGACACAGAACCGTTCCCTGTCTTATGTTAACATTTTTGTAGCGACATTGTAAATAGGCGCCGAGGTTGGAGCCGTTGGAAAAGTATTGGGAATTGGAGCGCATGGGTTTAAATTTAAAACAACTGATGCAATTGGCTTCACAATAGGGTTAACTTGGTAATATGTAATTTTAAATAAAGGAGAAACTATATGATTTCACTAAAAAAGCAAAAAGTAATCAAGTATATTCCGATAATACAATTTATTACTCTTTTTTGTTGGGGTGGATATTATCGCAAAAATAATCTTAAATATAGGGATTATTTCAAAACATTTATGAAAATGGTTGTCTTTTTATTAGTAATAAATATACCAAGAATGATATTGCATTTTGTTTTCAATAGCGACTCGTTGGATATCATAATCTTTTATATATCAATTTACCCTTGCTTTTTGGGATTGGCTACTATAGCGGTTGCCGACCAAGAACATCACGAAGATGCTATAAAATCTAATGTTTCAGCTGGTGCATAAGACAGGGGACGGTTCCTTGTGTTACAGTTTGCGCAGTCGAAAGCCGAAGGGCAAATGCCTTGGCATTTGGATCTCACAGACGGATTTTATTGGAGATTTAAGCATATTTATTCAATATTAAGTGCTTCCGTGAGATCCAAGCGGCAAGCCGCTTGCCCTTCGCTCAAGATGACACGGAGGGGAGATTATAATAACTTTAGGGAAATCTTGACATTGACTAAACGATATGCTATAATAATGCTATAAATGGATAAATAGTAAAGAATCCAGAGAACCGTCCCTGTGTTCTTTATCGGGAGATTTATGAAAAAATTACAATTTGCATTACTTTTAATCGGAATAGTAGTATTAATTATTTTAGCTTTTATATTACAAGTATCTTTTAGTATTCAAACGAAAAATTTTGGAGTTTCATGTGGGGTATTTTCTATATCAATATTATGTTTGTTCTGTTATAAAAATGCATTAAAACCTACAGAAATTTTTGGACCTATAAATACCACAAAACGATACTATGAAAAAAAGGGAGAATTACATAAATATAAAGATTTGTGCAAAATTCTATTTATTACAACTTTTTGTATTGGAGCGTTGTCTTTAATTTACGGGCTTGGCGAGTTGTGTATCGGCTATTTAATTTCGGGATTAAAAAATTAATGTTTTCTCCGCATTCTTTGGGTGAATGCGGAGTTTTTTATAGAGAGGACGTTTATATGAATACAAGGGACGTTTCTTGTGTAAAAAGAAATGATTTTAATTTTGTAAATTTGTCGGGAATATTTGCCGTAACCTCTTGTAAATCAAAGGAAAATTTGTTATAATATAATATGATATATTAAAAACGCAGAAAGGAGTGGGATTTATGCTACTAAAAAATGCTCTCGTATACAGAAATGCTACGCGTAGCTTTGAGAGTGCGGACATTAGAATAGAAAACGGTATAATTGCCGAGCTTGGCGACATCAAGGATGAAGGTACGGCAATAGATATGCAGGGAAAAGCGATAGTCCCCGGACTTATCGACGTACATACGCACGGCAGGGCAGGCTACGATTTTGTAAACGCTCCCCCCGAGGCACTTTCAAAAATGGCGGCAGACTATGCAAGACACGGTGTGACTACCGTTATGCCGACGATAGCTTCCGCTCCGCTTGACGATATGATAGCGGCTACGGACAGAATAAATAAATTTGTGCCGAATAAATTTGACGCCGATTTCTGCGGAGTGCATCTTGAAGGGCGTTATCTTAATCTAAAGCGCAAGGGTGCTCACGCTGACGAACTTATACGACCGCTGAGCGCTGATGAGCTTGAAAATGAGGTCTTTCGAATGTGTCGCTCCTTACAGATAAGTGCCGCGTTTGAGCTTGACACTGACGGAAGCTTTGCGAAAAAAGCCTTGGAGATAGGCGCGACCCTGTCTTTAGGACATACCGACGCTACCTACGCTGAGGCAAAGCAAGCAGAACGCAACGGCATTTGCGCATACACGCATTTATTTAACGCTATGCCGCCGCTCCATCACAGAGACGGTGGCGCTATTTGCGCGGCTCTTACGGGTGACAAATTTGCAGAGCTTATCTGCGACGGAATACATATCGCTCCGCAGATGATAAAGCTTGCGTATACTGCGCTTGGATATAACAGAGCGGTGCTGATATCCGATTCTATGGAAGCAACGGGCTGTCCCGACGGAGAATATTCCATTGCGGGAAATCCTGCCGTCGTCAAAAACGGTATCGCCTTGACGCCCGAAGGAGCGTTGGCGGGAAGCACGCTGACGCTTGACAACGCAGTAAACAATCTTATAGATTTTTGCGGAATACCGCTTGCTGACGCTATTCTTTGCGCTACGGAAAATCCCGCAAAGCAGATAGGCGTATTTGACAGCAGAGGCTCTGTTGACGTCGGAAAGCGCGCTGATATGCTTATTCTTGAAAACACTCATAGACTTAACGTCGTAAACGTTTGTGTAAACGGAAATCTTTTGAAATAAACAATGGAGAATGTGAAAATGAAGGAAAAATACTATATAACAACTGCGATACCTTACGCATCGGGCAAGCCCCATTTTGGAAATACCTACGAGGTCATAGCAACAGACGCTATGGCAAGATATAAGAGAGCGCGCGGTTACGACGTTTTCTTCTGCACGGGTACTGACGAGCACGGTCAGAAGATAGAGACGCTTGCAGAGAAGAAGGGCGTTACTCCTCAGGAATACGCAAACGGCGTATCCGACATCATTCAGAAGATGTGGGACCAGATGGGTGCGACTTACGATTGGTTTATTCATACGACCGACGACTACCACGTAAAAGCCGTTGAAAAGATGTTCAAGAAGTTCTACGACAAGGGAGACATCTACAAGGGTTACTACGAGGGCTGGTATTGCACGCCTTGCGAGTCCTTCTTTACCGAGTCTCAGGTAACCGAGGGAAAATGCCCCGATTGCGGCAGAGCGCTTGAAAAAGGAAGAGAAGAAGCGTATTTCTTCAAAATGAGCAAATACGCCGACAGACTTATAAAGCACATAGAGGACAATCCCGAGTTCATTCAGCCCGAGTCAAGAAAAAAGGAAATGGTAAACAACTTCCTCAAAGTCGAAGGCGGCTTGCAGGATCTCTGCGTTACCCGTACCAACACTAAGTGGGGTGTTCACACATTCGATACCAACCACGTTATTTACGTTTGGCTTGACGCACTTTCAAACTATATTACCGCGCTTGGCTACGACCCCGACAAGACCTTTGAGGAGCAGAGCGAGCATTTCAGAAAGTATTGGCCTTGCGACGTTCACGTTATAGGCAAAGACGTTCTTCGTTTCCATACTATCTATTGGCCCATATTCCTCATGGCGCTCGATCTTCCTTTACCCAAGCAGATATTCGGACATCCTTGGTTCAACTTCGGTGTTGATAAAATGTCCAAATCACGCGGAAACGTTATTTACGCCGACGAGCTTGCAGAGCGCTTTGGCGTTGACGGCGTAAGATATTATGCGCTTGCCGAGATGCCCTTTGCGTCCGACGGAAGTATTACCTACGAGTCTGTTATCAAGAGATTCAATACCGACCTTGTAAACAACCTCGGAAATCTTGTTAAGAGAACTCTCGATATGCAGAAGAAGTATTTTGATAAGGTAGTTCAAGCGCCTAATGCTAAGCAGGAGCTTGACGGTGAGCTTGTGGCGGCGGCTGTAAAGGCATACGACGGACTTATCAAGAATATGGACGAGTTCAGAGTAGCAGACGCTCTTGAATGTGTATTTGAGCTGCTTAGCAGAGCGAATAAATATATTGACGAAACAACTCCTTGGACGCTTGCAAAGGACGAGTCTCAGAAGGAAAGACTCGGTACTGTTCTTTATAACCTTCTTGAAGCTATCCGTTGGGGAGCTGTTATGCTCACGCCCTTTATTCCCTCGACTGCGGAGGATATTCTCTCGCAGCTCAGCATTGATAAGGTAACCTATGATACTATCGGTACGGCTGAGCAATTCTGCGGTATTGAGAGCGGTAAATGCGTTGGCGACTCCAAGGTACTGTTTGCGAGAATCGACGAGGCAAAGCTCCTCGCTGAGCTTGAAGCTGAAATGCAGGCAAAGATGGCGGCTGCCGAGGCTGAAGCAAAGGCTAAGGAGAAGCCCGAGGGCTGTGCGCTTATAGGCATTGAGGACTTTATGAACGTTGAGCTGAGAAGCGCTCAGATAATTGCTTGTGAAAAAGTTCCGAAGGCGAAAAAGCTTCTTAAGCTTCAAATCGACCTTGGATATGAGACGAGACAGGTAGTCTCTGGAATTGCAAAGTTCTACGAGCCTGAGCAGCTTATTGGAAAGAAGATAATAGTCGTTGTAAATCTTAAGCCCGCAACTCTTTGCGGAATCGAGTCTCAGGGTATGATCCTTGCAAGCGGAGAAGAGCAGGTAAGAGTCGTATTCCTTGCTGACGATACACCTCTTGGAGAAAGAATAAGATAAGAATGTTTGGGGATTGTTATAATATTGACAATCCCCTGCTTTTAAGGAGAAAATATGAAAATTTGCGTTGTTGGATGCGGAAGATGGGGCTCGCTTATTACGTGGTATCTTGATAGACAGGGGCACGACGTAACGCTTTACGGCAGAGAGTCCTCTGAGCATATGAAAAGATTTCTCAGTGAGCGAAAAAACGATTTGTTGGAGCTTCCCGAAAGCGTAAAGCTTACAACTAAGCTTGATATGCTTAAAGATGCGGAAGTGATAGTAATATCCATTGCATCTCAAGGACTTCGTGGCTTTATGTCGGAAATCGCGGCACTTGGATTGAAAAACAAAATTTTTGTTCTTTGTATGAAGGGAATTGAGATAGGAACGGGAAAGCGTCTGTCGCAGATAGCGATAGAGAATACGGATGCGTCAAATTCCGTTGCCGTGTGGATAGGACCTGGACACGTTCAGGAATTTTATGCGGGAATACCTAACTGCATGGTTATTGACAGTGATAACGATGAGGTTAAAAGACTTCTCGTTGAGAGCTTTTCAGGAGATTTGATACGTTTTTATTATGGCGCTGACCTTATCGGTAATGAAATTGGCGCGGCGGCTAAAAACGTTATAGGAATCGCCGCGGGTGTTCTCGATGGACTTGAGCTTTCCACGCTTAAGGGCGCGCTTATGTCAAGAGGTACTCGTGAAATAGCGAGGCTTATAAAAGCAATGGGCGGTAACGAGTTGTCCGCTTACGGACTTTGCCATCTCGGTGACTATGAGGCGACGGTATTTTCAAAGTACAGCCATAACAGACAGTTCGGTGAAGCTATAGTCAAAGGTGAAAAATACGATCTCCTTGCCGAAGGCTATTATACGACAAAGGCACTCGTTGAGCTTGCGGACAAATATTCGGTTGAGCTGCCTATATGTAAAGCGGTGTATAATTTCCTCTGGGATGGAGCGGATGCCGCTGAGGAAATAAACGGCTTGTTCAAGAGAAGCTTGAAGCAGGAGTTTTGATATGTCGGAAGCGTTATACGACTGTACGGGAATATTTGATTCTCATGCTCATTATTTTGACAGACGGTTTGCAGCCGAGACCGAAGGCGCGGACTTTATTCTCGAAAATGAGGTTTTCGGTAAGGGAATCGAAGGCGTTATAAACGTTGGAACAAATAATCAAACTAATATGCTGTGTATTGAGCAGTCGCAAAGATATTCAAAAATGTATGCGGCAGTAGGTATTCATCCCGAAGACGTGGCATATTTCAAGAAAGGTATAGATGAGGAGCTGTCCAAGCTTTACGCGCTTATAAAAGCGCCCGAGCTGCGAAAGCAAAATAAGATAGTTGCATTGGGTGAAATCGGACTTGATTATCATTACGAGGGATTTGATAAAGATCTGCAAAAGCAGTATTTTGGGCATCAACTTGAAATGGCAATGACTCTCGATATGCCCGTTATTATACACGATAGAGACGCTCACGGCGATTGTTTTGAAACTGTTATAAAGTACAAAAACGTAAGAGGCGTTTTTCATAGCTTCAGTGGAAGCGCGGAAATGGCAAAGGAGCTTGTAAAACGAGGCTGGTATATATCCTTTTCGGGTGTGCTTACATTTAAAAATGCCCGTAAGACCGTAGAGGTAGCAGAGACGATACCGCTTGACAAAATTCTTGTTGAAACCGATTGTCCGTATCTTGCTCCGCATCCATACAGAGGAAAGATAAATCATTCGGGACTTATGTATCTGACTGTTCAAAGACTTGCGGAAATAAAGGGCATTTCAATTGAAGACGCGATAATAGCTACAAGGGAAAATACAAAGGCTTTATTTGGTATATAAAAAGCTGGCTCGATCGAGCCAGCTTTTTTGATATTTAGAATTCGATGATACTTTCGTCCCACATAGCAGGAGCTTCGTAGCCGAGGAGATTTACCATAGTAGCGGCTACGTTAGAAAGACCGAAGTTGCCCTCGTCCTTCTTAACCTTGTACTTGTGCGCGGTTACATTGTCGTAAATGATGCAAGGAACGGGATTGAGAGTGTGGCTTGTCTTTGCCTTGAACTTACCGTTCTTGTCAGCCTTGGGTGCGCCCGTCTTCTTGTCCATTTCGTACATCTCGTCAGCGTTTCCGTGGTCAGCCGTTATAAGAGCCACACCGCCAACCTTGTCGAGCACTGCAAGAATTCTTGCAAGCTGGAGGTCGAGCGCTTCCATGGAGCATCTTGTAGCAAGAAGTGAACCTGTGTGACCAACCATATCACCGTTGGGGAAGTTTACGCGGAGATACTGATATTTTCCGCTTTCGATGCATTCGATAAGCTTATCTGTTATCTCAGCACACTTCATCCAAGGACGCTGCTCAAAGGGAACTACGTCGGAGGGGATTTCAATATAAGTCTCAAGCTCCTCGGAGAATTTGCCCGAGCGGTTTCCGTTCCAGAAATAAGTCACGTGACCGTATTTCTGAGTTTCGGAAATAGCGAGCTGACTTACACCTGTAAGAGTGAGATATTCACTCATTGTGTTTGTAATCTCAGGGGGAGAAACGAGGTATTTGTTAGGAATATGCAGGTCTCCGTCGTACTCAAGCATACCTGCGTATACTACCTTGGGAACGCGTACTCTGTCAAACTTGTCAAACGCACCTTCGGGAGCATCAAACGCCTTGGATATCTCAATAGAGCGGTCGCCTCTGAAGTTGTAGAAAATAACGCTATCGCCGTCTTCGATAGTACCTACGGGCTTTCCGTCCTCTGCGATAACGAAGGGAGGAAGATCCTGGTCAATAACCTTGTATTCCTCACGGTAAGCGTTGATAGCTGCCTCAGCGCTCGCAAACTGTCTGCCCTCGCCGAGAACGTGCGTCTGCCAACCTCTGTCAACCATAGACCAATCAGCCTCGTATCTGTCCATGGTAATTTTCATGCGTCCGCCGCCCGATGCAATCTTTGCGTCAAAATCAGAGCCATTGAGCTCGGAAAGGAACGCCTCAAAGGGAACGATATAGTCAAGAGCGCTTGTTTCACCAACGTCACGACCGTCAATAAGAGTGTGGATTCTTACCTTGGAGATACCCTCTTCCTTAGCACGAACTATCATTGCTTTAAGATGGTCGATGTGAGAGTGAACGTTACCGTCGGAGAAAAGACCGATGAAATGAAGAGTACCGTTGCTTGCCTTAACGTTGGCAACTATCTCCTTCCATGTATCAGAAGCGAACATCTTGCCACTCTCAATAGACTGAGAAACGAGCTTTGCGCCCTGGGCGAATACCTGACCTGCGCCAAGAGCGTTATGACCAACCTCAGAGTTACCCATGTCGTCGTCAGAGGGAAGACCGACAGCCGTTCCGTGAGCCTTAAGAGAAACCATAGGATAGTTTTCCATAAGCATATCAAGTGTAGGGGTGTACGCAGTAGCTACCGCGTTGGAAACGGTATTGGGGGCAAGACCAACGCCGTCCATAACGATTGTAAGCACGGGACCTTGCACACCGTTAAAATTAGAAAGTTTTTTAAGTGTCTCTGCCATAATGACCTCCAAAAATATTATCAATCCTATATAGTATACATCTATTTTAGTATTTTTTCAAGACAATAATTAAAAAATTATAAAAAAATTTATAATAAGAAAAATATTTTGTACTTAAAAATTTATAATGCTATTGAATTTTTTATTAAAAAGGTGTATAATATAGTTTGTTGAAATATTTTTGCAAATCTTGAAAGGAAGTTTATCATGTCAGAAGAATGTACTCATAACTGTTCGACCTGCTCTTCAAATTGCGCGTCAAAGGAAAAGAACTCTTTGATGGAAGCACCCCATGAATTGAGCAGTGTAAAGCATATCATAGCAGTAGTCAGCGGTAAAGGCGGCGTTGGTAAATCACTCGTTACGTCTATGCTTGCCGTAAATATGCAAAGACTTGGCTATAAAACGGCAATACTCGACGCCGATATCACGGGTCCTTCAATCCCTAAGTCCTTCGGTCTTAAGGCGGGAGTTGAAGGTGACGACCATGGAATGATTCCTCCGACGACAACATCGGGTATAGATATTATGTCCGTAAACCTTATGCTTGATGACGAAACCAAGCCTGTCGTATGGAGAGGTCCCGTCATTGCGGGTGCTGTAAAGCAGTTCTGGACGGATACGATATGGCACGATATTGATTATATGTTTATCGACTGTCCTCCCGGAACGGGAGACGTCCCGCTTACCGTATTTCAGTCTATTCCCGTTGACGGTATAGTTATAGTCAGTAGCCCTCAGGAGCTTGTTTCTATGATAGTAGAAAAGGCGGCTAATATGGCGAAGATGATGGATATTCCCGTATACGGACTCGTTGAAAATATGAGCTACGTAAAATGCCCTGATTGCGGCAAGGAAATAAAGGTATTTGGAGACAGCCATATCGAAGAGATTGCCGATAAGTTCGGATACGACCTTTTGGGCAGAATTCCTATGGACCCCAAGCTTTCCGCGCTTGTTGATAAGGGCTGGATAGAGATGATGAATAACGATTATCTCGAGGTAGCTACTGAGATTCTGGTAAACAGAACCCAAAAGAAAATGTAAAAAAATTGGGGCTGCCTCACCGTGAGTCAGCCCCAACGTTTTATTTCGCGGAAACGTAATTACAGGTTATTTGTATGGTATCGAGAATATCGTTACCCATAAGAAAATCAATTTTTTGAAAATCTGCGATGCTTCCTTGATATAGGATGCTCTTGAGATTTATCACACCTTCAAAAGCGTATGCGGCAACGGCTTTGGTGTCGGTGCTTAGCAGATAGCTTGAGCCGGGTCTGTTCATCGGCATACATACGAGGACGGTTTTATCCTTGGAGAGTAGTACGCCGCCTACGGAACAATAAACGGAATTTTCGGTATCTACGTTTATTGCAACGAGACTGCTACAGCCTCTGAAAGCTCCCGTGCCGACGGTTTTAACGGTCGAGGGAATGGTTATAGAAAGAAGCTCTGTACAGTTTTCAAACGCGCCATCGTTTATTTTTATAACGATGTCACCGTATGGACTGTACGCAGGTATTTTAAGTTCTGTGTCCTTACAGCTTCCTATACCGTCAATATAGCAAGTTCCGTCTTCCTTACTTACGTACTCAAGTCCGTTGATTCCGCTGAGGTCGATAGGCTCTACGGTATCAAGAGAATTGCTTGAGGACTTACTGCTTTCTTCATCGTCCGCAGTCTTGAATACGCTTAAGCTATTGGTATCGTTATCTGGCGGTTCGGTTTTCGCACCGTTATCGCTTTTATTTGCAAATGTAAAAGCAACTATGGCAACGGTCGCTATCAGCAGTATAAGTATACCTACGATGATGCGCTTTTTTCTTGGGTCTCGTTTGATTGTTTCTAACAGTTCCATTTTTTGATCTCCTTTGTTTTTTAGGTTTATGATTATATATTACCATAATTTACCAATATAGTCAATAAAAATCGTTCGACATAAATTCAAAGGAAGTCCTATAATTATTTATCTTATCTTCAATAATCTTTTGTATTTTACAATTAATGACAAAAACAGTGGTATTTTTTTATGATAAAAATCGGAAAATATGAGCTTAAAAACGGATTGATGTTAGCTCCGATGGCAGGAGTTACTGATAATACCTTCAGGCGTCTTTGTATGAGATATGGGGCGGAGTACACCGTCAGCGAAATGGTATGCGCCAAGGCATTGTGCTATGAGCAGAAGGCTAAGAAAAAAAGTGCGGATGTTGGAGCTACAGCGTCACTTGCTGAGGTTACGGTAAAGGATATGCCTATGGCAATACAGCTTTTCGGAAGTGAGCCTGAGTTTATGGCAGAAGCTGCAATGATGATAGAACAGTTAAGCTATAAAGGTTGCCGCTCGGATACGCCACCTGCCGCAATAGATATAAATATGGGTTGCCCTGTAAGGAAAATAACATCCAACGGAGAAGGCAGCGCACTTATGAAGACCCCTGAGCTTTCCGCAAAAATAGTCAGAGCAGTATGTGACGCAGTGAGCATCCCCGTTACTGTCAAGATAAGAGCAGGATGGGATTCAAGCTCAATAAATGCGCCCGAATTCGCGAAGGCTCTTGAAGAAGCGGGCGCATCGTTGATATGCGTTCATGCTCGTACGAAAGAACAACTATATCTTCCGGGGATAGATATATCAGTTATTGAAACAACGAAAAAAGCCGTTTCCATACCTGTTATAGGAAACGGTGATATATACAGCGCAGATGACGCTGTAAAAATGATTGAACAAACGGGTTGCGACGGAGTTATGATAGGGCGCGGTGCTGAAGGAAATCCGTGGATATTTTCCGAGATAGCGGCGCGATTAAACGGTGATATCTACGAAGAGCCGAGTATTGAGCAAAAGCTGTCTGTAGCTTTGGAACAGCTTGATGCTATGATATTGGCTAAGGGAGAGCGCGTTGGACTTGCTGAAGCCAAAAAACATATGGCATGGTATGTCAGCGGAATAAAAGATGCCGCTCGCGCCAGAAGCTCTATTATGACCTCAACGACAGCTCTTGATATAAAGAATATTTTTAAGGAGCTTTTGGGAACAAAGTAAAATTATCGAAGGAGTATTCAGATGTCAAGTATAGCTATAGCTACGACGAATAAAGAGCTTGCGCGTTTTTTTGAGCTTGAGCTGATATCAAAAGAATATAACGTAAGCTTATTCAATGATGGTATTTTTGCAGCCGAGGAATACGATTTTATCATAGTAGATATTGATACGGTAAGCAATTTCAAGCCTTTGGGTAACCGTTCCGTTATAAGCGTTTCGTCTATATTGAAAAAGTCAGTTGATACGGGAGCGTATTCATTGCCTTGGCCTACTTCAATAAGGGATCTGCATGAGCTTTGTCGAAAGCTAACCTTGGGAAATAATATTTCTCAAGCTTCTGATGACGTACGCGCAGACGTTACAGATAATAAACTTTACGTAGTAGATAGAGCTTCTTGCAGAGTAGCTATATCAAATAGTCAAATAAAGCTTTCCAAAAACGAGTTCACCATTATTGAGGCTTTATGCTTAGCTGACGGAAAAGCAGTCAGCAGAGAAAAAATAATAGAACTGATAAACGCTAAGGGAGGAAATATATCTGACGTATATATATGTCGCCTCAGAGAAAAGCTTGAATTACCTGTGGGGAAAAGACTGATTACTACCGAACGTGGTGTGGGATATAAAACATCACTTACTATGGTAGAATAACGAAAAACAGGACTGCCGCAGTGAATTTTTGCAACAGTCCTGTTTTTATATTCAGTTAAGTGATTCAAGGTATTTAACTACATCGCCAACCGTTGTAAAGCCTCGGATATCATCGTCATTAATCTCTATTCCGAATCTATCCTCGCAAAGCATAACCAGATCTGCAAGCTCTATGGAATTAATGCCAAGGTCGTTGGAAAGTTCAGCCTCCATGGTGATCTCATCTTTGTCAATCTGAAGCTCATCGACAAGAAGGTTAACAAACTGTTCGTACATTTCATCCTCCAAAATTAAATAATTCATACGTAAATGCTATGAGACTAAGCTCATACACAAACTATTATATAATAAAAATAGCAATTTGTCAAGAAAAATCTTAATATGTAAAATACTTCATGCTAAAATTTAAAGGTTTTTTAACTTTTGTGGATAAAAATTCCTTTTAAACATTCAAAAGGGGGTGTTATTATGGAGTTATTTCGTCGTAGACCGCTGTGCTTTTTTTGTTTTCTCTTTATGATAACGTCCGCTATAGTTTTTGATTTGGAGTATTTTTCTAAGCTCTGTATTATAGCTTTTTCAATTGTTAGTATTTTGATAATGGGATTATTTTGTGCAGCTTATAATAAATATAAAATCACATTTTTATCCATTACATTATGCTTTCTTGCAATAGTATTGGCAACTGCAAATTCGGCGTTCAGAATAGATCTCCCACGGATAAAGGCAAACGAATATATCGGTGACAGAAGTGTAAAGATGGACGTTATGTCCGTTGAATACGTTTCTGATAATACTTCGACCTATACTGTGAAAATAGACGAAATAGATGAAAGCGACGTTTCTTTCAAAGCGTTGCTTGTTTGCGGATTTTCAACGGATCTTTGTGTGGGGGACACGGTAATTGCCGATGTTGATATTGTGGATATGTCCTCAAGAATATTGGGTTTGACGGGAGAGCAGAGAAGCGACGACGTAAATATTGTGTTGACAGCGGTGCTTTATACCCCCGAAGGAGCTACCGTTCAGAGATTTGACAATCAAACGGGCATACTTGATAGATTATTCCAAAGAAACGGATTTACGGTAGTAGCCCAACATCTCAAAAACGGCGTAACTCATTATATCGAAGACGTTTTCGGAGATATAAGCGCTCTTGTTAAGGGCTTTTTATTGGGAGATAAATCGGATATTACAACAAACGTAATAAGAGATTTTCGTCGCTCGGGAGTGTCTCATTTGTTTGCTGTCAGCGGACTGCATATCTCTATATTATTAGGCGCAGTAGAATTGTTTTTGCAAAAGCTTTTCATTCCTAAAAAAGCTCGGTGCGCAATAATTACGGTGCTTTCGTTTTTCTTGCTGTTTTTTACGGGTTTTTCAATGTCTGCTCTTCGAGCTGTATTTATGCTTTGGATAGTATACGTTGTATTTTTGTTTGCCGAGGAGTCAGATCCGCCAACCGCTTTGTTTTTATCTATCAGTATGATAATTACGATTTTTCCTTACGCAGTATTGGAGCTTGGAATGTGGATGTCATTTCTTGCAACGCTAGGACTGGTAACTGTTTACCCGATATTTGAAGATTTTTTGCGTAAGGCGCCTAAGAAAAGCGGTGCTTTAAGGATTTTACTCAAAATTATAAAAGCAATACTGCTTACACTTGCAATGACGGTAATCGCTAATATGTTCCTTTTACCTATTCAATGGAAAATATTCGGCGAAATATCTGCTGTATCAATAATTGCAAACGTTTTATTATCTCCTTTAAGCGCAGTTTTTCTGATAAGCTCCGCAATTACTCTTATTATAGGAAAAATTCCGATTTTAGGTAGTGTTGCTGTCGCAATTGTTAAATTGCTCGGAGCTCTGATTTTACGTATAGTTGAGAAGCTTTCAGCGTTAGATATTGCTACGGTTTCGTTGCGGTATTTTTTTGCGAATATATTGGTTGTCGCGTTTACAATTTCAATGATAATTTTACTGCTTGTAAAATTGAAGCATAAATGGACAATAGTTTTACCGATACTTTGTTTTTCGCTTGTCTTTGGTGTATCGGTAGCTGCCTTTGAATTGACGGCAAAACCTGAAATAACTTATTACGGTCAAAATAACGACGAGACGTTTGCAATAAGCTCGGGAAGAACTCTTGGAATTGTGGATATGTCTGACGGCTCGTATTCGGGCTTTTCTCAAGCGATTATAAACGCGTCAGAAAAAGGTGCTACAAGCGTTGAATACATAGTATTTACAACTATAGGAAAGGGACATATTTCTGCAATGGAATATTTCTTCCGAAGCAACGTCGTTGATAGAATATATATAGCTGAGCCGAGCAACGAAGAGGAACGGCAAATGGCTGTTGCCATGGCGACCTTAGCAAAAAACAGCAAGGTGGACAGCTATTTATATAGGGACGGAGAAATATTGAAGATTGACGGCATTAGTATGTGTTTCTATACTGCGTTGAATGGAACGGATAATGCGACAGCAATGTTCGTAAGTGCGGGTAAAGAAATACTTGGATATGCTGATACTAATGTATACAATAGCGATTTTGAAGATCAAGTGAACGAAAAACTGTCAAAATGTGATACCGTTATAATAGGAAATAATGATACTCCTGATGACCTATATCGATTTTCTGTAAAATTTGATGCAAATGTCGTATATGCTTCAAAGAATATAATGGATAAGAGCGATATTTTTGTAAATTATCAGAATTGCTACTATAGCGATACTCAAAAAACAAAACTTACGTTTGAGCTTAAATAATATTTGTCAAAAGCGCATCCTTTTACATATGATGATAATGTAGTCTATGTCGAAAGGATGCGCACGTTATTATGAAGAATAAGCCTAAAATATCGGTGCTTGGCGGAGACCACAGACAGGTTGCCGTAGCAAAGGAATTGAGTAAAAGGGAAATCAGCGTATACGTAAGCGGATTGAGCGCAGAGCATGCGGCAGAGTATGGAATAAAGGAGTGCGAGAACGTCCTTGAAGCAGTTGAGGATACCGATGCGGTGATATTGCCGCTACCTGCAGGCATGGACGGTAACGTGCTCAACTGCCCAGCATATAAAAATAGTGAAAGAATTCCTCTTGATGATATAATTGAATGCATGAATGACAAAGCCGTGCTTTTCGGTGGACGTATTCCCCAGAATACCGTTGTTAAAGCGCAAGGACGGGGAATTAAGGTTTACGATTATTTTCTTTGGGAAAATTTGCAAATAAAGAATGCCTATATAACCGCAGAGGCGGCGTTGAGCATTGCTATGAATAGCCTTGATAAATGTGTTAAGGACGCAAGATTTGCCGTTACAGGCACGGGAAGAATCTCTCGATTGCTTTCCGAGCTACTCAGACGCATGGGAAGTGATGTAACGGTTGCAGCAAGAAATAGCGATAGCTTGGTTTACTTTGAACTTATGGGATGCAAGACGGTGCAAATAATTGAGCACTCAGGCGCTGATAAAAAGAGATGGTATTCAGAGCTTGAAAATGGATATGATATTATTTTTAATACTGTTCCCGCATGGCTGTTTGACCGTGCATTTCTTGAAAAAGCCGATAAAAGCTTGATGATAATAGAGCTTGCTTCAGCGCCTGGGGGAGTTGATATTTGTGCGGCAAGGGAGCTCTCAACAAACGTTCTCTGGGCATCGTCGTTGCCTGGGAAATACGCTCCGTATAGCGCGGGAAGCCTTATAGCTGAATGTATTCTTGAAAAGCTTGCTGACAAGGAGGTGGGAATACTATGATAGGTTTTGCGATGTGCGGCTCTTACTGTACTCATAAATATGCAATAGAGCAGTTAAAAATGCTTATATCAAACGGTTATGATGTTCTGCCTATAATGAGTGAAAACGTTTACAATACGGATACGAGATTTGGTAAAGCGTCAGAGCTTATTGAAGTGGTAAGCAGTCTGTGTGGAAGAAGCGTGATACATACGGTTGTAGGTGCAGAGCCGATAGGACCGAGCATGACGCTTGACGCGATGATTATATGCCCGTGTACGGGAAATACCTTGGCAAAAATGTCTTGCGGTATTACCGATACGGCAGTGACGATGGCTGCTAAGGCGCATTTGCGAGGTAACCGTCCGCTTATAGTAGCGCTGGCTTCAAACGATGCGCTGTCTGCAAATTTAAAGAATATAGGACATATGCTGTCAAGAAAATTCGTATATTTTGTCCCGTTATATCAGGATGATCCTCAAAAGAAACCGCATTCACTTATTGCGGATTTTTCACTTTTGAAGCCTACGCTTGAGGAGGCAATGAAGGGAAAACAATATCAAAAAATATTTATATAATATTGTTTTTAAAAAAGCTCTCTTTTTTGATTTTTACTTAAAAAGAGAGCTTTTTATTATTGTTTTGTTAATTCTATAAATATTTGCACAAAAATATTGACTTAATTCGACATTTATGGTAAAATAGTTACAACCTACCATATAATTACATAAAAAAGAGGTAAAAATGTATGAAAAAACAAATATTAGCAATCATTCTTGTAATAGTAACGGTAATCGGAATAATACCGCTTTCGTCTATGTCTGTCTGCGCCTACATTGAAATCCCGGAGTTTAATGTTAATGATGCGGAAATTTATATTGATAGCGCAGAAGATTTTATTGAATTTGGGAAAAAAATAGGGGGAAGAAATACTTTTGAAGGTAAGATTATTCACATAGTTAACGATATTGATTTGAGAAATTCTAATGACGGCTCAATGTTTGACTGGAAAGAAATTATAGGCTTAAATAGAACTTTTAGCGGTATAATTGATGGTCATAATCATATTGTAAAGGGATTGTTGTTTGAAAATAAGACCGAAACTAGCGTTAATGGATTACTATGTGGTAATATAAAAGGAACTAAAACAATCAACAATGTTTATAATACGTCGGCCGGTGTTTTTAATTTGGCAATTATAGATTCAGAGATTATATCAGATGCAAAATATAATGGCGCTCTTTTTGGTAATATTAGTAATGGAGAGAACGTTGTTATTAAAAATGTTTATGTTGATGTTGATATAACCGCTAATGATATAACTGTAGGTGGTATTATTGGAAATAATAGCAACTCGAATTCTGTGATTGAGAATTGCGTTTTTGCAGGAGACATAAATATTAATAATAAATTAAGTGGATCGCTAAATGCTGGAGGAATTGTTGGATATAATAGTTCAGATACTGCAAATCTTTTAATAAAAAATTCTGCATTATACGGAAATATCAATTATATAGGAACAAATGATATTAGTGGAATAGGAGGGTTTGTTGGTGTAAATGGAAAAAATACAAATGCTTCGAGGGTTCAAGTAGAAAAATGCATATCGACATTCGATTTTAATATAGGTGATAAAAAAACCAATTGGGGAGTGTGTGTTGGTACTTCACTCAATAAAACAGTACCTACAGTTACCAACGTCCTCTCAACCTACGAAAGCGCTCCCGACGCAGATAAATATACTTATGTCGCGCCATCAGAATTGCAGGGAATAGACGCACAGATTCCTGCCAATAGCGAATTTGTAACCGTCCCCAATGGAAATCCTTTGCCAATAGGAGTTGTGAACCTCGTGCGTAAAATCAATCTTTCAGATGCGGAAAATACTCTACCTACCTTGTTCTACGGGCAGCAAAGCACGACGTTGACGATAGATACGAAGTCAACGTTAAGAATTATTGGCGGTATGAATGGTGAGCTTACCGATTACGATGCGCTCGGCATGGAGATAACCATGATAACAGAAAACGGAAAGAAATGGACCAATCGTAAGAGCGATAATACATTTCCCGTTATAACGACCGTTTATGATTCCGTTTACGGCGGAGGTGAGGAATACCATGCTGATACCTGTGACTATTTGTTCGTGGCGTGCGTTGGCGGAATAAAAGCCAATGTTGGCGAGCTTATGTTCGTTGTTAAAACCTTTCACGACAAAAATAATACCAGAGTATACGACGACGTATACGTTATTACTTATGATACAACGATAACAGTAGCAGAATGACGGAGGATAATTAATATGAAAAAGATTTATATACAGCCTGAAGTAAACGTAATTGCTCTTACCGCATCGGACGTTATTACGCTGAGCGGACAGAAGAAAGCCGAGCTTGATAGCGAAATGAAATATAATTATTACGAAATAGGCGAGAGCTTTTGGGATAATTAAAAGCCAAATAATTAATGACCACCGACAAAAATATCGGTGGTCATTAATTATTTGAAAGTAACGAATTGACTGTTATACAGCTCGTAATAAAATCCCTTATTTGCGATAAGCTCCTTATGCGTGCCTTGCTCTATAATATTTCCGTCTTTCATTACGAGTATTTTATCCGCCTCAAGAATAGTTGACAGTCTGTGGGCGACTATAAACGAAGTGCGACCTTCCATCATTGTGGAAAATGCCTTTTGAATTCTCATTTCCGTGCGTGTGTCAATTGAGGAAGTAGCCTCGTCAAGAATAAGCATTTCGGGTAAGCAGAGAATTACTCTCGCAATACACAAAAGCTGCTTTTGCCCTTGAGAAAGCGAGCCGCCGTTTTCAGAAATAATTGTATCGTAGCCGTTGGGAAGTCGGCGAATAAAGCTATGAGCGTGAGCCGCCTTTGCCGCCTTGATTATTTCCTCGTCGGTGGCGTCGGGGTTGCCGAAGGCTATGTTTTCCTTGATCGTTCCCGCCGATAACCAAGTATCCTGCAAGACCATTCCAAAGGAATTGCGAAGATTGCGTCTTGAAATATTGTTTATATTCTCACCGTCAAGTAATATCTCGCCGCTCTTAACGTCGTAGAACCGCATGAGCAGATTTATAAGCGTCGTCTTTCCACAACCTGTAGGTCCAACGATTGCTATACGCTGTCCTGATTTTACCGAGAGATTGAAGTCCCTTATAAGCGGTTTATCTTCCGTATAGGAGAAGCAAACGTTTTTGAATTCGATATCGCCTTTGAATTTTCTGTTGGTATCATTTGTACCCGACTCATTAATTATAGGCGCTTCAATTACTTCAAAAACTCTTTGAGCGCAGGCTATTGAATTTTGCAGCTCGGTAACGACCCCCGAAATCTCGTTGAACGGTTTTGTATATTGCGTGGAGTACGCCAAGAAGCTTGAGAGCATTCCTATGCTAAGCGCTGCGGGGGAATTGATGCACATGAATGCTCCGACGAGAGCCACGAGCGCGTATACCGTTGAGTTTACGAATCTCGTTGAAGGATTGGTTAGCGAGGAGAAGAAAATAGCCTTTAGGGATGCCTTTCCGAGTCTTTGGTTTATTTCATTGAAATCTTTTATTGCTTTGTCTTCATGATTAAAGGCTACAACGAGATTGTGTCCCGAAATCATCTCGTCAATGAGTGCCGTCTGCTCACTTCGTATCTCCGATTGAAGCTTGAACATTGAATACGTTCTTTTGGCAATAAACGCCGCAACGAAGAGCGAAAGAGGAGTAAGAACTACGACCAACAGAGTTATTATCGGGCTTATAAAGAGCATGAATATCAGCGTGCCGAGAATGGTCATGATACCGTTGGTAAACTGAGTAAAGCCCATAAGAAGCCCGTCGGCAAATTGGTCAACGTCGGTAATAACTCGGCTGACGATATCGCCTGTTTGATTGGAGTCTATATAAGACACAGGGAAGCTTTGTATTCTTGTAAAAGCTTCGTGCCTTATATTGCGAACTATACCGTAGGTCATGCGGTTGTTGAGAATGTTTATCAACCACTGCAAAAGTGCCGTAAGCAAAACGGATATTGCTATTTTAATAAGTATCCGCGCAATTCCGTCGAAATCAACGTTTTGAACGCCTATAGCAAGGTCTACAGCCTCACCTACGAGAATAGGCACGTATAGCGTAAGAGCAACGGATATAGCGGTGAATATAACGGACAGAATAAAGTGTATTCTGTAAATTTTGAGGTATCCGAGTATTTTGAAAAAGGTTTTTATATTTTGCTTACTTTTTTTCATTTTCGTCTACCTCCTTTTCAAATTGGGAATGATAAATATCGCGGTATATTTCACAGCTTTGAAGAAGCTCGTCGTGCGTACCGCTACCGACTATCTCACCGTCGTCAAGCACAAAAATAATATCCGCATGGAGAATTGACGAGGTGCGCTGCGAAACTATGAAAAGGGTGGGGGAGTATTCAAGATTTTTTATTGCTGTGCGTAGCTTTGCTTCGGTTGCGTAATCAAGCGCTGACGACGAGTCGTCAAGTATCAATATCTCGGGTCTTTTTACGATAGCTCGCGCAATAGTCAAGCGCTGTTTTTGACCGCCTGAGAAATTGTTTCCGTTCTGCGCGACCTCTGTATCAAGTCCTTGCTTTTCTTTTACAAAATCATAGGCTTGAGCGTTTTTGAGCGCATCCCACATTTGTGAATCGTCCGCGTCCTCATTGCCCCATTGCAGATTGGAGCGGATATCGCCTTTGAATAACTGCGCCTTTTGAGGCACGGTGGCTATAATATCGCAAAGCTCGTCCTTGGAATAGAGCGATGCGTTCTTACCTTTAATATAAACGTTTCCTTCGGTTGCTTCATAGAATCCGGGGATAAGATTGATAAGCGTACTTTTTCCCGAGCCCGTTCCACCGATAATTCCGACGGTCTGTCCTTTTTTGACAGCAAAGCTTATGTTACTTATCGCATGATCTCCTGATGAGCTATAAGAGAAGGAGACCTTATCAAATTTTACGATACTGCCGTCGTTGGTAAAGCTGTCAGAGGTGGCTTTCTTTTGTGTGGGAGGGGTATTAAGGACTGCTGAAACACGTCCCGCGCTTGCCGCAGCTTTGTTGAGAGTGATTATAAGAGAAGCAAGCTTTATCAGCTCAACGAGGATTTGCGACATATAGTTGTAGAGCGCTATCAATTCACCTTGCGTAATATTTCCGCTGTGTACGTTTATCGCTCCAAGCTTTATAAGTATTATTACGGCGAAGTTTATCACGACGTAGGTAAGGGGATTCATAAGTGCGGAAATCCTTCCCGCAAATATTTGAATTTTAGTTAACGATTCGTTCTTTTCGTCGAAATCTTCAATCTCATCATCCTGCTTATTGAAGGCTCTTACTACTCTCGTGCCATTATAATTGGCGCGTACCTTGCCGAGAACCGAATCAAGCCTTGATTGAGATTTTTTGAATATTGGAATACTTACGAGCATTATTCCAAATACGATAATAGCCAACACGGGTATAGCAACGGCAAATATCAATGCAAGCTTAACGTCAATCGTAAACGCCATTATCATAGCGCCGAAAACGATAAACGGAGAGCGCATGAACAGACGAAGAAACATATTTATGCCCGTTTGTACGGAATTTATGTCACCTGTCATTCTCGTTATGAGCGTGGACGTTCCTAATTTGTCAGTATCGGTCGGTGTAAGCTCTTGAATATGAGCAAAGAGCACGCTTCTGAGCTTGGTGGAAAATCTGACCGCCGATTTAGCGGCAAAATATTGAGCGCTGACTGCGCATATAAGTCCTATTATAGCCAAAGCCAACATAACACCGCACATGGAAATTACCGTCTTGGTATCGTTTTGATTTATTCCGACGTCAATAATTCTCGTAACCGCCAAGGGAACGAGAAGCTCGAATATTGCTTCAAGCATTTTAAACAGCGGAGCAAGAACTGACTGCAATCGGTAGCCCTTGAAAAATTTAAGTAATGATTTCAATGATACGCATCCTCCGTAAAGCTTATGTAAAAAGAGAAG
>JAFTXE010000011.1 GCA_017461745.1 Clostridia bacterium | reverse complement strand
CGTAAGTGGTCAAACATGTGGTCAAACCGATTTTATATAGGATTTTGCGAGAGAGGATAGTGCCGAAAAAGTCAGTGTTTACAAGGCTTCTCGGCGTTTTTTGCTTCGGGAAACCTTGGGGGCGGTGTCCTGCTCCCAAACGCTAAAATGCCGATTTTTTGCTTACTCTACAAGGCTTTTCGGGACTTTTGTGTCCGAAATCAATGCTTTCGGGTGCTCTTGTGGGCACTGTTTCCACATAGTCCAAAGCCGTAGATGGTCAAAGGTGTGGTCAATCCCGTTTCGGTGGGATATGGATGCTATCAGGAAATCGAAAATCCGACTCCACATAAATTCTTTTTCTGCCGTTATTATAGCATACTTCAAAGTGATAGTCAAGAGCCTTCTCTCAACACTCAAAATTTGTATCGCAGTAGTCAAAGAAAAGCCTCGTGAAAAAGTTGGATTTGTTTTCGAAAAAGTGCTGGACTTCCTCTCTCTTCTATGCACAAACATTGATTTATATTAATGAAATTAAAACGGCATATTTTGTTAAGAAGAGTAAAAGTGAAAAAATCCCGAAACCCAAGTAATTACAAGGGTTGCGGGACTTTTCCTTTTTGTGTGATAAAAGCAAGTATACAGTGAAGATACGCGAAAGCGAGTAAATGATATGATATTTGGCGGCTTCGCTCCTAACTCGGAGTCCGCTGAAAAGCTATCCAAGGCTATGGGTTCACAGTGAACCGTCAAGGTTAACTAAATCAAGTTAAATATAGCAGAGATATAGCGGAAAGGGATAATAAACCAAATATAAGTGTGGCGGAGAAAGAGTACATCCTTCGCTATATAGTAGCAGTCTAATGATAGGGAAGCGATGGCGGAGCATCAAGATGTTTATTTACTCCGTATATGATATCTCGATCACGGGAGTTAATATTCGCAATTCGGCATTCCGTGCAAAATATTGTATGAACATAAACGATGCTCATCATTTCAATGAAGAAGAAATAAAGTATGTTATGCCTTATTTTGAAAGAATACTGGCTGAATATTATCAAGATTTTCTTAGTAAAATTGTGGCTTGAGTCATAACCACTGGTGGGGGCACAAATCAATAAAAAATATTCACTTCAAAAATATGAATATTTTTGTTGGAGAATTTTTAAAACTCCGTGACTGTTAACCTTAAATCCACCTATAAAGATAAAAAAGATTAAATGCTCAAATAGCATAAGAAAACCTATACTTAATTGTTGAAAAAACTATTTACACCAAAAATGCTATAGGTTATAATAAGTACAATTGAAATTATATGATGGAAAGGAATATGATTATGAAAAAAACAATAGCTATTTTTTTGGCTCTCGTAACGTTGCTATTTGCTCTTGTTTCCTGTACGGGCGGAGCGAACACAGAGACGGACACCACAGACGCAGTTCAAACCGTTGAGGGTGACCGCTTGTCTGAGCTTGGAAGCCGTGACTTTGAAGGAAAGGTCTTTAAGATTCTCGACGCAAATGACTACCCCGAAATGCACGTAAACTACGCGACCGATGAAACGAAAAACACATCCAACATTACCATCGCGCTTTATGAACGTGATATGGTGCTAAAATCAAATTACAATCTTGGAGACATTGAGTATTATCCCGTAACCAAGGCGGCGGACGGTATCAACATGCTTTGTACCCAGATACTTGCCGATGCATCGGAATATGATATGGTAATCTCCACCGCTGTCGGCTCAACTGCTGCCGGTACATCAGGTGGAACACTCGCTTCTATCGCCCTTCAGGGAATGCTCCGAAACCTCAATGAAATAGAATACCTCTCTCTTGATAAGGAATGGTGGTCACCGCTTGTTTACGAGAATATGCTTCTCAATAATAAGCTCTATTTCACAACAGGTGATATCGCGCCCTCGCTGTATCAGGCGCCTGCGGCAATGTACGTAAATATGGATCTGTTCAAGCAGTATCATCAGGATACTGATATCTTCAAGATCGTTGAAGACGGAGAGTGGACTATCGACAAACTTCTCACTCTGACAGCGGATATCTCGAAGGATATGAACGATGATAACGTAATGAACGCCTCTGAGGATTTCTTCGGTATTATTCTTCAGCAAAACGGACTGGTCGTTCAGAACCTTGTAATAGGCTCAGGCTCATCTTTCTCTAAGGTTGATAATAATACGTTGACGATGGATCTAAAAGCAGAGGTTCTCGGATCTACTCTTGAAAGGATAGCAAAACTTTATCCCACGATGACATTTGCATACGGCGGCTCCGGAACACCAAGTGAGAAACAGCAGAACGTTATAAACGTGACCTTTAAGGGTGGTAACGCCGTATTTCTCGCGCATCAGCTTGAGACGGCGATGTTCCATCTGCGCGATATGGAAGGCGATTACGCCGTTATTCCTTATCCCAAGGCAGACATATATCAGGAGCAGTACCTCAGTCACGTTAATAACTGGTGCGACTGCTTCGTGGCAGTTCCCAGTTCTATAACCAATGATAATATAGAGTTTGTAGGCTTTATGATGGAAGCAATGGCAGCATACTCGAATAAGAATCTGCGTCCGAACATCTATGAAACAGTTCTCAAGTATCAGCGTGTAAACGATCCCCAAAGCTCTGCGATGATCGATGTTATTATGGACGGTATAGTTATCGATTATGCGGTGGTTCATGACATAGGAGGGCTCGCAAAAATGGTCTTCAAAGCGGCGGTCGACGAAACGCCCTTGAACGTACAGGCCATGGCCAAGCGCAACGAGATAAATAAAGTTATTAATGAAATAATGAAGGCACACGGAATAGAATCGTGACCACATATATGGGGATGTCTCAAATTTGCATTTGAAACATCCCCACTTTTGAAAAGTGTACAAATTAAAATACAATGAGGTAATATTATGACACTTTTACATATTAATTTTAACAAGGCGGTTGGAAGTGTAAAGCCTATGCACGCG
>JAFTXE010000077.1 GCA_017461745.1 Clostridia bacterium | reverse complement strand
CGGTGGAGCGTAGCTTTGCCGACTCCAAAGAATTACACGGTATCCGTTATTGCAGGATGCGGGGGCTTTCTAAAGTTGCCGAACAGTGCCTGCTCACTGCCGCCGTGCAGAATATGAAGAAGATCGCCAACCTATGCTGGAGGGATACCTCCGATTTCTTCGCGTTTTTCTTCTTTCTTAGCAAAAAACAAAGCCTATCTCGTGTCTGAGATAGGCTTTGTCAGTAATCTGGAGCACGTTTGCGAAAGCAAATGTGCTCTTTTTGTTGAGGAGAAGCGCACAAAAGGTGTCTGTTTTTCTTCTCCTCTGCTCTACGAACGAGAAATTGCCTTTATTTTCCAACATTGATAAGTATCCACTCAATTTTTTCTAAATAAATATCTCCGGTCGCTCTGGCAAATATATATTCTTCGATTTTATCACCATTAGCAGTAATGTACGGGTTATTTCCTATGTGTTTTATTACTTCAAATATTTTTTCTGGTATAATATCTTTAAATTCATATTCAATACAATATTGCTCCGGCATTTTCCAATATTGTTCTATCTTTTCGATTTTTAAACCGATTACACTATTGGAAATTAAACTTTCAAATTTTTTTGTATGCTTTATGGCTTCTTCTGTGTCAATAGCTTGCACGAAAATTCTAATAAACATTTTGTACTCCTAGAATGAATTTTTTCAAGTTATAATTTCGCAAATAGATTATACCACACTTTTGTAAATGAATCAAGATTTAGCCTTGAGTTTTTAATGATGCATCGCCCGCGGCGATATGATGTATTTCGCTTCGCTCAAAATGATGTTGCTCCAGTTGGTCGCAATGATGCGATGTTTGCCATAAAATGTTGCGAAGCCACGCATCATTAGGCGAAGTCGTCATCATTGGCGTAGCCAACATCATTTGCCGAAGGCAAACATCATTCAAAAAACGCACCTTTGTCGGTAGACAAAAGTGCGTTTTTTGTTGGCGGAGAGAGTGAGATTCGAACTCACGGAACGGTATTAGCGTTCACACGATTTCCAATCGTGCGCCTTAGACCAGCTCAGCCATCTCTCCATCGACCGTAATATTATACCACACTTAAATTGAAAAATCAAGAGCTTTTTGAAAAAAATATTTTATTTTTGATTTTTTTAGCATAAAATATGTTTGAAAAAAATTTTTTAAGTGAAAAGATATTGAAAATCTTAAAAAAGTTATTGACATTCTGCCAAAAATGATATACTATTATAATAGAGAAAAAAATAAATTTTACAGGAGATAAATTATGATAGTTGCAAATTTAAAGAGCCCCGAGCTTGCGCTTTACGCAGGACTTAACAAGTATTTCGGAGAGGCGTTTGACATAGCAAAGAAGGCTTGCGCTAATATTCCGCAGAACGGCAAATACGAGGTCGACGGCGACGCTTGCTATTACATGATCCAGTCCTACGACGCAAAATCACCCTTTGATGCTCAGTTTGAGTCTCACAGAGATTATATAGATATTCAGGTGGTTCTTGACGGAGAGGAAATTATTCGCTTTGAGTCTGCTGAAAAGCTGTCTCTTTCAAAGGAATATACTCCCGATTGCGAGCTTTTCGCGATGAATAAGGATTACGATTCCGTTCGTCTTTGTAAGGGTGATATGACTATAATCTTCCCCGGCGAGCCTCATGCTCCAGGTATCTTTGCGGAGGGAACTGATGGTCACGTTCGCAAGCTCGTTGTAAAAATTCGGGCAAAATAACACAAAAACGCAAAGTTGACTTAATTTGCGTCACATATTTTTTGCGTCAAAGCTAACACTATAGACAGACGGAAAACCGTTGAAAAGGAGGCTTTGGCAAAATGATTATGGACAGAATTGCGCTGATAATTACTATAATCGGCGCGCTGAACTGGGGTAGCATCGGTCTTTTCGGATTCGATATCGTCGCATGGATAGGCGGCGGCTCAGACGCTCTTTTCAGCAGAATAGTCTATACGGTCGTTGCCCTCGCGGGAATTTGGTGCGTATCGCTTTTGTTCCGTACCAGAGAAAAATTCCGTGAAATAGGCGAAGGCGATTACAAGTAAGCTGAATAATAAATCGGGAAGAAACGCCACTTTGACGCTTCTTCCCGAAATTTTTTATTTGAGGTAAACATGGAGAGAGGGATTTGTTGGGTGGAAAGTAAGACTTGTGTTCTTTGCGATAGTCTTTTTTATGACTTCGCAGTAGCTTCACCTCAGCGTGTCATCCTGAGCGGAGTCACAACGCGCGGAGTTTATTAAAGCGAATTAATAATAACTTGTGACGCAGTCGAACTTTCCGTGAGGAGAGGAACGAACCGAGCGGAAAGCAACGAGCAACGCGAGGCAGGGATCTACTAACGGCTTTCGATAACCTTCTTTTCGCAAGTGTTACTTTTATATTGCTGAGGGAATGTAAGTTTTAATCACAGAAGGGATAGCAATAAATCGAAGTAGATCCCTTCCTCACTCCGCTTACGCTCCGTTCGTCGCTTTTTGCTCGACTCGTACCTCGTCTCCCAAAAAGTTCGACTACGTCACAAGGGAATATAGGATAACAGCAATTTTATTCCTTCTTTGTGACTCCGCTCAGGATGACACGTTGAGGTGAAGATGGTACAAGGCCGCAATAAATTATTTTTTCAATGAAACATATTTTTAAGCACAATGTTCGCACTCACCTTTAAATAAAAAAGAAACCCGTCAAACGCGCAGCAGCGTTTGACGCGGTTTCCACCTTAGAAAGTACCGTACTCTTAATTGCGCACAGCACTATATTCCAACAGTCCTAATATTTATTTTTCACAAGTTCTTTGAAGGTGTCGGAAACTTTCTTTCAAGAAAGTTTCTGACAAAAATCCCCACTCACAAACTATCTTTTCACAATATCTCCAACGCCGTTCAAGACGTACTTGGGGCGGTAGGGGAATTTGTCGATATCTTCTTTTGCGGTAACGCCGCTGAGGACGAGGACGGTATCGACGTTTGATTCGATACCCGCGATTATATCGGTGTCCATTCTATCGCCGATAAACGCGATGTCCTTACTGTGACAGTCAAGCAGGCGCAGACCGTGACGAAGCATGAGGGGGTTGGGCTTGCCGACGAAATAAGCCTTTTTGCCCGTAGCTATTTCAATGGGAGCGACCAAAGCGCCCGTTGCGGGCATTATACCTCTTTCCGTAGGTCCTATGGTGTCTGGATTCGTGCCGATGAGCTTAGCTCCTTTATTGACGAGGGCTATCGCCTTTTCGATTTTCTCAAAGCTGTAGGTGCGGGTCTCGCCGATTACTACGTATTCGGGATTTACGTCGTTCATGTATATTTTGTGGTCGTAAAGCGCCTTGGAGAGCGCTGCCTCGCCTATTACGTAAGCCGTACACCCCGGCGCTTGCGCGTGAAGAAACTCAGCCGTTGCCA
Source organism: Clostridia bacterium (assembly GCA_017461745.1). GTDB lineage: Bacteria > Bacillota > Clostridia > Oscillospirales > CAG-272 > HGM12713. The sequence goes on along the minus strand of JAFTXE010000077.1, from coordinate 1,263 downwards.
TAGCGCTCGTGTAGAAATGGTCGGGAGAGACGCAAAGCCCCATTCTTTCAAGCTTCATGCTAAGCTCATGGGGAGTTTTTTCGGGGCTGTTTGTGAGAAATACAAACTTTTTGTTGTTCTCCAGCATCCAATTAACAAATTCCGCAACTCCGTCAAGAATTTTGTTGCCGTGATATATAACTCCGTCCATGTCGCAGATAAAGCCTGCCTTGTTTAAAATGTTTTCCATAGCTTCTCCTTATTTATATTTTTTATAATTCGTCGATAATAGCGGCAATAGCGCCGTCGCGCACGTCAAGTGTCAGCTTGTCCGCAATAGCCTTTACCGAGGGAAGCGCGTTTGCCACCGCGTATCCCACGTCTGCCTCTTGTATCATGGGAATATCGTTTTCATAGTCGCCTACGCATACGAGTCGCTCTGCTCCCGCAAGCTCGGCTATACGACGAGCGGCAACTCCCTTATGATAGCTTGAATTTTGTATTTCAATTCCCGTCTCCCAGCTTCGTGCCGCCGTATATCCGTCTCCGAGAGCGTTGCGCACAAACGTCATTTCCTCCTCGGTGAAGGGAGTGACGCCGTGAATAAGTACCTTGTATACCGAACGGTCAAGCTCTTGCCTGAGCTTCTTTGAAAAATCAGGGCTGTCATGGGGAATATATACGTTTCCGTTCCTTCCGAAAACGTAAGTGTCGGAGATATTGTCAAGTCCTTGCACTATTTTGCCCATGCGTTCGGATATATCTCCGTCAACGAATTTTTCGCTTATGAGCTTGCGCGTAGGGAAGTGATAAACAGTAGTTCCGTTAACACAGCCGACGTAAGTATTCATGCATAAGGAGTCCTCGTATTTGAGTAAAAAGTCAAAGCTTCTGCCCGTTATGACGGAAAAAAGACCGCCGTTTTCGCAGAAATATTTTATTGCGTCAATATTTCTTTGGGGTATCTCAGCTTTATGTGCCAGCGTACCGTCAAAATCAGAGCAGATAAGAATTCTTGAATATTTTCCCATATACATCTCCATATTTTAGGTGTTCAAATTGTGATTTATCGGGGAGTTGGTTATCTGTGCTCGCACTCTCTCCGTGTCATTCTGAGCAGAAGAAACTTAAGTGGGTGAACTAAATAAACGATGCGAAGAATCTTTGCGACGCAGGAGCAACTACTAACCGTATATATTGGGAGTGCCCTTAAAGCATAAAGGATTTCCAACCGAAGTTTGTTGTTGCCGCAAGCGGCAAAGATCCTTCGAATTGTACTTTTGG
>JAFTXE010000076.1 GCA_017461745.1 Clostridia bacterium | reverse complement strand
CTACGACATCATTAAAACAAAACAAGGAGGAAACAATGACAAACAAAAAGAACAATACGGCAATGCCTTCCATATTTGGTGTGTACAATCTAATTTATTATGCATCTGGTATCATTAAAGAATGTGCGAATGATATGCATGCCAGCGAACAGTTCCCAACCATTGACAAAAAGCAACGCTGAGAGATTCAGGAGAAGAAGCAAGGAATTATTATGAGCGAAATGTAGTTGTGTCTGAAATGATAAATTTTATTTTGAGCTGGATATGTGAAACAGTTTGTGGTATAGTTGGTGGTAAAACAAAGAAAGGAGAAAGATATGCCAAAGTTAATTGACAAGTATTTCGGTATGATAGTTTCCGTAGAACCAACCGAAAAATCTAAAGATGATGAAAGTTGGATATGGAGAAAGGATTATGAGGGCTTCATAGGGGTAATTAGTATTTATGAAAGTCAGCGATTATCTCGTGGAGAACACTTTATAGTAATGAACAATGATACGAGATATATCAAAACGGGAACAGGAACATTGACTTATACCAAAATTATGGATGAGAACTTTATAACTTTAAACACAACAAATAGCATTTATACAATTAAAATACTTACTTGAACATAAAGGACGGTGAATAAATGGCAACAAGAAAATTACTTACCAATGGAAACGCCTTCAAGCGAACAGACGGTCGATGGGGCGGAACGGTCTGGTATATGGACGAGAGTGGAGAGAGAAAACGAAAATGCTTCTCGGGAATTACCAAACAGGAAGTAAACAAAAAGATGACAGCTTATATTGAAGATTTCAATAACCAAATTACTACCTCGATTGAAGCTAACAAAACACTTAAAGACAGTATGACTAATTGGCTTCAGGTATTCAAGTTCCCGTCGGTTGAACGGACAACATACGACAGATACGAGTGTACCGCAGAAAACCAAATATACCCCTTAATCGGCAATAAAATCGTTGGCAACATAACAGCAGCCGACATCAAAAAAATCCTCAATCATTGGATGAATGAGGACTATGCCTATACAACCGTGAAGAAAGTACACAATATATTAAACGAATATTTCAGATACCTAACACAACAAGAGCTAATAAATAAAAATCCTATGAACTCTACGCCAATGATTAAAAAGAGCAACTTCTACGCAATACAAGATAAAGAGGACTTACCGACGAGTGAAACAATAACAGTGTTCACAAGTGATGAAATTGAGAAATTAAAGATAGAAGCGAATAAAAAGTATAAGACAGGCAAGAAGCTATACCGACAAGCAGAAGCGTATATTCTAATGCTGAACACAGGACTGAGAGCAGGCGAAATGCTCGGCGTTTTGAACAGCGATATAGACCTTGAGAGACGAGTTCTACACGTACAGAGGGGAGTGAAGGTCGTAAACAAAAGAGACGGCGTAGAGCGTTTTGACGGCTCTACAGAGGTTAAGGTTGGAAAGCTGAAGAGTACAACGAGTAAGAGAGATATACCACTGAATGATACGGCAATAAAAATGATACAAGAGCTACGACAAGAATACTACTTTGGAGAGGATAGCCCTCTAATATGTGATGAGAACGGTAACTACACCAAACCCGATGTTTTCAGACGAAGATATCACAGACTCCTCGAAGGTGCGAGTATAAAGAGCAAAGGCTTGCACTCTCTCCGCCATACCTTCGCAACAAATCTCGTAAACGGAGTAAAGCAACCCGATGGAATGGTAAAAGCACTCACAGTCAAACAAGTAGCCGATCTGCTCGGACACTCCACAACACAAGTAACAGAGATGTACTATGTAAAAAAGGACACATCAATGCTCAACGGTATAACAAATGACTTCTGTCTATAAAGTGAACCCTGGGAGGGTTCACCATGAACCATCTTATTAACTATAAAATATAATAATATATTATTATAGCAGAAATATATATTACAGATATAAAGGCTCAAAAATTGCGTCGGAGTAAACAAAGATAAAAGAGCTACCGCAACAATTAAAATTTGCGGTAGCCCTAACGATTTTTTGAAGCTGAGTTGATACGGTTGCTGCTTTTTTGATGCTGTGGCAAACGGAACGGTTGGAGTGGTTGGAATTATTGGAAAGAGAAATCGGATTTTTTGATATAAAAGAATTAAAAACGCTCGTTATTTTTGCTTTCGACAAAGAAATACAGAATAAAACACACCAAAAAGAGAAAAACCGAAGCCGTTTGGCTTCGGTTTTGGCAGGGGCAGGAGGATTCGAACCCGCGACCCACGGTTTTGGAGACCGGTACTCTACCAGCTGAGCTATACCCCTATGTTTAACACCCGTATATTATATCATAAATCTTTTTATTTTGCAACCCCTTTTTTGAAAATAATTTATTTTTTTCTTTTTATACTTTTTCGTACTATCATACATCTTGAATTTCACTTGAGTTCATAGAATTTTATGTTTTATTTGGTTATTATCGGGATATAATAAAATTATATGTAATTTTTGTGAGGTTTATATGCTCAAGGGAGTAAACAGAAATGTTATCGTGGTTCGCGGCGGAAGGAATAGTAGATTTGAAACCGTATATTTCGTTGTTAAGAAGGGGATTGCTTCGGGAAAAGAGGATATAGTAAAGGAAGCCAATCGGATTATTGTTGATGGAAACTCGTCTTGCGGGGCACGTGGGTTTGACAAGCTTAAATGTATTTTAGCAGGAATAATGGCGGGGGCGGTGGCAGCTTCGGCACTTTGGATCGTCGGAATACTTTTATTGTAATCAAATACTTTTATTATAATCAAATCACACCTTGACAAGACGAAAGGAATGTGATATAATATTTAATAGGTTAAAATTTGATATTTGCCTTCTTAGAAGTATGCAGGGAGCGGTGCTGTATGCTTTGAGGGCGATTTTTCTGTTGATTGTTATATTTAAGCGATCTTTCACTTTATCAAATTCAGGTCACGGGCGTATGGGCGTTGATTCGCAAGTGATCGCATTACATAACCGAATATTAATTATCAAAATTGAATAGGAGATTTTATGCCAAAGAAAGAAAAAGGTAAGCTCCGTATTATTCCTCTTGGCGGTTTGAATGAAATCGGAAAAAATCTGACCGTTATGGAATACGGAGAGGATATTATCATTGTTGATTGCGGCTTGGGATTTCCCGATGAGGATATGTTGGGTATTGATCTTGTTATTCCCGATATTTCTTATCTCGTCGCAAACCAAGACAAAATCAGAGGTATTGTTCTTACGCACGGACACGAGGACCATATCGGCGCTATTCCGTATGTTTTGCGTGAGATAAATCCCCCAATATACGGTACTAAGCTGACTCTCGGTATCATAAAGAACAAGCTCACCGAGCACGTTTTGCCCTCCGAACCTCAGCTTAACTGTGTAAAAGCAGGTCAGACAGTCCGCTTAGGGCAGTTCTCGGTTGAATTTATTCATGCAAATCACTCTATCGCAGACGCCTGCTGTCTTGCCATAACCACTCCCTTGGGTGTGGTCGTTCATTCGGGAGACTTCAAGCTTGACGTCACTCCCATTGACGGTGACATGATGAATATTACCCGTCTCGGTGAGATAGGACGTAAGGGTGTGCTTTTGCTTATGTGCGAGTCCACTAACGCAGAAAGACCCGGTTTTACTCCCTCGGAGCGCAAGGTTGGAAAATCGCTTGAATATATCTTTTCCTCTAATGAGGAGAAGAGAATAGTTATTGCTACGTTTTCTTCCAACGTTCACCGTGTTCAGCAGATAATAAACGTCAGTGCAAAACACGGAAGAAAGGTCGCTATTACGGGACGCAGTATGACGAATATAGTAACCGCAGCTGTTGAGCTTGGCTATATGACTGTTCCCGAAGGCGTTCTGGTTGATATCAATGAAATACGCAGATTCAAACCCGAGGAGCTGACGCTCGTTACCACGGGAAGCCAAGGCGAGCCCATGTCGGCGTTGTATCGCATGGCTTTCGGAGACCATTCTCAGGTGACGCTTGGAAGAAACGATCTCGTTGTTCTTTCGTCCAGCGCGATACCCGGTAACGAAAAGCTTGTTGGAAGAATAATAAACGAGCTGTCTAAGAATGGTGTCAGCGTGCTTCACGACGCTGTGGTAGAGGTTCACGTTTCGGGACACGCTTGTCAGGAGGAGCTTAAGCTCATGCAGGCGCTTACACGTCCGAAATACTTTATGCCTATACACGGTGAGTACAGACACCTTGCGGCGCACCGTGAGCTTGCTCTTGATATGGGAATTGAGGACAGAGATATTTTTATCTCCGATATAGGAAAGGTTCTTGAAATAGACGCGAAGGGAGCAAGATTTGCGGGTACCGTTCCCGCAGGCAAGGTTCTCGTTGACGGATACGGAGTCGGCGACGTTGGTAATATCGTCCTTCGTGACCGTCGTCATCTGGCGCAGGACGGACTAATTGTCGTGGTTGCTTCGGTGGACACGGATTCGGGACTTCTTTTGTCTGGACCTGACGTCGTATCACGAGGATTTGTATACGTTCGCGAGTCGGAGGAGCTTATGGACGAAGTGCGCGCAATTGCGGCAGAAGCGATAAACAGATGTCTTGACGCGGGTTCTCCCGTGGACAGAATGCACTTGAAGAACAGCGTTAAGGATGATCTTTCTAAATTCCTTTATGCTAAGACTAAGCGTAAACCTATGGTTCTGCCCGTCATAATGAATATTTGAACCATAATTTCAGAAAAAAATATTGATTTTTGACGAAATTCATTAATTGTTCATAGGAAATTCAAGCATTTATCATGTAAAGATTGTATAATATTTGTTATGAACCTAAAATAGTCAACACATAAAAAAAGAAAACGAGGTAAACCCAAATGGGAAAATCTAACAGAATCAGAAATGCAAAAGCAAGCGCTACTATTGCGGGCATTAAGACTCCTGCAAAAAAGCAGGGAATGCCTTCGTGGGCGCTCAATCTCATCACTATTTTAATTGCTGCTGTCATACTCTTTTCAGTAGCATTCAGCCTTTTGACCGCAAACGGTGTGTTCACGCGTATGCAGACGGCTGTTAAGTCCGACAACTTCCGTGTAAACGCAAACATGATGACCTATTACTTCAAGACTCAGTATTCAAGCTTTGTCTCTGAGAATAGCTCGTATCTTTCATATTACGGACTTGATACTTCCATTTCTCTTAAAGACCAGTACGTAGATACCAATGACGAATCTCAGGGTACTTGGTTTGATTACATGATGGATCAGACTCAGGCTCAGGTAGAGGAGATACTTCGCTACTGTGAGGAAGCTGAGACAAGAAAAATCGAGCTTGACGACAGCGATTGGGAAAAGATAGATTCCGAGCTTGAGATGTATAAGACCTATGCTGATATGTACGGCTACAGCACTAATGCTTACGTTGCTAACATTTTTGGTAAGGGAATGAAGCTTAAGGATATTAAGGATGCGCTTGAGCTTTCAACGCTTGCTTCCAAGTGCAGCGAGGTTATAGGCGAGGAGCTTGAGAGTGAGATCGGCGACGATGATATAACCGCTGAATACGACGATAATAAGCTCGATTACGACCTTGTTGACTATACCTATTATACATTTGACGTTACCTATAAGGACGCCGCTAAAGCAGTTCTCGAAAAGGATGATTACACCGATGAAGAGGCTGAAGAGAAGGAGTCCGAGATAGTTGCTAAGTATAAGGAAATGATAGCTGACGCTAAGGCTAAAGCAGAGGCGCTGGCAGCTATTAAGGATAAGGCTGAATTTTCCAAGAAGATCGCAGAGTATATAGTTACCGACGAATATGACAATACTTACGAGGACGCTATCAAGGACAGCTCTGTAGCTGACGACAAGCTCCCCGATGAGACGGCTACCGCGACTATTCGTGAAAAGCTTATAGCGCACATACTTGATTTGATAGTAAACGATAAGGACTTTGATGCAGATGCTATCGTAAAGGACGGAAAGGTACTTGGAGAGGTAGCGGTTGACGAGACTTACGCTACTGAAATAAAGACTATTGCCGAGACTATATATACTGCGGCTGTTAAGGCTAACGACGCAACCGTTGTTGAAGGCGCAAACTATACAGATACCGACGACGCTATCGAGTGGGCGTTCGAGGAAGGACGCAAGGCTGGTGACACGGATACGTTTGAATCCGGTGACGGCGCCGATGATGCTGAAATATCCGACGATGCGGCAGAGCTTGAGTCCGCTTCCGTAAGCGTTTACTATGTTGACAAGATTCAGTATAGAAATGAAAAGCTTACCAAGAACATCGGAATAATGATGTTCAGCTCTACCGAGGATGCCGCTACGGCTATCGAAAAGCTTTCCGAGGGAATGACTATTGAGGAGTTTGAGGAAATTTGTGACGAGCTTGGCGGTACGTTCAATAAATATGAAAACTACACCAAGGGATCTATGGGAGTAAGCGCATTTGATACTTGGCTGTACGGCGACGACGTTGAGGTCGGAAGCTATACCGACGCCGCTATAACCGTTGAGGAAACTCAATTCATGGTAGCATTATACTATGAGGACGGTGAGGCTGAATGGCACGTTTCCGTAAAGAGCGCTATCTTTACAGAGAAGTATACCGAGTTCAACACGGATCTTCAGGAAAAATATACCGTAGAGGTTAAGGAAAAGGTTCTTGCAAAAATAGACGCTTGAGCATACATTAATAATGAGAAAGATGCCACGGATTTATCCTTGGCATCTTTCAGATTTAAACGTTGGGAAGGTTAAAAAATGGTACTTGAAAACAAACAGACAACAGTTGCGTATCGCTGTCCGTCCTGCGGCAGCGGCGTTATGAGCGTAGTAGACGCTTTCAGACTTTCCGCGGATATGGTGAAGCTTAAATGCACCTGCGGTAAAAGCGAAATGACTATGGTCAGAACTAAGGACGGTAAAATAAGATTTACCGTGCCTTGCATACTTTGTTCCAATCCCCATAATTTCACGGTCAGCACGTCACTTTTCTTTGGTAAGGAGCTTTTTGTTCTGCCATGTCCCTATTGCGACGTAAACGTCGCTATGATGGGAGAAGAAAATCACGTAAAGGCAGAGCTTTCAAGAACTGAGCTACAGCTTCTTGATATGCTTGAGGAGAGTGGAATAGACAGCTTTGATTCCTTGCGCTCCGAGCAGTATCTGTCCGACCCACAGGTTCTTGAAATAATATCGTATATGATAAAGGAGCTTGACGAGGAAGGGAAGATATATTGCAAATGCACCGAGGGAACAGAAGGGAATTACGAGCTTGAAATGACGGCGGAAGGAATGAAGGTTACCTGCCTTAATTGCGGAGCTTTTAAGGTAGTGCCAACCAATTCTCTGATTCAGGCAAACGATTTTCTGAACGCCGATTCATTGACCTTGGAATGAATTTATTAAAAAGACAGACCACCAAAAATCAAATTGGCGGTCTGTCTTTTTTGTTGCTGATTTTTTCGGCAACTTTTTTATGAATTTTTAGCGTTCATTTTGAGATAAGCGTTAATGAATTCGTCGATCTCGCCGTCCATAACGGCAGTGATGTTTCCGTCCTCATAGCCCGTTCTTGTGTCCTTGGCGAGCGTATAGGGCATAAATACGTAGGAGCATATCTGCGAACCCCACTCGATGTTGCCCTTGTTGCCCTGAATATCCTCAATGGTGTCAAGGCGCTCACGGAGCTTTATTTCCATAAGCTTAGCCTTAAGCATCTTCATTGCGGTTTCCTTGTTCTGAAGCTGAGAGCGTTCTGTCTGACAGCCGACGACAATGCCCGTAGGCTTATGCAGAATACGGATAGCCGAGTCGGTCTTGTTGATGTGCTGACCGCCCGCTCCGCTTGAACGGTGCGCTGTTACTTCAATGTCCTCGTCTCTTATTTCGACCTTATCAATGTTATCAAATTCGGGCATTACCTCAATAGATGCGAACGACGTCTGTCTGCGACCCGCTGCATCAAAGGGAGATACTCTGACAAGTCTGTGAACGCCGTTTTCCGCCTTAAGATACCCGTATGCGTTGAGACCCTCAACCATGATAGTGGCGCTCTTTATGCCTGCCGCGTCTCCGTCAAGCCAATCTATGAGCTTATATTTATAATTATGGCGCTCTGCCCAACGAGTTATCATTCTGTAAAGCATCTGAGCCCAATCCTGCGCTTCAGTGCCGCCTGCTCCGGGGTGGAAGGAAACGATGGCGTTGTTCTTATCGTACTCACCAGACAAAAGTATTTCTATTCTCTTGTTCTCGGCAGTCTTGGCAATCTCGTCAAGCTCGCTTTGAACCTCGTCAACGTAAGACTCGTCGTTTTCCTCAATAGCCATTTCCGCAAGGGTTATAGCGTCTTCAAGTCTTGAAACGAGGGCGTCGTAGCCTTCAATGGTGTCCTTGGTCTGCTTGACTTTCTGTAAAACCTTTGAGGAATTTTCCTGATTTGACCAAAAATCAGGATCAAGGGTCTGCTCGTCAAGCTCCTTTGCAAGCTGTCTGAGCTCGTCAATGCTGAGCGCAGAGCCGAGGTCCTTTATGTCCGCTCTCATGGCAATAAGCTTGTATTTAGCGTCTTCTAATGCAATTATCATATCAATCTCCTAAATTTTACCCACAAATATCTATTTTAATTATATCACAAAGAAAAAGAAAAATCAATACTCATTTGCATCTTTATTAAAAAAAACTGTCCGCAAAGGTCGTGGCGAGGACGTCACAGCGTTCATTATAGGCGTGCCCACGGTGACCGTGTACCCATACGAACGTGACCTTGTGCACCTTGAGCAAAGCATCTATTCTTTCCCAAAGCTCAACATTGAGAACGGGAGATTTGTCCGCTTTTTTCCAACCTCTCTGTTTCCATGAGTCAAGCCAGCCTTTATTTATTGCGTCTGTGAGATATTTTGAGTCGGACGTAAGCGTTATTTCGCAAGGCTCTTTGAGAGCTTCCATTGCTTTGATAGCGCCCATAAGCTCCATTCTGTTGTTAGTGGTCATAGGCTCGCCGCCAGACAGCTCCTTTTCAACGCCGCCGAAAACGAGTATTGCACCCCAGCCGCCGCGCCCCGGATTTCCTCGGCAAGCGCCGTCAGTGTATATATCAACGTGCTTCATTTTTACCTTTTCCTTTCGGTTCTCATATTACTTATATATTTTAGCATATTTTTATTCAATAATCAAGTTAAAAGTAAAAAAATGAGATGGAAGTATTGATTTTGAGGGGAGAATGGTGTATAATAATATATTAAGCGCGGCTTGGAGATTGTCGCGGTCGTAAGCTCCGTAGCAATGACAAGATGAGTGCGTATGTCAATAACTATCGCGGTAGAGGCGACCATCGGTCGTCCGCGTATATTCGGCAAAAATATACGGCAAAACTCAATAAAAATTATATTCTTTTTAGCGGACGACACGGTGGTCGCCCCGACAGTTTTGAGAGGTATCCTACCGCATCTTTCAATAAAAAAAGAAACCCGTAAGAACCGAAGCAGGTTCGTGGGGTTTCCACCTTAGAAAATGCCGTACTTCCAATTAAGCACAGCATTATATTCCAACAGCTATTATATTATTTGTTTCGAGTTCTTTGGGGTATGGGGTCTTTCTCCGAAAGAAAGACCCCGAAAAATCCTAATTACAAACTAACTAAAGGAGAAAGCCATGAGTGACATAAAAAAATTCAAGGAGACGCAGAAGGCGTCCGAGCTTATATTTGACGGAAAGGTGCTGCACCTTTACCGCGACGACATATATCTTCCCGACGGACGCGAGGCGTTCCGTGAGTACTGCCGACACGTTGGAGCGGTTTGCGTTGTTCCGATAACCGATGAGGGTGAGGTAATATGCGTTCGTCAATACAGATATCCCGTCGCTGACGTAATGTTAGAGATACCTGCGGGTAAGCTTGATTACAAGGACGAGGATCCCACCTCAGCAGCGCTCAGAGAGCTCAGAGAGGAAACGGGAGCGACCTGTAAGAAGCTCAGCTATATGGGCAAATATTATTCCTCACCTGCTATTCTTGACGAATGTATTCATATGTATATGGCTGAGGGGCTTGAATTCGGAGACATGGAGCTTGATGAGGACGAGTTTATCGAGGTAAAAAGAATTCCCATTGACGAGCTCGTCGGCATGATAATGCGCGGTGAGGTTCACGACGGTAAGACTCAATCCGCCGTGATGCGCGCGGCTTACGAGCTGAAAAACAGGGGCTGATATGCTGATTGCCCTGACAGTTGTTTTTTTACTCACCGTCATTTTTGCAGTGAGCTACGTGTTCCTTATTATGCCGAGAGTTACGGATAGGGCAGATATGGATATGCTCAGCACCGATTACGCCCACAGAGGTCTTTGGGGTGAAAAATACCCTGAAAATTCCTTGCCTGCATTTGCCCTTGCGGTAGAGCGCGGGTACGGCATTGAGCTTGACGTAAGACTTTCCGCTGACGGAGAGGTGATGGTTTTTCACGACGAAAAGCTGAGACGAATGTGCGGAGTGGACGGAGCTATCGGCGACTACGGAGCATCGGAGCTTCAACGTATGGGGCTTGCTAATACGTCCTACGGTATTCCCACTTTCGCAAAGGTGTTGGAGATAGTTGACGGCAAGGTTCCTCTGCTTATTGAGATAAAGGGAGATGGTAAGGAAGAAAAGCTATGTCGGAAATTATCCGTAATGCTCGATACCTATAACGGTGCTTTTGCAGTTCAGAGCTTCAGCCCCTTGGTTCTCTCTTGGTTCAAAAGATACCGTCCTCGATTTGCGAGAGGACAGCTTGTAACAAGGGTCAGAAGGGTAGAGGGCAAGAGATATTCTCATTTCCTTGCCTTTTTGCTGTCAAATATGCTGCTTAACGTTATGTCGCGCCCCGATTTTATCTCTATGGACGGACGCAGACTTCATAATTTCGGCTTCCGTCTGTGCGTGCCTCTGTTCAAGTGCAAGGCATTCGTGTGGACGGTTAGAACTGGCGAGCAATATAAAAAGGTCCGTAGTCTCGGACTGTTTGCTATATTTGAAAAAATTACTCCATGAAAATTCACTGAAAGGATATTATTATGACAAATAATTCTCTAAAATGCTATTCACCTGCGGATATTCTTCTCCCCGATATGAATAAAACTAATGCAAAAAAATGGGCGGTGATCGCTTGCGACCAGTTCACAAGTGAGCCTGAGTATTGGGAGAAGGTTAAAAGAACGGTTGGCGACGCACCGTCAACGCTGAGAATAACGCTTCCCGAGGTGTATCTTGATGAGGCACAGGAGCGTATTCCAAGCATCAACGCAACCATGAAGGATTATATTCGCGACGTTTTAGTCGCGCATGAAAATGCGGAGATATTTGTTGAAAGAGTGCAGTCGGACGGAAGTGTCAGACGGGGAATTTTGCTTTCCGTTGACCTTGAATGCTACGACTATAGAAAGGGAGCGAGTTCACTTATAAGAGCTACCGAGGCGACGGTAGTTGAGAGAATACCGCCGCGAGTTGCAATTCGACGCAACGCTGAGGTTGAGCTTCCACACGTTATGTTGCTTATCGACGATCCCGAAAGAACGGTTATTGAGCCTTTGATAAACGATTGCGACGGAGAAGTTGCTTACGATACTGAGCTTATGCTTGGCGGCGGACGTATAAAGGGTAGATTTTTGAGTGAGAAAAATATAGCCCATGTGTCCGAAGCTCTTGATAGACTTGTATCTCCCGAGAAGATGGGTGAGAGATACGGTGACGTATCGCTTTCTCCATTGCTTTTTGCCGTCGGTGACGGAAATCATTCTCTGGCTACCGCAAAGGCGCTATACGAGGAAACAAAGGCTAAACTCGGAGAGGATGCGGCTAAGAATCACCCTGCAAGATACGCATTGGTTGAAATAGTAAACATACACGACGAGGCTCTGAAATTCGAGCCTATATACAGAGTGATGTTCGGTGTTGAACCGAAGGACGTTATAGAAGCACTTAATGGCTATATCTCTGCGCTTGACGGAAACGCCGAGCCTCAGACGCTTACGTATCTTTACGGAGAGACGGTTGGTTGCCTTGAGGTAAAGACCCCCGTCCGCCAGCTCCCCGTGGCGACGCTTCAGGAGTTTATCGACGGATATCTTGAGAGCCACTCGGGTGCTTCCGTTGACTATATTCACGGCGAGGAGTCCGTGAAGGCGCTCGCGGCAAAGGAAAACGCCATTGGCTTTATTTTTACGGGAATGGGTAAATCCGAGCTGTTTAAAACCGTTATCTTCGACGGCGCTCTTCCGAGAAAAACCTTTTCCATGGGACACGCCGAGGATAAAAGATATTATTTTGAATGTAGGAAAATAACGCTTTAAGGAGATAATTTATGAACGATTCATGGGAAAAGCTACGTGCAGATTGCGAGAGCTGTACCGCGTGTGAGCTTTGTAAAACACGAACCAATTGCGTTTTCGGAACGGGTAACATTGACGCTGACGTGCTTTTCGTCGGCGAAGCCCCCGGGGATAATGAGGACAAAACGGGAATACCTTTCGTAGGCAGAGCGGGAAAGCTGCTTGACCAGTTTTTGTTTGCCGTTGATATTCCGAGAGAAAGCGTTTACATAGCGAATATTCTCAAATGCCGTCCGCCTCAGAACCGCGACCCTCTTCCCGCGGAGGAGGACGCTTGCATCGAATTTCTTCGCAGACAGGTAAAGCTGATACGCCCAAAGGTCATAGTTTGCCTTGGCAGAATATCTGCTATGAGGCTGATAAAGCCCGACTTCAAGATAACCAAGGAGCACGGCGTGTGGTTTGAAAAGGGAAATTTCCTTATAACCGCCGTGTATCATCCCGCGCTTCTTTTGCGTGACCCGAGACGCAAGGAGGAAATGCTTGAGGATATGAAGAAAATTAAGCAAAAGATAGATACGATAAAAAAACAATAAACGGTAAGGAATTTATACAATGAATTTTTCTGCATTGCTGACAACGATAGCCACGCTTTTTATAATGCTCATCGTCGGATACATTGCGGGTAAGGTCGGAATAATTGATGGCGTTGCCTCAAAGAAGCTTTCCGAGCTGATAATAAAAATAGCTCAGCCCGCACTTATAATATCATCAATAGTGAAGATGCAGTATTCTGCTGAAAATCTCTCACTTGGACTAAAAACTCTGGCGCTTGGATTTATAGTCCATCTGTTCATGGGCGCTGTAGCCTTCGTTGCTTGTCTCAAAATAAAGAGCCTTGACGAGCGCAAAATACTTGAATTTTCTATGGTGTTCGGAAACACGGGCTTTATCGGAATACCTATAATGGAGTCCCTTTTCGGTGATGTAGGCGCATTTATGGCGTCGTTTATCGTCATAAGCTTTAATATTCTTATGTGGACGCTTGGAATTGCCATACTTGGAAGAAAGCGTGACGATATAAAGCTGACGTTAAAAAAGGCGCTGATAAATAAGGGAACTGTGCCGAGCGTCATAGGATTTGGTATATTTATTATACCTGCGTTTGCGCCGAGCTTCAGATTGCCCGCATTCGCGCTTTCATCTCTTTCTTACGTTGCGTCTCTGTGCACACCCGTTTCAATGCTTATCATTGGCGCTTTGCTTGCGGGAAGAACGTGGAAACAGATATTCGGTTCTCCAAAGGTTTACTATCTTTGCCTTTTCAAGCTGATAGTAATTCCAATGCTCGTATGCGTTATTATGAAGCTTTGCGGCTTTAGCAGTATGTGGATATTGTTCGCCACGGCGCTGACGTCAATGCCCTCTGCAACCTCAGTGTCGATGCTTGCGGAGTTGTATGATATATCCCCCGGATTTTCCGCTCAGGGCGTTGGCACTTCCTCGCTTTTGTCAATAGCGACCATGCCGTGCGTTATATTCCTCGCGCAGAAAATAATAGAGCTGTGAGAGAGCGTTTGAAACGCTTTACTCCCAAAAAATATAATTGTCGAAAAGAAGTGCTATGTTTGTTTTTGAGCATGGCACTTCTTTTATTTAAAGTTGTAGCGCGAAATTATAATTGTATTTTTAAGAAAATTTTTATACATATTTTCCTTTATTAAGAATTTATCTACAATTATATGATATAATAAAGATAATTATAAAAAGGCGGTGTAAAGGTGAAGCAAAGACACGTAAATATTCCCGTTTTTATTCCGCACGTAGGTTGCCCGAACGCTTGCGTATTTTGCAATCAACGTTCGATATCGGGTACTGTGGAATTCAATCCGTGTGAAGTTGAAGGAATAATATCCGAGGCGCTGACTACCGTCGGTGAGAACGATACCTGCGAGATAGCGTTTTTCGGCGGCTCGTTTACGGGTATAGACAGAGAGCTTATGCTATATCTGCTTGGAGTAGCTCAAAAATATATTGATGACGGACGGGTGCAGAGTATAAGGCTTTCAACGCGCCCCGATTACATAAACGACGAGATAATCGGAGATCTCAAAAAATTCGGTGTTCGTACCGTTGAGCTTGGTTTGCAAAGCCTTGACGACAAGGTGCTTACAGCTTCAGGCAGAGGGCACGACGCGGAGTGCGCGCGCATTGCCTGCAAAAAGGTCAAGGATGCGGGCTTTGAACTTATCGGTCAGATGATGATAGGACTTCCCGACTCGACTACACAGACCGAGATATATACCGCCAAGGAGATAGCAAGACTTGGCGCTGACGGAGCAAGAGTGTATCCTACGGTCGTTTTTTACGACACGGAGCTTGCCTGTATGACGGAGAGAAGGGAATATACGCCTATCACCAACGAGCAAGCGGTGGAGCGCACCAAAGAGGTGCTTGACGTTTTTGACAAAGCGGGTGTTCCGTGTATTCGCGTGGGACTTTGCGCCTCGGAAAATCTCGCTGACGACTCTAAAGTGATGGGTGGCGCAAATCACAGCGCAATAGGCGAGATGGCAATGTCGGCGCTATATTTTGACAGAATATGCGCGCAGATAGATAAGCACGGATATTGTGGCGGCGAGCTTACCGTTTACGTTGCAAAGGGTAATGTTTCCAAGGCTATTGGACAGAAAAAGTCAAATAAAGAGAAAATTTGCCAAAAATACGGCTTTAAAAAAATAAAAGTGCTTGAAAAAAATCAGATTTTGGGTTATAATATAATATTGGAGCATAATATTTAAACCGTAATCTGTCGTGTGGAGATGCGAGGGATGCGTGGAGATGCGGTCGCTTTTCGAGAAAAGCTCCGCAAAAGCTTTCCTTGACGGGTGGTAGCCCCATATGCTATCAAAACAATTCAGAAATTCTTATGGGCTACCACCAAACAAGGAAGTTTTTTGCTAAGCTTTTTTTCAAAAAAGCGACCCGCGTCCCTCACGCATCATCGCATTTCCACACAACAGATCACAACTTGAAATATATCCGAAGGGAGAAAAAACGTGTATCTTAAATCACTTGAGCTTCAAGGCTTCAAATCCTTCCCCGACAAAACAAAGCTCACCTTTGAGGGTGGAGCGACGGTCATAGTCGGACCTAACGGAAGCGGAAAATCCAATATATCGGACGCTATGCGTTGGGTTCTCGGAGAGGTGTCCTCGAAAAGCATACGAGGAACTAAGATGGAGGACATTATTTTCGGCGGTGCGGACAGCCGCAGACCCATGGGATACGCGGAAGTATCGGTAACTTTCGACAATACGGGTATGATAGGCAGACTTGACTGTCCATACGATGAGGTAACTGTAACCCGACGCTATTACCGTTCGGGAGAAAGCGAATATTTTATAAACCGCAGAGCTTGCAGACTTAAGGATATCTACGAGCTCTTTATGAACACGGGTGTCGGACGAGACGGCTATTCTATCATCGGTCAGGGTAAGATAGCGGAGATAATCTCCCGTAAGAGCGACGAGAGAAGAAGCATATTTGAGGACGCCTCGGGTATCGCTAAGTACAGACATAAAAAGAGCGAAACCGAGCGTAAGCTTGCCTCGACCGAGGATAATATGACGCGTATTAACGACGTTTTTGCCGAGGTTGCGGCTCAGGTAGGTCCTCTTGAAAAGGAAGCAGAGAAGGCGAAAAAGGCAATTGACCTTCTTGAGACCAAGAAAAAGGTAGACGTTCAGCTGTGGCTTTACGATACCGAGAAGCTACGAGACGATATATCAAAATGCGAAGAGGGCTTCAATCACGCAGAATTTGACCTTCATACAGTTGAGGACTCAATAAAGGCGCTTGAGGTTCAGAATGATAGGCTCTTTGAGATATCTCAGTCCAATAAAACTCAGTCCGAGGATCTTCTCAGACAGATAAGAGAGCGTACCGAGATAAATCACGGACTTGACAGCGAATACCGAATAGGCGAAGCGAATATACTGCATACCAAGGAGCTTATAGCTACGGCGCTTGGTACGTGCGAGTCCACGGAGAAGTCGATACGCTCCGAGGAGGAGGCAGTTGCCGCGCGTCACGCCAAGATAGATGAGCTGAGAGATACGCTTGACAAGCGCATTAACGACCATCTTGAAGCGGAGAAAAACAGAAATATTGCGGCGCAAGAGGCTGATAAGCTGAGCTTCGATATTGACACGGCGCTGTCGGATATCCACGCTATAAACGCGGAAATTGCCGACGTTAACGCGAGAATTTCGTTTATAGATAATTCAAGAGATACCGACTCAGATAAAAATACGGCTATGCAGAACGAAATAGACCGCTATGAATCGGACTCCAAGAAAATGGAAGAGCAGATATCCGCCGTCAAAAATACTGTTAACGAGTACGACGGAATTACGGCTGAGGCGTCGGAGACGGTCACGAGACTAACGGGTGAGCTGTCAGAGCTTTACTCTCAGAGACATGACGATAACGAGGAGCTTGCGTCGCTGAGACTTCGCAGAGACTCGGCTCAGCAGAGAATAGACACCTTCAAGGCAATGGAAGAGCATTTAGAGGGCTACTCGGGAAGCGTTAGATTCGTAATGAAGAAGTACGCGGAGAAGGCGATAACCGATAAATTCGGAGCTCCCTGCGGAAAGATATACGGACCTCTCTCAAAGCTTATCAACGTTGAGGACAGATACATAACCGCAATTGAGACTGCACTCGGCCCAAATCTTCAGCATATAGTAGTTGAGGACGAAAGCGTTGCAAAGGCGGCTATGTTTGCGCTCAAA
The DNA here is from genome assembly GCA_017461745.1 of Clostridia bacterium. Classification (GTDB taxonomy): domain Bacteria; phylum Bacillota; class Clostridia; order Oscillospirales; family CAG-272; genus HGM12713. The sequence continues at coordinate 3,571 of JAFTXE010000076.1, read as the reverse complement.
AAGGCTGAGGCAGGTCGCGCGACCTTCTTCCCACTTTCTTCTATGAGAGGTCAGAGCGCGACCCCCGAAATGAGAGACGCAGCGGGATATCGCGGATATATCGCGGTTGCGGACGAGCTTGTGGCAAGCGAGAGCAAATTCTCGCAGATACTTTCGGGACTTCTCGGAAGAACGCTGATATTCGATACCATCGATAACGCAACGGCTATGGCTAAGGACCTCAAATTCAAGGTCAAGGCAGTCACGCTTGACGGTCAGCAGATAAACGTCGGCGGTTCGTTTACGGGTGGTTCGGTCAAGCAGAAGGCAAATATCCTCGGAAGAGCGGGTGAGATAAAGAAGCTCGAGGACGAGGTGGCGGAGCTTGAAAGCAAGATAGACAAGGTGAATAAATCAATGTCTGCGCTCTCGGAAAAAATTTCCGATATGGAGGACGAAAAGGACTCCTGCGAGCAAAAGATAAGTCTTATTAAGGTAATGCGTGACTCCGAGGCGGCAAGGCTTGAACAGCTTTCGGCTAAGCTTGAAGCAAACGTGACACTCACAGAGAAGCTCAAGGAGGACTTTGCGGCTCAGCTCAAGGCAAGAGAGCAGTATGAGGAGGACAGAGAGAGACTGTCCGTCCGCAAAAAAGAGCTTGAAGCGCAGAGCGCTGAGATAGGCGCGGCGAGAGCGGAAATGGATATCAAGAGAAGCGCCGCTCTTGACAAGCGCGACGAGTGTGATAAGCTGATGACGGAAATATACATTTCGCTGACCGCTATGCGTAAGGACATAGAGACCGAAGAGCGAATGATAGAGGAATCCCAAACGCGTATGGACGGCTATACTGAGCAGGTGGTCACTCAGAGAGCGTACGTATCCGAGCTTGAGGCAAAGATAGTCGCTTACGGGGCTGACAAGGCTTCCAACCGTGAGCAGTACGAGGAAGGCATCAAGATATTGGCTGAGCTTAACGCCAAGAGAGCCAAGGTCGAGGAGGGTAGCTCGGAGTTCGAGCGCAAGCTGTCCGAGGTCAACGCCAAGATGCGTGAAAAGATGCAGCAAAAGGAAAACGTCTATAAGGAATACGCAAGATTTGAAAACAGACTTGCCAACCTGAGAGCCGAGTCTGATAAGCTTGCTACTAAGCTTTGGGATGAGCACGAGTTGACGAGAGCTGACGCGGCTCAGCTCGGATATCCTCAGCTTGACGCAAGCACGAGAGCCGAGGCGGCGGCAAAGCAGACGGAATGTCGCAACAAGCTCAGAGTGCTTGGTAACGTAGACCTCGATGCTGTCAACAAATATAAAGAGGTCAAGGCGAGATACGATTATATGGAGGGTCAGATAAAGGACCTTTCCGCCGCCAAGGAAGAGCTACTTGATATCATAGGTAAGCTTGAGGGCGAGATGGAGACGGCGTTCGTTGACTCCTTCAATCAGATAAACGAGAACTTCAATAAGACCTTCTCCGAGCTTTTCGGAGGTGGCTCTGCGAAGGTATCGCTGACAGACCCCGACAACGTGCTTGAAAGTGGTATTGAGATAAAGGCGGCACCCCCCGGAAAGATAATCAAAAATATGGTTCAGCTTTCGGGAGGAGAGCAGGCGTTTATTGCTATTGCTCTTGTGTTCGCTATACTTAAGGTAAACCCCACGCCGTTCTGTATATTCGACGAGATAGAAGCGGCATTGGACGAGGTCAACGTAGCGCGCTTTGCCGAGTATATCAAGAGATATTCAAGCGGCACACAGTTCGTCATGATAACTCACAGACGAGGAACTATGGAGGCGGCTAACAGACTTTACGGAGTTACCATGCCCGAGAGAGGTATCTCAAAGGTATTGGAGCTCGATATAAACGATATTGCAAAGAAAAAAGGAGACGATTGGGATGGCATTCTTGGATAAGCTTAAGGCGGGTCTTTCAAAAACCAAAAACGCTCTTTTCGGACAGATTGACGAAGTGCTTAAGGCGTTCGTAAAGGTTGACGAGGAGCTGCTTGAGGAGCTTGAGGAGCTGCTTATAATGTCCGATGTCGGAGTTAACGCCACGGAGGAGATAATAGAGAGACTGAGAGACGATGTCAAGTCGGGCAGGCTTAAGGAAAAAGAACAGGTAATGGACGCGCTTAAGGCCATACTTGAGGACATGATAGGAGAGGGCGGAAGGCTTGACCTTTCAGGTAATCCCACCGTAATACTCGTTATCGGAGTAAACGGAGCGGGCAAGACTACCTCTATCGGAAAGATATCAAACAGACTTATAAAGAGCGGAAAAAAGGTCGTCGTTGCGGCGGCGGATACCTTCAGAGCGGCGGCTATCGATCAGCTTGCGGTCTGGTGTGAGCGCTCGGGTGCGGAGCTTGTAAAGCAGAACGAGGGAAGTGATCCCGCGGCTGTAGTGTTTGACTCTATAAGCTACGCAAAGAGAAGGGGAGCGGACGTGCTTATCGTCGATACGGCGGGCAGACTTCATAATAAGAAAAATCTTATGAACGAGCTTGAAAAGATAAACAGAGTTATCGACAGAGAGCTACCTGGCGCAGTCAGAGAAAATCTCTTGGTGCTTGACGCAACGACGGGACAAAACGCTATTTTGCAGGCAAAGGAATTCAGAAACGCCGCGTCCATCACGGGACTCGTTCTTAATAAGCTTGACGGTACGGCAAAGGGCGGAATAGTTATCTCTATCAAGAAGGAGCTTGATATTCCCGTCAAGTTCGTAGGCGTCGGAGAAAAAATTGACGATATGCAGGAGTTTGACAGTAGCGAATTTGTAAGCGCGCTGTTTGAGTGAAAATATGAAGGTAGTATTAGCATCAAGAAATAAGCATAAGATAGCAGAGCTTCAGGCATTGCTTGAAAAGCATATCCCCGAGATTGAGATACTTTCGCTTGACGATGTTGGATTTCACGACGAGATAGTTGAGGACGGCAATAATTTTGAGGAGAACGCCTTTATCAAAGCAAGAGCGGCGGCAAGCACGGGATATATCGGACTTGGTGACGACTCGGGACTTTCGGTAAGAGCGCTTGGCGGCGAGCCTGGGATATACTCAGCGAGATATGCGGGCGAGCACGGAGACGACGGGGCGAATAATAGAAAGCTTCTCAAAAATCTTGAAGACAAGGACGACAGACACGCGGAATTCGTATGCTGTATCGCCTGCGTTTATCCTGAGGATTTGAGCAAGGGACTGTTTTGCAGAGGCGTGACCGAGGGCGTGATAATCGATGAATACAAGGGCAAGGGCGGCTTTGGCTATGACCCGTTGTTCTACTACGAGCCCATGGGCAAGACCTTCGCCGAAATGACCGCCGAGGAGAAAAACTCCATATCGCACAGAGGCAAAGCGATAGAGCTTTTGGCAAAGGAGCTTGGACAAAGGACGCAAAACTAAAATTATCAGTAATTAAAATATAAAAATTATGATTTATCGGGGAGTACGGGGACGCGGAGGACGCGATTTCCGCTTTTTTGAAAAAAAGCTTGGCAAAAAACTTCCTTGCAGGGTTGTAGCCCGATTACATACGTATAATTTTAAGAATAAGCTTAGTTGGGCTACAACCCTGCAAGGAAAGCTTT
>JAFTXE010000075.1 GCA_017461745.1 Clostridia bacterium | reverse complement strand
TCAATAAAGACCAAACAAAGACCAAACAGCCCCGAAAGCAAAAACAGAAAAACCGTCGCAACACTCGGAAATCCTTATGTTACAACGGTTTTTCTTTGGTCTGAGTGACAAGACTTGAACTTGCGGCCTCTACCACCCCAAGGTAGCGCGCTCCCAACTGCGCCACACCCAGATCTTTACGACCTCGTTATTATATCATATATTGCTCGATAAGTCAAGTCTTTTTTTAAAAGTTTTTCGGGGATTTTTGCTTTTTGTCGCTTTTTCATAATTTTTATCTATTATTGGAGGGGAACTTTTTGCAGTTGTTGTGTTGAATGATACTATTAATATAAGATTAAAGTGAAAAAATTTATTTTTTTAGTTTATTAGCAGAATTGATCAGAATGTTTTTTGAAAAACTCGTAGTAAACTCGGACATTTTCCAGCTCCGTCCATTTTTTCTCGGTCACGGGAATGGAATCAAGGTCGTATATTTTTGCGTGTTTCATTGCCAACAGAAAAGGGGAATGCGTAGCGATTATAAATTGGCAGTTATAAAACCTTGCGGAGTCCTCGATGAAGGACACAAGCTCGGTCTGTAATTTTGCGGATAGACTGTTTTCAGGCTCATCAAGCAGATACAGGGCATTGTCACGGATCTTGTCGGTGAAATAAACGAAAGCGCTCTCGCCGTTTGACTTGCCGTCAAGCTCGTGCGGGAGGCGACGCGTAGTGTAGGCTGATTTGGTGCTTCTTTTCGCTTCAAGCTGCTTTTTAAAATCTTCAAATTCGGATAGAGAAGAGAGCGTTTTCATAGGATTTTCTTTTAAGTGATAATATTCATCAAACAACTCGTCCCGTTTTTTTCCTACTCCTTCATTTATCGCGCGTATATCAAGAAGAAAATCAAAAACGCCGTCACTGGTAATTTTGGCGCTTGACTGCGGTATGCGCTTGACAGACGCCGCAAACTCATATCTGCAAAATTTGAGATACTCCTCCATAAACGGAGTGTTGTTGAAAGGAACTGAGCTTTGCAGCTGTAGCTTTTGCGCAATGATATTCAGCAGAGTTGACTTTCCCGAGCCGTTTCCACCGTAAAAAATCGTTATCGGCTCAAAGCAAAGCTCGTGTAGCGACTTATTTGGAAACAGCTTGAAAGGGTATACGTTGTTGTGAGAATAGCATTGCATTTCAAGCTGATAGGGGTAAGACAATATAAAATCCGTTTCTTCGTCTGGAGTTGCCAAGCGAAATTTACTCAGATATACCATAACTTGACCTCAAATATTTGTTTTTTACTAACGGCAGAGCGCACAGTCCTATAAGCAAGCCCGTTATAGCGCCCACTATCACGAGAACGGGGAGATAGAAAGCTATCTTTACGTTGTCCAACAGAATAACAGCAACAGCAAGCTGAGCGATATTATGGGCAACACCGCCGCAAATACTTACTCCAACACAGCTAAATCCGCGTATGTGCTTGACGGCTATCATAATAAGGCACGATAGCATACCGCCGCATAGGCTGTACGACAGCGATAAGACGTTGCCGAAGAGCAGGGAGCTGAGAATTATTCTGATAAAATTAAGCGTGAGCGCGGCAGGAGCACCGAGAAAATAAAGAGATACTACCGTCGCAAGATTAGCAAGCCCAAGCTTTATGCCGTATATGCCGACAGGCAGGGGAATAAGATGCTCGATATAGCCAAGCACCAAGGAAAAAGCCGCCATTATTCCGTAGAAGGCTATAGCTTTAGTCGATATCTTTTTCATCGTCCGCCCTCGCTTTCTATCGTTACCGTTAACTTGTGCGGCAGACAGACTATCGATTTAAGCTCGTCGGCAGAACCCGTTTTAACGCAAGTTTTATCAGGGCAATCCGCGTCCGTTACGTATGCTTGCCCGTCCTTGACGGTCAATACGTTAGTTCCGTATTCCGTTTTTATAGTAAGCTCTGCGTCCTCGTTGAGCGGTAAGCGCGCATATTCCTCACCGTCAACAAAAACGACTGCAAAATCACCCGAGTCGGCAAGCGCAAAATGGAGTACGGCAAAGAGAGCTGCCGCAGCGACAACAATTATCAATAAAAGTATAACATCGTTCTTTTTCATCGTTATTTCATTCCTTCGGAGCGAACGGTACTACCGTCACTGAGTATCCATACCACCTCAGCGTTTTCTATACCCTCAATAAAGGCTTGTCCTTGCTCAAGGGACATTGAAAACAACGCCGTGGAAAACGCGTCTGCGTCTGCGGCAGAGGGGCAGATAACACTCACCGAGAGATAGTAATTTTCGCAATTTTGTGTAAAAGGATTAATTATGTGATGATAACGTATCCCATCAAGCTCAAAGCCGCGGTGATAAGAGCCGCTCGTGGATAGAGCTTGCTCGGATACATTTATAGAGATATCCTGCTTGTCAATACCCTCGGGGAACTCAATTCCACCGCGCCATTCAGCGCCGTCGGGCTTCTCTCCGTGAGCCTTAAGCGTGCCCCCTACGTTGAGCAAAAAGCTCTCAGCGCCTGCCTTTGTAAGTGAATCGTAAATTATGTCCGCAACGTAGCCCTTGCCTAAAGCGCCTGCGTCTAAGGTCATAGATCCGTCGGAAATGAATACAGTCTTGTCCTCGGGATTGAGTAAGAGCGACTCAATATCCGTGTGTAGCGACGCCTCGTCAAGAGAATCCTTGCTTGGAGGCGTTTTATCGGCAATGGCGGACTTCCATATAGCCGTAACCGCTCCCATGCTTATAGACGTATATCCTTGGGTTGTAGAATGTATTTCCTTGGCGTAGGAAAGAAACTCAAAAAGCTCGTCAGAGACTGTCATGGGCGCAACGTGGGCTGAACGGTTAACGTTATAAAGATTTACGACGCCGTCGTATTCGTTATAGATATCGAGAAGCTGGTGATATTTTTCAAGAGTTGAAAGGAATAAAGCGTTGTATTCCTCAAAGCTTTCGTCGCTGTCGGTATATACGGTTATTTGCGCAAACGAGTCAAATAGATCGAAATGTGTGTCAGAGTATTTTTTAGTCCTCTGAGCGCATCCAAAAAGAGAGAAGCACGCAGAAAGCATAATTACCGCGGTAACGGCAAAACATATAACCTTTTTCATTTTTCCCTCCACTTGTATTTTTAATTAATTATACAGCATTTGACTTTAAAAGTCAAGGGAGATATTGTTAAGAGCGTATATTTTCAATGGTAGTATTGACTTACTTTACATTTTATGGTACAATATTCTTTGGAATAATGTATTAATTCTAATAAAACTAAAGGAGGCTTGTATGGAGACTAAAAAAACAAATACCGTGAGTGGTATATTTGCGGGTATCCAAATCAGTATTCTCATAATTTTCGTTGGAATGTTGATTGCCGTTGAAGCTATCGAGATGCAAGATTCAGGGGTATTTTTCAAACATCTTGCAAGCCTTCTTTTGCTATATTTATTCGGACCTATAGTTGTTGGATTGGAAGCTATACTGTTTTTTATAAAATTTTTGGTATTTCCTAAACCTGACCGCATTATTACGGCTATCAGAATTACCGATGGAATATTTGGATTGATTCTGGTACTGTCGCACGTTTGGTCTATGGTGGCGCCTGTTGCCGATGAATATCAAATCTTTCTAATTGTTTTGTTGGTGATTATCGTTGCTTTGTTTTTTGTTGAGGCACTGGTACGGGGTATACCTAAGCTTTTACGTATTCTATCTGATAAATGACATAAAACCGGTTGGCTTATCTATCTTTGAAGGAGTAATTTTTTTTAAAATAAATCTTTACCGTTGTTAATTTTTTATGGGGATTTTGTTATGAAGATATGTGAAAAAATAAAAATGGAACGCGTGGAGCTTGAAGAAAAAGGCCCTATTACTATCGTTGCTTTTGGGGACAGCGTGACTCACGGAGCGGTAGGCGTTGGGGAGATTGATTATGAAACGGTTTATTGGAACAGATTGAGAAAAAAGATAAATGCTCTGCGTAGCTATGTTCCTGTAAATGTAATAAATGCAGGAATAGGCGGAACGACGGCTAATCAATCGTTGCCGCGATTGGAAGCTCAGGTATTGTCTCATAATCCTGACCTCGTAATAGTTTGCTTTGGTCTTAACGACGTAAACGGTGAAAAGGAAGCTTTTTTAAACGCTCTTTCAATTATTTTTCAAAGATGTAAGGAAAGCGGCGCGGACGTAATATATATGACACCGAATATGCTTAATACCTACGTGGCGGATGATACGCCCGGGGAACATCTTGAATACGCAAAAAAGACGGCAAATATTCAGCTCTCAGGCAAAATGGACGATTATATGGAAAGCGCGTGCGCATTGGCAAGGGAAATGAACGTTTTCGTATGCGATTGCTATGCAAAATGGAAGGAGCTGAGCAAAACGCAGGATACGACTCTTTTATTGGCGAACAGAATAAATCATCCTATTCGTGAGATGCACGAGCTTTTTGCGCAAGATTTGTTTGATACTATATTTGTTTCAAAAACGATAATAAATGGGACGGTTCCAAGTCTTATGTCATCGTTAGAAACTAAGTGATAAAAGGTCGTGTGTGCGATAAATAAAAATCGGGCTGTCAAACAAAAGCTTGAATGACAGCCCGATAGTTTATTTTGATTTCAAATATAGCTCCGTTTCCTCTTTGACCTCCCGCCACATGAAAACTATGACGGACAGATTTATAAGCGTCATTATGCCCATTGCAAAATCGGAAAGCTGCCACGCAAGCTCAGAGGAGACTAGCGCACCGCCAAGCACGCAAAGCGAATATATGAATACGAATATCTTTTTTGCCGTTACAGAGCCGCACAAAAAGCTGACGCAAACGCTTCCGTAATGCGCCCAACAAATAACGGTGGCAATTCCAAAGCAGAGGACGGCAACGCAAATGAAAACAGATGCGCTGTTACCAAGAGCCGAGGCGTAAGCGCTCACCGTCATCATCATGTAATTTCCACCGTGCTCAAGCGCCGCGCCGTATTCAAGTATTACGCAAAGAGCGGTCAGCGTGCAGAGAAGAATAGTGTCGGCAAATACCTCAAATATTCCCCACATTCCTTGCCTTGCAGGGCTCTGACAGCTTGCCAGCGCGTGAGCCGTCGGCGCAGTTCCGCAGCCCGCCTCGTTGGATACGAGCCCACGCATAACGCCGTATCTGACGGCTCGCATAAAGGCAAAGCCACCGACACCGCCCAATGCAGCGTCAAAGCAAAACGCAGAGGAAAATATAAGACGGAAAGCGTCGTCAAGTGCCGAAAAATTTCTTGCTATAACCGCCGCGGATATTACGATAAAGCCCGCCGACATCAGCGGAACTAAAAAATTGGTCGCCTTGATTATCCCACCCGTTCCTTTTTTTATACAAAAAAGCGTAAATAGACATAGCGTCGCACCCGATACGGCGGGAGATATTCCCATAACTCCGTCAAGCGCTCCGCTTATTGCATTCGCCTGAAGCATACTGCCCATGGTCAGCGCGTTGAGTAGAAATACGGCGGCAAATACAGTAGCCACAGCGCGTCCCAAGCGTCTGAATCCCAAAGAGCTGAAGAAGTCTGTTATGTAATACATTGCGCTGCCCAAGTGCTTACCGTCACCGTCTGCGCGTCGGTGGCGCATGGCGAGAACTATCTCCGCGTATTTCAAAAGCATGGCGACCAAAGCGCTTATCCACATCCAGAATACAGCGCCAAAGCCGCCCATGTATATCGCTGACGAAACGCCAACTATGTTGCCAACGCCGAGAGTCCCCGCAAGCGCAAGCGTTACCGCCTTGCCCGAGGATATGCCTCCCGATGTCCCGTCCGACCTCAAACCTCGCAGTACGGCGCGGGGGCGAGTTAAATGAAAGCACCTAAGACGGAAGGCGTAGAATAGTCCCGCTAAAATAAGCACCGTGGGAACGAGTAATCCCGAAAGTATGCCGTTGATATGTTCAAGCATAAAGGTTTATTCGTCAAATACGCTTTCAATCACCTTGGCGCAAGAGGGCGGGGAATAACGCCATTTGCTTATATGGAGGGTGCTTGAGCAGTCGATAAAATATTTAAGCTCCGAGGCGTCGGACGTGCCGTGATAGGAATCTATAAGCACCAGCTTTATTTTCATTCTGTCGGGGATAATGCTCTTTATGTAAACGGCAGCTCGCTCTCCAACGCGCGCTATCTGCGTGTCAGACGTGCCGTCGCGTATTTCCGCAAGCCCCGCAAGATTGGGTGAGAGCTCAACGAAAACGCCGTAGCTTTCAATGCTTCTGACTATTCCCGCAACCGTCTGACCGACCTCAAAGCGAGAGGCATTCTCCTCCCAAGTGCCGAGAAGCTCCCTCATGCTTACGAATATTCTTCCCGAACGGTTATCGATGGATTTGATTACCGTAAATATTCTGTCGCCGACGGATAACCTGTCGGACGGATGCGAAATGCGTGATACTGAAATGCAATCGATGGAGAGAAGGGAAATAACTCCGCAGCCGATATCGACAAATGCGCCGAAGCTGTCAAGATGCGTGACGCGCGCCTCAACGATATCTCCCGCAATCATGTCGCAAAGACAAGCGGAAAGACATTCCTTCTGCGCCTCTCTGCGAGAGAGAATGGCAACCTCCTTGCCGCCCTCAAAGCAAAAGCCCATGACCTTGAAGCAAACGGGCTTACCAACGCGCGTTATAACGGCAATGTCCTTGACCTCTCGCCCCTCGCAGTTATATACGGCTTCACTCTTATCAATAATACCCGTAACGCCGTATAAATCAACGTGAAGCCTCATGCGGCTGTCACATAAAAGCGCGGTAGCTTCAAGTATCTTTCCTTCGCGCATTGCTCTTTCAAGTCCTGCCTTGGAAGAAATATATTCTCTGTTTTCTCTTGTACCGAATAATGAGCCTTCGGGACGGTAGCTGTTAGTCATTTTTATATTAAACCTCCGTTTTTGCGATGTTACAGTTTATGCGAGAAGAAGGGAAGATATTACGGAGGTCAAAAATTTTTTTGAATTGGCGATTTAGCATTTGCGAGGAAAATGGGTGATTAAGCGAGAAAAAACGAGGTATTGAATATCTAAATTAAATTTTTAAAATTTTTTTCAAAAAAGGTATTGACAAGACGGTAAATGCGTGGTATAATATGCGGGTATGAAAAATAAAACACATTAAATTCGGAGGAAAATGACAATGTCAACTTACATGGCAAAGGTAGAGACCATTGACCGCAAGTGGTATGTAATTGACGCTGCTGGTAAGCCCATGGGTAGAACCGCAGTGGCAGCTGCAAACATTCTTCGCGGCAAGCACCGCCCCGAGTTCACACCTCACGTGGACTGCGGTGAATTCGTTATAATCATCAATGCAGAGAAGGCAGTTCTCACGGGAAGAAAGCTTGAGCAGAAGTATTACCGCCGTCATAGCGGATACATCGGAGGACTCAAGGAGGTTCAGTACAAGACTCTTATGGCAACCAAGCCTGAGCTTGCAATGGAGCTCGCAGTAAAGGGAATGCTTCCCCACAACTCCATCGGAGCAAAATCCGCAACGAGACTTAAGGTTTATGCAGGCGCAGAGCATGCTCACGCAGCGCAGAAGCCCGTAGCAGTTGAAGTTAAGTAAGGAGGACTGACAGAATGTATACAAGTGCAAAGCCTTATTTCTACGGAACAGGCAGAAGAAAGAAATCCGTAGCTCGCGTACGCATAGTACCCGGCACGGGCGTTATAACTATAAACAAGAAGGACATCGATGAATACTTTGGTCTTGAGACCCTCAAGCTCATCGTAAACCAGCCCTTTGGCGCAACCGCAACCGAAGGCAAGTTCGATATAATCGCAACTGTAAACGGCGGCGGACTTTCGGGACAGGCAGGAGCAATCCGTCACGGTCTCGCAAGAGCACTCGTACAGGCTGACGAGAACTACAGACCCGCTCTTAAGGCAGCAGGCTTCCTGACTCGTGACCCTCGTATGAAGGAAAGAAAGAAATACGGACTCAAGGCAGCGCGTCGCGCACCTCAGTTCTCCAAGAGATAATTTCGACCTTTGGTCGAAACTTGCAAAAAACGCTCAGCATATGCTGGGCGTTTTTTGTTATCTCTTGGAGAACAATGAATTGCCCTACGGGCATGAATTGATATTTCGCTTTGCGAAATTCATGAATTGCGCCTGCGGTGCGTGAATTGTCTACGGCATTGAATGAACAGGGCAATTCAATTCATGAAATCGCAGATTTCAAATCATGAAGCCGAAGGCTTCAATTCATGACGGCTTGCCGTCAATTCATCATTCTGTTATCGTATGCTCAAAGAATACAAAGCCAAGTGCCTTTAAACGATCGATCACGATTTGCTTTAATCAAAAAGGGCGGTTCAATTTGTAAAGAATTGAGCCGTCCTATTTACTTTTCACCGTTTTTATGGTATAATACAACTAATAGATAAACTTGAATTGGACGGAGAGAAAATGGATTACTACAAGCAAATATTCAAACGAAAGTCCTTTCATATATTCAAAAATACTGATACGCTGACCGAGGGCGAAGTTCAAGGACTAAAAGAC
>JAFTXE010000074.1 GCA_017461745.1 Clostridia bacterium | reverse complement strand
TTGCTTCCGTTCTTTTAAATCACGGGAATATTTGGGAATATCCCTGAGTGCGCACAAAATATAAGCGAGCGTCCCTTCCGCAACCGATTCCGCAAAATAATCGTTAGCGGATATTACTTTTATTCCGCGTTCCCACATTTCTTCGCTGACAAACGGCACGACCGTTCCGCCGAGATGTGTCAAAAGCTTAAGCTTGGGAGCGTTTTTAAGTATATCTGTATCAAGTCGGGGTGAGCTCCAAAGGGTTACGTAATTTTCGCAATCACCGATTTGACTTGCAACGTCGTCATTAGTCATTCGATGCTCGCTTGGATTCCATATTACGTCTCCAAGACTATTTACAAGCTCTATATTATTTTTATCAAAAAAGGTATCGAACGTATTTCCTCTTGCCAACGATATGAGGGATTTCATAACGCATCTCCTTCCCCATTTTACAACATTATAGAAATTATATCATATCAAATTTGTTTTTTCAATAAATATTTTGCTGACTTTACGTTATCAATTACAAAATATTGTCATATTTCAAACTGGGCAATATTTTGTAATTAGAGTACGGAATATGACAATATATTTATTGAATTTCAGACTGTTTTATTGTATAATTAAATATGTATATTAAACAACGGAGCAACATAAAAATGAAGCTTTGCTTTTCTACTCTCGGATGCGCCGATAGAAGCCTTGAGGATATTATTTCTATCGCAAAAAAACATAATATTTCAGCTATTGAAATAAGAGGAATAAACGGAATAATGAACAATGCGGATATCACTGAATTTGCGCAAGCAAACAGTGCAAAAACCGCTGAGTTACTCTCGAAAAACGGTATTCTTCCTATAGTTCTCGGCACATCCTGCTACTTTCATAACGTGGATAAATTTGATAAAGCAATAAACGAAGGAGAGTTATCCGTCAAAATTGCAGAGAATCTTAACATACCTAATATAAGGGTATTCGGAGATAAAATACAAAGCCCTGAATGTATTGACCGCGTCGTGTCGGGACTTTCACAGCTTTGCAAGTGCTCCGATAGGGTCAATATTCTCCTTGAGGTTCACGGTGACTTTAATACAGCAGAGACTCTGTCTCAAGTTACAGAAAAAATGTCGGACACCAAAAATTTCGGTCTAATATGGGATATCGAGCATACGCACAAAGCTTACGGCAATAGCTGGAGCGAATTTTATTCTTTTGCCCGTCCATATATAAAGCACGTACATATCAAGGACTTTTCTGAGGAAAGCAACCGTCTTTGTCTCATAGGTAACGGAAGTATACCGATAGTACCCATAGTTGAAAGATTACTGAGCGACGGCTACGACGGCTATTTTTCACTCGAATGGGAAAAGAAATGGCATCCCGAATTACCTGATATAGAATTAGCACTTGACAGCTTTGTGAGTGCAATGAAGGAGGTAAGGAGTGATGAGCGCTGACAAAATAATACTTATTATTATGGCAATATTTGCCGTTATTGGGGGCATAGATCGTATATTTGGAAGTCGCTTGGGACTTGGAAAAGAATTTGAAAAAGGCATCGTGCTTATGGGACAGCTATTCCTTTCCATGAGCGGAATGCTTGTTCTCGCTCCCGTTATAGCAAAGCTGCTCTCACCCGTAATTATTCCCGTATATAATCTTTTCGGCGCTGACCCCGCTATGTTTGCAGGCTCTTTTCTCGCCTGTGACATGGGTGGATATCCGTTGGCAGCAGAGCTTTCTGACAATACGGACGCTATCCGTCTTGGAGGTATAGTAGCTTCATCAATGCTTGGAGTTACCGTCACCTTCACGCTCCCCGTAGCCATGGGAGTAATATCCAAGGAAGACCGCGCCTATGCTTCAAAGGGATTGCTTTGCGGAATAGTAACCGTTCCCATAGGAATTTTTGTCGGTGGACTTGTCGCAGGCTGTTCCCCCATATTCGTCTTAAAAAACACAATACCGATAATAATTTTGTCCCTTCTCATCGCGCTTGGACTATGGAAATTTGAGCGTATACTCATAATATGCTTTACGGTTTTCGGAAGGCTTATGACCGCTCTTTCTACACTTGGACTGCTTCTTGCGATTATTCAGCGCTTCTGCGGTGTAACTGTAATTGCAGAGCTTGCCCCTCTTGACGAAGCGTTTACGGTTATAGGCGACATTGCTCTTATGCTCGCAGGTGCTTTTCCGCTTATGTATATCATTACAAAGCTATTACGCAAGCCGTTGTTGTATATAGGAAAACGCATGAGAATAAATGAAAATTCGGTAATCGGATTGCTTACGTCACTTATAAATTCCATTCCTGTATTTAACTCCGTAAAGGATATGGACGAGCGAGGAAAGATAATAAATATGGCGTTTGCAGTATCGGGAGCATTCGTTTTTGGCGATCATCTCGCTTTTACGGCGGGCAGCGACCCCGGCGGCATACTTGCGCTCATCACAGGAAAGCTTTGCGCAGGAATATGCGCAATTATCGTTGCTATAGTATTCACTAAAAGTATAGACACAAAAGGAGAAATAAAAGCAAATGTTTGATTTTCATATTCACTCGTCGGTCTCCTTTGACTCCGACACACCTGCGTCAGATATCGCCCAAGCCGCAAAGCAGGCGGGGCTTTGCGAAATATGCTTCACGGACCATTGGGACTATCTTCCCAATCCCAATGACGCTCACAATCTTTTTTCACTCAATGAATATAGCCAAGCATACGATAAGCTTAGCATAGACGGACTTACCATTCGCCGAGGCGTTGAGATAGGGCTTAACGAATGGAACGCAAGTGAGTGCAAAAAACTTTTGAGCAAGCGGGATTTCGACTTTGTTATAGGCTCGGTGCATTATGCCGACGGCTACGACCCTTACGATAAAAAATATTGGGACAATAAGTCTGTAGAAAAAGCGTATATGCGATATCTCGAAAAGGTGCTTGAATGCGTTAAACTGCACACGGATTTTGACGTTCTCGGACACCTGACATACGTATGCAAATCTCCCAATAATCCATTCCACGCACCACTGAGCTATCGGGAATGCGGTGATATAGCAGACGAGATAATGAGCATCATTATTTCGAACGGTAAGGGCATGGAGATAAACACCAGCGGTGTTGACAGAGGAGTTGATCTTCTTCCCTCTTTAGATTACGTCAGACGCTTCAAGGAGCTTGGCGGAGAAATAATCACCGTAGGCTCAGATTCTCACGATGCCACACGCGTAGGTCAATACTGCCACACAACCATTGATGCGCTTAATGATATCTTTGGATACGTTTGTACCTTTGAAAAAAGGCGTCCTATCTTTCATAAGATTTAAAAAAATACAATTTGGAGGAAACAACAATGAAGCTCACAATGAACGTAAGTCCTAAAAACGGAAAGCACCCGTATTACGAATATTTCGATATAATCAAAACGGCAGGCTTTGACGCGGTAGATTTTATGCTGAACGACCTTGTATTTGACGATTCCGAAATGTATCTGTCAAATACCGCCGAGTACTGTGAAAATATAAAGCGAGAAGCTGTCAAAAGAGGGCTTACCGTAGAACAGACCCACGCCCCCTTTCAATTCAAGAATTGGGACAGCGAGGAGCATTTTGAAAGCGTTATAATCCCAAGGCTCGCAAGATCTCTTGAAATGTCAGCACGTATGGAAGCAAAAATATCAGTTGTCCATCCTATACATTACATGGTATATAAAGGACACGAGGAAGAAATATTTCAAATCAATATGGATTTTTACAGACGCCTCATACCTTACTGTAAGGAATACGGTGTCAAGATTGCCGTTGAAAACATGTGGCAAAGAGATAAGCTGCGCAAATGCATCGTGAACGATACTTGCAACACTTCAGCGGAATTTATCAGATATGTGGATACCCTTGACAGCGAATATGTTGTTGCCTGCCTCGACCTTGGACACGTAGGACTTCCCTTGCGTGACGACGAGGCGCAGGACATGATTCGCGCGCTCGGACACGATAGACTAAAGACGCTTCACGTTCATGACAACGATTATCAGTCGGATATGCATACCCTTCCCTATCTCGGAAAAATGGATTGGGTGGAAATCACGCAGGCTCTTGCTGATATCAGATACGACGGAGATTTTACATATGAGGTATCTTCCTCCTTACTCAGTACCACAGACGATGGATTTACCCCAATTGCCGCAAAATTCATGGCAGACGTGGGACATCATCTTATAAATGAAATAGAGAGAAAAAAGCACGTGATAAACAAGGAGGACTTGACTTGATAACACAAGAAAACAAGAATAATTATATTGAGCTTATCCCCGAGGCTGGTAAATTCTACAAGGTCAATTTTCACTCTCACACCAATATATCCGACGGTAAGCAGACTGCTGAAGAGGTAAAGCAAAGCTACAAGGCTCTTGGATACAGCGCGGTATGCTTTACAGACCACGAGCTATTGGTTTCGCACAAGGAGCTGTGCGATGATAGCTTTATCGCTATTGACGGATATGAGGTATGTATAAAGAAGCGTCTCGACGTACCCTCGGGAAGCCTTGAACCACTTTACCATTTCAACCTTATTTCAAAATTTCAGGATAATCCCATAATGCCCAAATTTTTCAGAGACCATCCCGCCTCCTTCGGAAATTCAAAAAAATTGCGCCAAAGCGCCACAAATTACGCCGAACTGATAGAATACACGGAATATAACAACGATTGGCTGAATGCCTATCTTAAGGACGTGGTTGACAGAGGATTTATCGTAAATTACAACCACCCTCAATGGTCGTTGCAAACCCGAGAGGATTACGTTAACTTGAAAAATATACATTCGATAGAGGTGATCAACGGCGAGGAGTGCGAAACACTTAACGATAACACGTCTCTGCACTTTGAGCAAATGCTCAGAGCAGGTATGCGTGTTTGTCCAACAGCGGGAGACGATAATCACAGTCTCGCGGATATTGGAATAGCTTGGACTATGCTAAAAGCTAAAGAGCTTTCATACTCCGCCTTGATTGAAGCCTATGAAAAAGGACATTGCTACGCTTCTGAGGGACCCGAAATATACAGCTTAATTTTAGATGGCGACAAAATAAAAGTCGAAACGTCCCCCGCAAGTGCGATAGTTTTGATTGGCGAAGGACGCTCAGGTAAAATCTTAACCTCAAGAACCGAAACCTACACCTATGCGGAATTCGATTATATTCCCGAAAAGTTAGGCTCATATTTCAGAATAGAGGTCAGAGACAGCCAAGGCTATAAAGCGTATTCAAACGCATATTTTATTGATGATATACAAAAGA
>JAFTXE010000073.1 GCA_017461745.1 Clostridia bacterium | reverse complement strand
TTTTCTCGAAAAGCGACAACGCGTCCCCCGCGTCCCCATATCCCCGATAAATCATAATTTGACAATCCAATTTTCTTAAAAGGAACAAGAAATGGCTTTAATCAGACTGCAAAAATATTTCACCGACTGCGGCGTTATGTCAAGGCGTGCCGCAGAGGAGCAGATACGGCTCGGTAAGGTAAAAGTAAACGGCGAGGTCGCAAAGATAGGCGACACCGTTGAGCCCGATGCTGATGTGGTGGAATTCGATGGAAAAATAATCGTTCCCCAATGCGAGCAAAAAATATGTATCATGCTCAACAAGCCTCGCGGTTACGTAACCACCATGTCGGACGAAAAGGGACGAAGAAGCATTGACGTTCTCGTTTCTGAGCTTGGAGTCAGAGTGTATCCAATAGGGCGTCTTGATATGGACTCGGACGGACTTTTGCTTATGACCAACGACGGTGCTCTTGCCAACGCTCTCACGCACCCGAGACATGAGATTCCCAAGATATATCACGTTACCGTCAAGGGAAAGGTAAGCGCTGAGCAGCTACGTATTCTCGGCTCTGAAATGATTATCGACGGTTACAAAATTCTTCCCGTTGACACCAAGCTCGTGAGCTCCGACACCAACGGCTCTATCTTGAAAATGACACTTTACGAGGGCAGAAACAGACAAATTAGAAAAATGTGCGAAAGGGCGGAGCTTAAGATAACGCGTCTGTGCCGAGTAGCAATAGGAGATATACAGCTCGGCTCTCTTCCCTCGGGAAAATGGCGCAGACTTAAGCCGAGAGAGCTTGAGTATCTAAAATCAAACGTTACGAAAACCACAAAGAAAGGAACTGACAAATGTTAAAGGTTTTACCCGTACAATCAAAGCTTACTCAAGAGGAGATCTGCATTAAATGCGGAGTAAAATACAACGCCGATCTGCTGGCTTACGCCGCTTATGTCGACGACAGACTTGCGGGAGTTTGCCAATTCAAACTCACCGACAAGGGCGGTATTATTTACGACCTTGCTCCCACCAACGATTTTTACAGCCGAGACGCTCTGTTCGTCATGGGTAGAGGCGCATTGAATTTCATTGACCTTTGCGGAGTCCATTTCGCTACCTACAAAGGAAGCACGGAGGACGAGCCTCTGATACTCCAGATAGGCTTCAAAAAGACTGAGCAGGGTGAGTTTGAGATAAACCTCGAAGGATTTTTCACCGACCACTGTCATTGATGCAGAATGTAATTTCATGCCTATACAATGAAATTTACCAACATTATGGAAATTCAACCAGCTATATTTGTAGTTAAGTCCAATTATTATTGTAACAAAGTCATTGACAAAATGACAATTTTTGTGATATAATATTATAGTGTGATTTTTAACGCCTGTATCCGTCAAAATGCGGGACAAGCGCACACAAAAATTTAACGCGAAAGGATATTTTTATGACAAA
The DNA here is from genome assembly GCA_017461745.1 of Clostridia bacterium. Taxonomy (GTDB): domain Bacteria; phylum Bacillota; class Clostridia; order Oscillospirales; family CAG-272; genus HGM12713. The sequence goes on along the minus strand of JAFTXE010000073.1, from coordinate 2,729 downwards.
GGAAATTTCTCTCTCTTTTCTCTTGAATGTTTTAAGAACAGCATGGTGGAAAATTCTTATTATCACCGTTACCGTTGCCGTAGCGGTCGCTGCATTCACGCAGTTTCTTATTCCTAAGAAATATGAATCTTCCATTGAATTTTACATAATCAATACGAGCACAACGTCCGAGTATACTCAGACCTCCCTGCTCGCCGCTAACGAATACCTCGCTAACGACTATATCACCATTATAAACAGTGATAAAATGATAGAAAAGGTTGCGCAGGCGCTTTATGACGAGGGCTACGGTGAATTCACCTACAAGCAGATCCGCAGAATGATAAGCTCCTCTACCTCGTCCGAGTCCTCTACCTTCGGTATTACCGTAACTACTACGGACAAGGATATCGCTTACTGCATAGCAAACACTATTCAGAACGAAGCTCCCGCTATAATCAAGAACGTTACACGTCCCAGCTACTCTTCCAACAACTATAAGAAGACAACTGCTCCCGACGGAACCGTTCAGTACGAAAAGATAGATGAGAGCGACCTTGAGTGCGTAAAGGTAGTTCGTGAAGCAAGACTTGCTACCTCTCACGTTTCTCCCAGCCTTATCACCTACACCTTTATCGGAGCTGTACTTGCGGCGTGCGCAGCTTACTGCGTATTCCTACTCGTTAAGCTTTCCGATACGATCATCAGAAGCGAAAGCGGCGCAAGAGAGCTTATCAATCCCGCTATCACCGTTATCGGAACTATTCCTTATTGGAGTACTTCCACCAACGAGAAGTCTATATAAGGAGGAAAAAGCTAATGGAAAAGAAAGTCAGAAGAAGAGTCAGAAGAAGAGTTCAAGAAAAGGCAAGACTCGTAGACGAAACTACTCCCTTTGCGATAACCGAGGCTTTTAACCAACTTAGAACCAATATTATGTACACCCCCCACGACGCTGAGGGATGTCCCGTTTACGGAGTTACCTCCGCTGAAATGAGCGTTGGTAAATCCACCATAACCGCAAACCTTGCTCTCTCATTTGCTCAGCTCGGCAAAAAGGTCCTGCTCGTTGACGCGGATATGCGCCGTCCTACACAGCACAAGATATTTGAGCTTGGTAAGGAAAACAACGGATTGAGTGAGCTTCTCTCCGAAATAGCTAACGACGATGCGGCTCTTATCAAGAGACCTCATGAAAATCTCAACATAATAACAAGCGGCGCTATTCCTCCTAATCCCTCGGCTCTTATGCTGGGTAAGAAGATAGGCAAGCTCATAAACAAATGGAAGAATGAATACGACATCGTATTCATAGACCTTCCTCCCGTAGGAATGGTAACCGACCCTATCACCATTTCCGAGCACATCAGCGGCTACGTTATGGTTGCTACCATTAACAAGAGTGATGCAAGACACGTAAACGACGCTATCGATGCGGTTGAGCAGGTCGGTGCTAAGATAATCGGTCTGGTTATCAACGGAATAAATCCCAAGGGTGAGGGCTACAGATACTCCAAGAACGGCTACAAGTACGAATACAGATACGGATACTACGCTAATACTGAGGATACTGATACAGATAAAAAATAATCACCGTAAAAATACGGGAAAGGACGATAAATTATGAAGCCCCTGACCGTTATAGATTTTCATTCACATATTTTACCCGCGCTTGACCACGGCTGCGAAAAAATCGAGGAATGCCGTGAACAGCTCAAGCTCATGAAGGACAGCGGTACGGATATTGCCGTCGCTACCTCCCACTTCTACCCCCATATGCACGATATCGACGTATTCGCGGACAAGGTTGACCGCGCTATAGAAAAGATGCAAGCCTCAGGACTCGTTGACGCTCCTGAGCTGAGAGTCGGCGCTGAGGTCTTGCTGTGCAAGGGCATGGATGGAATGGAGAATTTAAACAGGCTCTGCATTCGCGGAACTAATCTTCTCCTCATTGAGCTTCCCACGTCTTCTATATCGCATAAGCACGTAGATACCGTTGAGAACCTTATGCTCAAGGGCTACAGAGTGCTTCTCGCGCATATAGACAGATATCTCGACGCTTATCCCGATGAAATAGAGTCCCTGCTCTCCGCAGGCGCTGTAGCTCAGATAAACGCTTATTCATTAGCGTCCCGCTCAATGCGTAAGCAAATATTGCACTACCTTGAAACGACGGACAAGATCTGCGCAATAGGAAGTGATCTGCACGGCGCAGACTCAAGCAACTATAAAAAGTTTGTAAAAGCGCAAAAAATACTCGATGATTATTATCCCGAAATAATGCAACGCGCAAGCGCTCTGCTTGAGGGCTCACAGGTGTTTTCGGTGACAGAATAAAAGTGAGTTTGTGAGTTTTTTTCGTCAGAAACTTTCTTGAAAGAAAGTTTCCGACACCTTCAAAGAACTTAAAACAAATAATATAATGATTGTTCTGTGCTTAATTAAGAGTATGGCACTTTCTAAGGTGGAAACCACGTCAAACGCTACTGCACGTTTGACGTGGTTTCTTTTTTATTTAAAGCTGCGCTGCGAGCACCTGCTAACTGAGAGGTCTACCTAATATACGCACAAACCTTATCATTGTGCTAATATGGATAAATAAATTGTGATTTATCGGACTGTTTGCTATGTACGCACACTCTCTGTGTCATCCTGAGTGTAAGCACTTTATTGGGAGAACCAAAAGTACAATTCGAAGGATCTTTGCCGCTTGCGGCAACAACCAACTTCGATGGGTAACCCTTTAT
>JAFTXE010000072.1 GCA_017461745.1 Clostridia bacterium | reverse complement strand
AAGCTCCGCAAAAGCTTTCTTGCCGGGTTGTAGCCCGACTAAGCTATTCTTGGAATTATATATGTTTAAGCGGGCTACAACCCAGCAAGGAAGTTTTTTGCCAAGCTTTTTTTCAAAAAAGCGGAAATCGCGTCCCCTCGCGTCCCTCGCGTCCCCCGATAAATCACAATTCACCTCTATTTCCTCGTCCAACCGACATATACAACAAAATTAGATATACCTATTGACAAATAAAATTTTTGTGGTATAATATTATCAATAACGCTTGAATAGGAGAAAAATCACAGTGGACAACGGCGATAGCGACGGGAACTGTCGAAGTACCGTAACCGCAATCGAATACAAAGGTTTTGACGCATAACTTTAAGACAATAAAAGTCTTAGGCTATGCTTTTTTGCGTTGTTGACGTATTTTTTGAAAATTCAACGTTAAAATTATCCGTATTTTCGGAAATACATATTTATTTTAAGGAGTTTATCTTATGTTACCCGACGGTAGTTTATGGACAATTATCGCCATGCTTGTTTGCCTTGTTTTTTCGGCATTCTTCTCTTCAAGTGAGACAGCCTTCACCTCTTTTAATCGCACGCGTCTCAAAAACAAAGCGGAGGAAGGAAATAAAAAAGCCGCTCTCGTTTTGAAAATGTCTGAAAATTACGACAAATTGCTTTCAACTCTTTTAGTTGGTAACAACATAGTTAACATAGCGCTTTCTTCGATCGCGACGGTTTGGTTTATAAAGCTTTTTGCCAACTCCCCCGTGGAAAGCTACGCTTCTACCATTTCAACCGCCGTTATCACTATCGTGGTTCTTATTTTTGGCGAGATAACCCCCAAAAGCTTGGCTAAGGACCACCCTGAAGGCTGGGCTATGGGCGTTTCAAGATTTCTTAATTTTCTCATGATTGTTCTCACTCCCATAAACTTCATCTTCATGATGTGGAAGAAGCTTGTCAACAAGATATTCAAGCCCAATGAAGAAGACGCGGTAACCGAGGGTGAGGTGCTCACGCTCGTTGACGAGGCTCACGAGGACGGTAGCATAGACGAATACAACAAGGAGCTTATTGAGAACATATTTGAGTTCGATGACCTCACCGCAGGTGAGATAGCTACTCACCGTATGGACATAACCATGCTCTCAATTGAGGACACCGTTGAGGATTGGGAGTCCACGATAAACAACAGCAGATTTTCACGTTATCCCGTTTACACGGAAAGCGTTGACAATATCATCGGTATTCTTGACGCGCGCGCTTATTTCAGACTTGAAAACAAGGAGCGCGACGCCATTCTCCGCGAGGCTGTCACGCCCGCTTACTTTGTTCCCGAGACCGTTAAGGCTGACGTTTTGTTCAAGAACATGAAGGCTAAAAAGGAATCCTTTGCGGTTGTTCTTGACGAGTACGGCGGAGTTCGCGGTATTATAACCCTTACGGACCTCGTTGAATGTATCGTCGGCGAGTTCACCGAAAACGACGAGGACGAGAGTGAAGAGGAGCTCATCACCGTTCTTGAAGAAAACAAGTGGCAGATAAACGGTACTGCGGCTATAGCTGACGTTGAGGACGCTATCGGAATAAAGATAGAAGACGAAGATTCCGACACCTTTGGCGGCTACGTTCTCGGTATCTACGGTTCAGTTCCCGACGACGGTTCTACCTTCGACCTTTCCACCGAAAGCCTTAACATAAGTATTGAGTCCATAAAGGACCACAAGATAGAAAAGGCTATCGTTTCTATCAAGGAGCAGAACGAGGAGCCTGAGGACGAGGAAAAGGAATAATTCCTCTGTTCCGTATTTGAATTTTTAAAAAATTTCCTCGTTGCTCCCCACATATCAGATATGTGTTTGGGGTAAACTTAGAAAGGATCAAAAAACAAGATGACTGTAAAAGGCTTCATTAAAAAAATGCTTACGAGCGCTTGCGTCTATTTCTCCATTGTGATGCTGTGCTACATTATTATCGCCGCCGTCGTCAACGTAAGTGACGACGCTCTGCTTCTCGAAGCGGGCAGGACCGTTCTCTTCTTTGTGTTCTCACTCCTCGTAGCGCTTGCCAACACCGTTTTCTCGGTAAAAGCGCTTTCGGCAAAGATACGCGTCCTTATTCACTATTTTATTTGCGCCTTTGCCTTCTACTCCTGCTTCATGCTGCCCGTCTCCATGAGAGCCTCGGGAGTCCTTATCGGCTTGGTGCTGTTCTCCGTTCTTTATTTTGCGATTTTGGGCATCGGCGCCGCATTCAAGGCAAAATACCGTGCCAATACCGAAAGAGCCGAGAATTACGAAAAGCAATACGCCAATAAAAATTAAGCTTGCGTTTTGATCCTACATTACTAAAGTAAAGAGGATCGAAGCTCATGAAACTAAAGCTGTCATATATTCTATCACTTATAATATCCGCGTCAATAATTCTTTGCTCATGCAGTGCCGCCAATGCATCTGACGGCAAGCCTGAGACGTCAGATACGGATATTAACTCCGCGCGTTACGTGGAGCTTGGGTGGGAATATATCGACAGCTTTATTTTTATCGGCGAGTCAACCACGGCTCATCTCAAAAGCCGAGGCGTACTGTCTGGCGGAACGGAGACAAAGCAGGTATGGTCGCCAAAAAACGCAACCGTAAATCTTGACACCACGACGGGCACGCTGAAAATAGTATATCCTGAGACACAAGAAGAAATAAGCATTGGCGAGGCGGCTAAAAGAAAGCGCCCTCAGAGAGTTATGCTGACCTTTGGACTGAACGGCGCAGTCAGCAAAATCAAGAAGGGCGAAAAATATTTTACTGCTTGTTATTTATCGCTGATAAACGTTATACTTGAAAACAGTCCCGACACCGAAATATTTATTCATTCCTGCTTCCCTATTGCCGCCGATATGAACACGTCTGCCTACAGCGTTGACGCACGGACGCTCAACGGTTATATATCAACTCTAAACGGTTGGGCGAAGAATATGGCGTCTGAGCACGGATACGAGTATATTGACACGTGGGAAGTGCTCGTGGGTAACGACGGATTTCTGCTCAATAAATATCACGTCGGCGACGGTCATCACCTGACGGCAGAGGCTTATCTTGAAATGCTCGAATTTATAAGAACTCATGCAAAAACGGAGGATATATGAAAATTTTTAAGCTTACCGCCCTGCTGATTTGCGCCGTGTTTCTTTTCGGCTGCTCAAAAATGGAATATAGCGACGACAAAAGCTGCCGAGAGCTTGGAGAAGGAATCGAAGCTCTGCTTGACGACTCTCAGGAGTATTCGGAATTCGACGGGGCTCACGTTGATATTTATTTTGACGACAGCGCGGAATACGACGACCTTTTCGCCGTATATTCAACGGACAACAACGATATAAACGAATTCGGCGTTTTCCATGCGCCTAATACCAACATGGCTGACGACCTGCTTGAGAGCTGTCGGGAATACGTTGAGGATATGCGGGAAGGCTCACGCGCGTTTATAGCAAGCTACGCCCCTGGAGAGCTTCCCAAGCTCGACGGCGCTGAGGTGCGGAGATTTGGTAATTACGTTGTCTACACCGTTCTTTCAGACAGCGACGCGCAGGCGGTATTTGATTACGTTAAAGCAGAGCTTGAGGAATAGCATTGTGATGTTTATTAGTTTTTTGGAAAGTTAGTTTATGATTGGTTTTTTCGGGGTCTTTCTTTCGGAGAAAGACCCCATACCCCAAAGAACTCGTGAAAAATAAACATTAGGGTTGTTGAAATTTTGTGCGGTGTTTGCTTTTTATGATTTCACACCATCTTCATCTCAGCGTGTCATCCTGAGCGGAGTCACAACGCACGGATTTTATTGAAGCGAATGAACGATATCTTGTGACGCAGTCGAACTTTCCGTGAGGAAAGGAACGAACCGAGCGGAAAGCAACGAGCAACGCGAGGCAGGGATCTACTAACGGCTTTCGATAACCTTCTTTTCGCAAATGTTACTTTTATATTGCTGAGGGAATGTAACCTTTAATCACAGAAGGGATAGCAATAACTCGAAGTAGATCCCTTCCTCACTCCGCTTGCGCTCCGTTCGTCGCTTTTTGCTCGACTCGTACCTCGTCTCCCAAAAAGTTCGACTACGTCACAAGGGAACATAGGACGACAGCAATTTTATTCCTTCTTTGTGACTTCGCTCAGGATGACACGTTTAGGTGTAGATACTGCGAAGTCATAATGAATTTTCTCCCGGATAAATCACAATTTGTCAAATAGAAAAGTAAGACTCGTGGTAGGACGCACGCCGCCTATGCCGCCTATGGTGGCTACCCTCATCACAGGGCAAGCCCGCAAGTTCGCAAGCGAAGATTGCCAGCTAACGCGGGAGCTTCCCCCAAGGGAAGCCTTTGCTTGCGCTTTCTTTTTTTAATAAAAAAACCCGTCAAATGTGCAGTAGCTTTTAATGCGGTTTCCACATAAAAAAGTGCCATACTTATAATCAAGCACAGCACTATATTCCAAGAACCTTAATATTTATTTTTTAGAGTTCTTTGGGGTATGGGGTCTTTCTCGAAAGAAAGACCCAAAAAAATCCAATCATAAACTAACTTTCCAAAAAATCCAATCGCAAACCAAAGCAAATTTGCTCGGATTACTTCTTATACATAGGACCGTAAGCCTTGCAAGCTCTGTAGTCTGCGCCTTCCTTATCCATACCGAATGCGTTCCAAGCGGCAGGACGGAATATCTTTTCCTCGGGTACGTTGTGCATACATACGGGTATACGGAGTATGGAGCACATGGTGATAAGGTCTGCACCTATATGTCCGTAGGAGATTGCTCCGTGGTTTGCTCCCCAATTTGCCATTACCTCGTAGGCGGTCTTGAAGGGTGAGCCTTCCTTACCGTCACAGCGAGGCGCGAACCAAGTGCAGGGCCACGTGTAGTCGGTTCTTGCCCAAAGAGCGTCGGAAACCTTTTCGGGAAGATGTACCGTCCAGCCCTCAGCTATCTGAAGAACAGGTCCGAGTCCCTTAACGAGATTAAGTCTTATCATAGTACAGGGCATCTCTGCCTTTGTCTCAAATCTTGAAGAATATCCGCCGCCACGGAAGTAGCCGTTGTCAGCCGCGTTCCAAGTGGTATTTGCCATGATAGCGTCCATATCTTTCTCGGTTACGTCATACCAAGGCTTCATAACGGGGTTGCCGTTCTCATCTCTTGCCTCGCCGTTTGCGTCAAGACAGCAAGCGCCTGAGTTTATAAGGTGAATAATACCGTCGGAGTCCTTAGCCTTACCCTCGATATCGTATCCCGTAACTCTCTTTACAGCGTCACCCGACCAATATGTACGAACGTCAGCGAACATCTGCGCGCGGTTTGTCAGAAGCTTCATAAAGAGCATTCCCATACCGTTGAGAACGTCGTTCTCGGTTGCGAGTATGTAAGGCTCTCTTGCACCGTTCCAGTCAAAAGAAGTATTAAGCACTGCCTCCGCAAAGTCTCCGTTAGGATAGAAGTCTGTCCACTGTCTCTGTCCCTGGAAGCCTGCGGCGATAGCGTTGTGTCCAACTGCCTCTTCCTCACAGCCTGCGGGAAGATTGTCGTTGCCGTTCATGAGGTCCTTTATAATAACAGCCATCTTGACTACGAACTCAAACTGTTCTTCCTTTACCTCGTCGCTCTTGCGAACGCAGTCGGGATTCTTGTCAAAGCCGATGATGCACTTTTCCTTTGCCCAAGCAAGTGCCTTTTGGTACTCTGCCTCGTCATAGATGCCCTCCGTCATTCGACGGATAATTTCCACCTCGTCAACGGACTCAACGCGAAGTCCGAGATAAGACTCAAGGAAGTCGGAGTCGATGATAGAGCCGCCGATACCCATACAGATAGAGCCTATCTGCAAGTAGGATTTACCTCTCATAGATGCCGCCGCAACTGCCGCTCTTGCAAATCTGAGAAGCTTTTCCTCAACGTCTGCGGGGATAGAAGCGTCGTCAAGGTCTTGTACCTCGTGACCGTAGATACCGAATGCGGGAAGTCCCTTCTGAGCGTGAGTTGCGAGAACGGAAGCGAGATAAACCGCACCCGGTCTTTCCGTTCCATTGAAGCCCCAGACTGCCTTTATGGTTTCGGGGTTCATATCCATAGTTTCCGAGCCGTAACACCAACAGGGTGTGACCGTAAGCGTTACCGCAACTCCCTCGCGTCTGAACTTTTCCTCGCAAGCCGCCGCCTCTGCGACACGACCGATAGTGGTGTCTGCGATAACCACTTTTACAGGCTCGCCGTTTGAGTATTTGAGATTTTCCTCAAAGAGCTTTGCCGCAGCCTTCGCCATGCCCATCGTCTGCTCTTCAAGTCCCTCTCTTACCTTGAGAGGACCTCTGCGTCCGTCGATTGTGGGACGGATACCGATTACGGGATATCCGCCGATAAGTCTTGATTTTGCCATTTGTTTGCTCCTTTCGCATAATTACTTTTGCAACCGAAAAATATACGTCAAATTCTCGGTTACCTCTTGACTTTATTATAAATATGATTTATAATATTTTCAATAGTCTAAATACACAAAATCATTAACAAAACTTAGGTAGGGCAAATTTAGTGGATAAAAGCGGACGTGTTTTTGAGGGCAACAGATATTCCGTTGCCTTCGGTGAGAGAAGATTGATCGGCGAGGAATGGAACAACGTGGTATGGGACAGAAACCACAGAGATATACAATATCATAGGTTATATCTGCTAAAAAGTGGCAGCGCAAAGATACATTTATACGACAAAACGGTGGAGCTTACGACGGGAAATATATATTTTATTCCCGCCTTCTCCGTCCTGCACAGTGAGATAAAGGGAGAGATGGACAAGTATTATATACACTTCCAGACGGACTCTCATATTTTCGAGTTTTACAGATACGTGTCCGACAGATATTACGTTGAGGCGGACGACGTCACCGAATATCTTTTCAAGTGTGTTATCGACAACTACGCCAAGAGTACGCACGAGGCTCATCTTAAGGTTCAGGGAGCTATGAGTCTTTTGCTTGCTCCCTTCTTTTCCAACGCCCGTGCTGACAGGCACGACCTGATAAAATTTGACGGAGTGCTTGAATATATAGACAAAAATTACACCAAGGAGATAAAGCTCTCCCAGCTCGCCGCGATAATGAATATCAGCACGATGTATTTCTCCAATTATTTCAAGCAGGTATTCAACGTAAGCCCCAAGCAATACATACTGAGCAAGAGGCTCAGCGAAGCGCAAAGGCTATTGCTTGAAAGCGAGATGTCAATTAAAGAAATAGCCTATGCCGTAGGCTTTGAAAACGAAAGCTATTTCTCGGAGTTCTTTTCTCAAAAGGTAGGTATTCCCGCGCGAAAATTCAGACAGAGAGACTTGCCGCAAACAAGGGAGTCTATACTTTGAATTTCACTTTGTAAACATAAAATAACAGCTTTATAAGCTCTCCACCGAACAACGTGTGAGAGCTTTTTATTATTGACAAACATACTAAAGCGTGATATAATATCTATGGCAATAGCTTCAGCTATTACTCGGAGGATACCACGGAGTGCGGTCACTTTCTCGATTTTACTCGAGGAAGTCGAAATTTTCTTTTTCCTTCCTCGATACCGAGGGAGGTGATACCTATGTATATGACTTGGGAGATGTTCTTCCAATTTTGCACTGTTATCATTGCAATTATCGGTCTTATTATTAGTATCTTTAATAAAAAGAAATAACCGCCTCACTCTCACATAAGGCGGTTATTTTTTTAAACTGCATTTACGAGGAAGTGACCGTACGGTATCCTCCGTTATTATTATAACCGCTTTTACTCCATTTGTCAAGAGAATTTTTTATTTTTTCAGAAAGTCTCTCTGTTTTTAAGAGAGGCTTATTATATTATAATCTATTGTCCGCAAGTGCTAACGTCAAAAAATTGTTACAAAATATATATAATAAAAATATTTGCAACTTATAGACATTTGCGGGAATATGTGATATAATATTGTGAAGTATTATTTTTACGGAAAGGTAAAAAATATGCGGATTGAGGCTGTATGCCCCTATTCGTTCGGGGCTAATACGTATTTGATTTTATCGGAGAGGCACGCTTTGGTTGTCGACCCTGCCTGCTCCGTTGACGCAATTTTAGGAGCAGTCGCAAAAAACGACGCCGCCCTTGAAGGCATTCTGCTGACGCACGGTCACTTCGACCACACCGTCTCCATCGACACGCTCAGGCGCGCTACCGCCGTTCCCGCTCATATTCACGAGCGCGACGCAATAATGCTGACGGACGGTAAAAAGAACGCCTACTACAGCTTTTACGGCAAAGAATGCGTTCATGCTCCCGCAGAAATACTCCTCAAGGACGGAGACAAGATAAAGCTTGGCGATGAGCAAATAGAGGTCATACACACCCCCGGACATTCGGGCGGAAGCGTTTGCTTTCATTGCGGTGACTTTCTCGTAACGGGCGACACTCTTTTTGCGGAAAGCATCGGAAGATGCGACCTTTGGAGCGGAAGTGAATACGAAATAGTAGCCTCGCTCAACAAGCTGCGCTCCCTTCCCCGAGCACTTAAAATATTTGCGGGTCACGGCGGCACGTCCACTCTTGGAGACGCTCTTGACAACGCTGCTTATTATTTATAAAATCGCAAAACACGAAAGGATAAAAACACAATGGACTATTCAAGACTTGCCGAGCTTCTCTTTCCCGAGGTCACAAAGACCCCCGAGGACATGGAAGCTATATTCCCCGCCCGCGTACTCCCCGAGGGCGCAAAGGTAACGAGATTTGCTCCCAGCCCTACGGGATTCGTTCACTTCGGCGGACTTTTCCCAACGACCGTTGCTGAGAGACTTGCTCACCAGAGCGGAGGAGTTCTCTACCTCAGAATTGAGGACACTGACGCTCGCCGCGAGGTTGCGGGAGCGGCTGAGGGACTTATAAAAACTCTTTCAAGATACGGTATAGATTTCGACGAGGGCGCGGTTCTTGACGCTGACGGAAAGGTCTGCGACAAGGGTATTTACGGTCCTTACAAGCAGAGCTTGCGCGGTGATATTTACCACGTTTACGCAAAGCAGCTCGTCCGCGAGGGCAAGGCTTATCCTTGCTTTACCGCCGCTGAGGAGCTTGAGGAAATACTGTCCGTCAACAAAAAGGAAGAGCTTAAAAATACGGATTGGCAGGCTGAGGCGGAGGCTCGCAGAGCCCAGATGCTTAAGGCGAGAGAAATTACGATAGAGGAAGTCGAGAAAAATCTCGCGGAGGGCAATCCCTTCGTGCTTCGCATTCTTGCCGACGGCTCGCCTGACAGAAAGATAAAGTTCACCGACCTTGTAAAAGGCGGCATGGAGATCCCCGAGAACGACGAGGACTTCGTTCTTCTCAAGTCCGACGGTATTCCCACGTATCATTTTGCTCACGCCGTTGACGATCACCTCATGGGAACTACCCACGTTATTCGCGGTGAGGAATGGCTGCCAAGTCTTGCAAAGCATCTTCAGCTTTTCCGCTATCTCGGCTTCAAGACGCCCAAGTATCTGCACATCGCTCAGATAATGAGACTTGACGAAAACGGAAACAAAAAGAAGCTTTCCAAGCGCGACATGGGCGCTAATATGGACGACTACACGGGAATGGGCTACTGCCCCGAGGCTGTCTGCGAGTACGTTATGACCTTGCTTAACTCCAACTACGAGGAATGGAGAATGCTGAATCCCGACAAGTCCTACAAGGATTTCCCCTTCAATATAAAGAAAATGTCGGTTTCGGGCTGTCTGTTTGATTTCAACAAGCTTGGCGACGTATCAAAGAACGTCATATCCCGCATGGACGCAGAGAAGGTCTGCGCGGCGGTTACCGAATGGGCGCTTGAATACGACAGACCCTTTGGCGAGCTGCTTGCGGCAAACAAAGAAACGGCGGTCAAGATATTCGCTATCGGCAGAGGCGGCAAGAAGCCGAGAAAGGACCTTGCTACTTGGCGTGACGCCAAGGCTTATATGGGCTTCTTCTTCGACGAATATTTTGAGGTCGAGTGTCCCTACCCCGACAAATTCTCAAAGGAAGATATCTTAGCGGTATTCGACGGATTTCTCGCTACCTTTGATATGGCGGACGATATGAACACTTGGTTTGACAAGATAAAGGCGGTTGCCGAGGCAAACGGATATACCACTGACATGAAGGCTTACAAGGCTGACCCCGATGCATTCAAGGGCAACGTTGCCGACGTCAGTATGTTCTTAAGACTCGCCGTAACGGGTAAGATGAACTCACCCGATATGTATGCCGTCATGCAGATTCTCGGTAAGGAAAAGGTTACTGAGAGAATAAATACAATGAGGGCAAAAATAAACGATTAAGTTCCGCTGATCTTTTTCATTATATTTCAGTGATTTATTTTATTATATAAATATACAATCCCTCCGTCGCCTTCGGCGCCACCTCCCTTTACACAAGGGAGGCTTACAATGATACTGCGATTTTTATAAACATCAATAAATTATCAAAAGGAAACAAAAGCAATGGAAGAAATAGCAAGCAATTTTATACACGATATAATCGACGCCGATCTTGAGGCGCATCCCGACAAAAAGGTACACACCCGTTTTCCTCCCGAGCCTAACGGTTATCTGCATATCGGCTCAGCGAAGGCTATACTTATAAACTACGAGACCGCAAAGAAGTACGGCGGTAAATTCAATCTCCGCTACGACGACACCAATCCCGCTAAGGAAGACGTGGAGTACGTTGAGTCCATCTACGAGGACCTTCATTGGCTCGGAGCAGTTCCCGACGGCGGTATCTACTACGGCTCGGATTATTTTGACAAGTGCTACGAATACGCTGAAAAGCTCATTATGGACGGCAAGGCGTACGTCTGCGACCTGAGCGCCGAGGAGATGCGTGAGTACAGAGGAACGCTGACGGAGGCGGGTAAGGAAAGCCCGTACAGAAACAGAACGCCCGAGGAAAACCTCGACCTATTCCGCAGAATGAGAGCGGGCGAGTTCCCCGACGGTAGCCGTACACTCAGAGCAAAAATTGATATGGCGTCGCCAAACATGAATATGCGTGACCCCGCTATCTACCGTATAGTCCACACCTCTCATCACCGTCAGGGCGACAAGTGGTGCATCTATCCTCTTTACGATTACGCTCATCCCATTCAGGACGCGCTTGAGGGTATTACCTACTCCCTCTGCTCTCTTGAATTTGAGAATCATCGCCCGCTTTACGAATGGGTAATTGACAACATAGGCTTTGAAAATCCCCCCATGCAGAGAGAGTTTGCACGTCTTAACGTTACAAACACGGTCATGTCCAAGAGATATCTCCGTTACCTCGTTGAGAACGACATGGTTGACGGCTGGGACGACCCCCGTCTGCCCACGATCTGCGCTCTCCGCAGACGCGGCTACACTCCCTCGTCCATCTTCAATTTCGTAAGAAGTGCGGGAATTTCCAAGGCAAACAGCCTCGTTGACATTGAAATGCTTGAGCATTGCATACGTGAGGAGCTGAACGCAAACGCCCCCAGACGTATTGCTATTGAAAATCCTATCAAGGTTATCATCGACAACTATCCCGAGGATAAGGTAGAATATTTCAATCTCCCCAACAATCCTCAGAACGCAGAGGCAGGCACTCGCCCCGTTCCCTTTGCTCGCGAGATATACATTGACGCTTCCGACTTTGCCGAGGTTCCGCCCCCCAAGTTCTTCCGTCTCAAGCCCGAGGGCGAGGTAAGACTCATGGGCGCTTATATCATCAAATGCGGAGAGATAGTCAAGGACGCCGAGGGCAACGTAATTGAGATACACGCAACTGCTGATATCGAAACGGCAAACGGCAACCCCATCGACGGCAGAAAGATAAAGGGTACTATCCATTGGCTGTCCGCAAAGCACGCGCTTGACACAACGCTCATGCTTTACAACAGACTTTTCACCATTGAAAACGTAAACGCTATTCCCGAGGATAAGACCTATAACGATTACCTCAATCCCGAGTCGCTGACCGTTATCAAGGGAGCTAAAATAGAGCCTGCGCTGGCTGACGCAAAGGCGGGCGAGAAGTTCCAATTCGTAAGAAACGGGTATTTCTGCAAGGACACGAAAAACGAAAATACCTTTAACCGCATAGTAGGTCTTAAGGACAGCTTTCCCGCAAAGAAAAACTGATAAATAGCAAGGAGCAGTATTAAAATGCTATTAAAAATATCCTTAATATATCTTTTGTGCATATCTCTCGTATCTATTATAGTATGTATCTACGATAAATTCGCTTCAAAGCACGCAACCAAGCACCGCACCCGTGAGGCAACGTTGCTACTGCTTTCCGCACTCGGCGGCTCTGTGGCTATGTTCCTTACCATGCAGCTGATACGCCACAAGACCAAGCACGTCAAATTTATGCTCGGTATTCCGCTTATAATCGTAGCGCAGGTAGTTATAGCCGTTGCGGTTATCAAGATGATGTGATGATTGCATAAAAAGTGACATTTTCTTAGGCGTACGCCGCCTTCGTCGGCGTGCTCTTAATACTAAGTAACTTCTCTCCCCCGCAATTCATTTTCCGAAAGGATCAAAAATATGACCACTGAACTTTCAAAATTCAGTCTGATATACCCCGACGCAGAGTCGCAATCGGCGCACTACAGCGGAGAAAGCAGACCCAATATCGATATGTTCGTTCTTGACGAGCTGGGTCTGTTGGAGGTATTCAGCCTTAAAAATTCCAATCTTGACGAGTTCTTTACCACCGACGAACGAGTTATCAAGCACAGAATGGACGTTTTTGAGGATATGCTTGCATTCCCTGAAATTTCCGTCACGCTTAATAAGCTCATTCCCATTCTCACCGATATCATGGAGCTTCGCCGTCTTGAAGCGGACACGGGTGAGACGGAATCATATCTTGAAAGCATTACCGAAATCGAGCTTTACATTTCAAGTATAGAAACGCTCAACTCGGGACTTTCTCCGATAAAGGAGCAGCTTGGCAGCGAGGCTCTGCGCACGCTTGCCTTCCGTATATCCGAGCTTGCCGACAGCGACTACTACAAGGAGCTTAACGTTAAGCTTTCCGAGCTTACCAACCGCGTGCGTGATATCCGAAGCGTCACCATAGGCGTAAACCTCGATGCTCAGCTTCGTCCGTCAAGCGCGGGCGTGCTGTCAATCAATCCCGAGCCCTTCCGTTCGGGTGACGTTATTGAAAAAATTCTCCGTCTTAACTTCAAGGACGATGAATACACTTGTATTGCAAACCTCGTTCCCTTCAACAAAAAGCAGTCGGAAAATCAAAGAACGGCGCTGGCGCTCGCCTTTAATTCGGCTATCAACGACGTTTACAAGCAATCTCTGCGCTCTTGGAAAAAGATAGTGCAGAGCTACGTTCTTGAAAACACCGATTTTCTGCTCAATCTTATGCCTGAGATTGAATTTTTGGTAAAGGGCACGGCGCTTCTAAGATCTCTGCGCGACAAGGGACTTTATCTCTGCAAGCCGACTATTCCTCAAAGCGACGAAAGAGTATTTGACGCCACGGAGCTTTATAACCCCTGCGTTGCGCTGAAGGTTGATTACGACATAGTCACCAACGACATACAGATGGACGCGGACAACGCCATGATATACGTGCTTACAGGACCAAACCGAGGCGGTAAATCTGTCATCACCTGCGCCATCGGACTTTCTCAGGCGTTGATGCAGCTTGGTATGTTCGTGCCCGCAAAGGCGGCGACTATAAGCATTGCAGACGCGATATTTACTCACTTCCCCACGGGTGCTGACGACACTATTGACAAGGGTAGACTTGGCGAGGAATGCGCGCGTTTGCGTGATATTTTTGAAGCCGTAACGTCAAAGAGTCTCGTGCTTCTTGACGAGTCACTATCCTCAACGGGCTCGTTTGAGGCGTCATATATTGCCGCCGAGGTACTTGCGGGACTTTCACGCGTTGGCTGTCGCTGTCTGTTCTCTACCCACCTTCACGAGCTTGCGGCTGAGATAGACAACATCAACGCCCGTACGCGCGCTGACGGCGGTTGCGCTATTGATACGTTGGTTGCGGGAATTGCCGAGGGCAAGCGTTCCTTCAAGATATACAGACAAAAGCCCGACGGAAAGAGCTACGCCCGCGATATTGCGGATAAGTACGGACTTTCTTATGAGAATATCGTGAGTAGATTAGTAAATTAAAATAATACGCGAAAGGAAACGGTAAAATGAAATCAGAGATACTTAAATTACTTGAGAATGACGCAAAGCTTTCACCCGCTCAGATATCCGTTATGCTGGATTTGCCTCTCGACGAGGTAACGGCGGCAATTACCGAGCTTGAGAGTAACGGAACTATTCTCGGATACAAGGCAATCGTTGACTGGGAAAAGACTGAGAGAGAGTCGGTCACCGCTATGATTGACGTTAAGCTCACGCCCCAGAAGGACAAGGGCTTTGACAGAGTTGCCGAAAAAATATATAACTACCCCGAGGTAAAATCCGTTTATCTCATGTCGGGAGCTTACGACCTCTCGGTTCTTATCGAGGGTAAGACCATGAAGGAGGTAGCCTTCTTCGTTTCTCAGAAGCTTGCCCCCATTGACGAGGTCATCTCGACCGCCACGCACTTTGTGCTCCACAAATACAAGGACACGGGAGTACTTTACGACGCAACCTTAGATATTGATGAGAGAGGAAACTGCAACTGATATGGATTACGGCAAATTATTATCAAAAACCGTTGTTAATACGGAAAAATCAGGTATAAGAAAGTTCTTCGACATCATGGAAACCATGAATGACGTCGTTGGACTTACCGTCGGTCAGCCCGACTTCGTAACGCCTTGGCATATCCGCGAGGCAGGTATTGAAAGTCTTGAAAAGGGTAAGACCTACTACACCTCAAACGCAGGTACTATGGAGCTGAGAGTTGAGATCGACAAATATCTCACGCGCCGCTTCGGTATCTCTTACGACCCCGAAAAAGAAGTTATCGTGACCGTTGGCGGAAGCGAGGCTATTGACATCGCTATCAGAGCGATTATCGAGGCAGGCGACGAGGTCATTATTCCTACGCCCTCTTTCGTTTGCTACGCGCCTATAACGCGCATGGCGGGCGGTACTCCCGTTATCGTCGAGACCACCTATAAGGATAAGTTTAAGCTGACTCCCGAGGCGCTCAAGGCGGCTATTACACCACGTACGAAAATGCTCGTTCTCCCCTACCCCAACAACCCCACGGGCGCTATCATGACTAAGGAAGAGCTTGAGGGCATTGCCGAGGTGCTCAGAGACACCAACGTTCTCGTTCTTTCCGACGAGATATACGCCGAAATGACGTACGGCAGAGATCACTGCTCCATCGCGTCCATTGAAGGCATGAAGGAGCGCACGATAATAGTCAGCGGATTTTCAAAGGCATACGCTATGACGGGTTGGAGATTGGGTTATCTCTGCGCACCCGCGCCTCTTACCGAGCAGATGCTGAAAATTCATCAGTACTGCATTATGAGTGCTCCAACGACTGCTCAGTTTGCCGCTATCGAGGCAATGAAGAACGGTGACGACGACGTCAGAATGATGGTTGACGAATACAATCGCCGCCGCAGATACATCTACAACGGTCTTAAGGGCATTGGAATTGAGTCCTTCGAGCCCGAGGGCGCGTTCTACATATTCCCCAATATAGGTCAATTCGGAATGTCGAGCGACGATTTCTGCGCAAAGCTGCTTTACGACTACAAGTGCGCTATCGTCCCGGGTAACGCCTTCGGAGCAGGCGGCGAGGGCTTTGCGAGAATTTCCTACGCCTACTCCATAAAGCACATCACCCAAGCGCTTGAACGCATTGAGGCTTTTGTAAAGTCACTGTAAAGGGGACGCGAGGGGACGCGTTGTCGCTTTTCGAGAAAAGCTCCGCAAAAGCTTTCTTGCCGGGTTGTAGCCCAATTAAGCTATTCTTTGAATTATATATATCTAATCGGGCTACAACCCAGCAAGGAAGTTTTTTGCCAAGCTTTTTTTCAAAAAAGCGGAAATCGCGTCCTCGCGTCCCCTCGCGTCCCCCGCACTCCCTGACAAATCACAATTTGCATATAAATATACTAAAGGAGCTATCTAAAAAAGACAGCTCCTTCATTGTTTTTTATTTTAAGTCGTCAATGTGCTTTTATATGCCGAGATTATTTCCGATATACTCGAACCGCTCTTTTTTCCGTAATATACCTCAGTCGAGGTCCAAGTATCCGTTGAGAACGAACCTGTTCCCAAAATCGAACCGCCATATCCAACTATACGCGCTTTTCCTTCATACAATTCTCCCTGCTGTACCCATTTTACCGTTCCATCGGGATTCGTCTGTTGCTTAAATACCGCTGCGTAAACGGGCGCTTCGCCAAACCACGTTGTCAAGTGGTTGGTCGTCATATATATAGTCATTTCTTGGTCACTGCTGTCACCGTCAACGTCCTCCTGCTTCAAAAGGAAGGTAACCTCCTCTATTTTGCCGTCAATCTCCATGCTAAGTTCATCTTCAAACAGTTTCTTTATAAGTGTCATATCTCCCGTGGGCGCGCCATCAACGTTTCCTATCCACGGCTCGTCTTCTCCCGTGCTTGCCAACGCAGAAAGCAATTCTTCGCGGGTTTCTTTCGTATTTAATATTTCCTCAAACTTAGCAAGCGAACCGCTGACCACCACCTCGGGAATGTATTCGGCGGCGGGAATAAAGCTGTAATTTACCAGAGTATCAAAGCCGCTCACCGCAGACTCGCTTGGCGCGGTCGTATAATTGACCGTGGCGTATATGGTAAGATACTCTCCCGCCATAACGCTTGGAGCGCCCTTGCTCAGCGTCTTTCCTCCCGCGTCCTTAACGGTGATTGAGGTGATATGCGAATTGTCAAAGGTCTCCGTATCAAAGGTATAGCCGTTATAAACGTATTCGAACTTGGTATTATTGAAAACCTTTATCTGAAACGTTACTGAGCCGCTTTCCTCACTTGTAGAATTGGCAAGCAGAGACTCAAGGCTCGTCTGATAAAATTTCAGCACTTCGGCAGAGCCGTCCGTCACCATTACGTTAGTTATAAATACGCCCTCTTGCGGCTCGGCGCTTGCGTCACCCGTGATACTTAGCTCGTCGGTAAGCGTCGCATAGCCTACGCAAAGGAAGCAAAACATAAAGGAGAATGCGATACATATCAATGCTTTTACCCATTTTTTCATGATACACATTCTCCTTTGTTTATTGTTTTTGAAAAATCAGTTTTCGGTGTTTTCTTCAGCTGTATTTTCTACGGGCTCTTCTGCCTTTGCGGTCTTTTCCTCGGGCAGTATCATTGCCGTGAACACTTCTTCAGCCTTGCGTCTTACGACACCGATTATCTTCTTCAAGGGGTGCGCAAGCGTCTCAGGGTCAACCTTATAATTTCCTCTTGCGACTTCAGCCTCGCGAACGACCTCCTTATCTCTTGCCACGTCCCTTGTGGGAACGAGAACCACGTCGCCCTCGGAGACGTTTTCTCCATCGGGGTCATAGCGGTAAGTCTTATCTCTCTTCTCGGGCCATACGACGTCGATAGCGTCAACTCCGCTTTCCTCAACGACAGGCTCTTCCACAGCTACGGGAATTTCCTCAGCAACGGGAGCTGTCTCTATGATAGGAGCTACAACGGGCTCTGCAACGATTTCTTCAACCGTCTCTTCGGCTTCTTCTGCCACTTCCTCAAGAGCAGGCTCTTCCTCGGGCTCGTCAACCGAAACCTCGGCAACGACCACAGGCTCAGCATCCGGCTCCGCCTCTACCTCTATCTCAGGCTCTTCAACGACCGTCTCTACGACAGGCTCAGGCTCTGTGGGAGCGGGAGTGGGGGGAGTTACAACCACCTTAATGGTGGGCTTCACTACGTTAGTTATATTGGGAGCGACGACCGTTGTTGTCGGCTCAACCGATTTGCGCTCTATCTCAGGCTCGGTATATCCCTCAACCTTTATCTCATACAGATAAAGCAGCTTGTTCTGCGTGGGGATAATAAACTTTGAGCAGGTCTTATCGTCGTTTTCGTACATAAGAACGGGGGCTTGAATGGTGTCGCGTATTTCAAGCATTTCCTCGAAGGAGTTGACGCGCACTATTTCGTATCCGCTCATGTCGAACAGATTGTTTATCTTCTGAATATAGGATTTATAAGAGGTAACGAGCTTCTTAACGCGTCCC
This sequence comes from Clostridia bacterium, assembly GCA_017461745.1. GTDB lineage: Bacteria > Bacillota > Clostridia > Oscillospirales > CAG-272 > HGM12713. The sequence goes on along the minus strand of JAFTXE010000072.1, from coordinate 3,128 downwards.
GCATAGGTCGTGTCCACAGTTCTCGTGAGAAGAACGAACGCAACGAGAATAAGAATAAGCAGAGCGTCAACTACGCCGAGAACGACGGCGCTAACGAGGAACGCTTCCTTACCGACGCCTCTTTCACAAGCTATCATCTTGTCGTTTTCCTCGGGAATGCTCGTGGTCATCTCAACGTTTACCGTCTTATTGGTAAGAGGTATGCACATTTCCGCAACGTACTGCTCGGCGGTGGAAACACCGATAGCCGTGCAATCGCCCATAACGTCAACGTACATTCTTACGTAGAGATTGCTCGTGGTATTCTCAAGCTCATATGTCTCGATAAATCTGTTTGCAAGGTCGTTGTATTCCTCGTAATCGAAGAATACGGGTTCGCTTATTCTCAGAGGTGTAGCGCTGTTATGAGAGCCTCTTTCCTCTGCTTTTACATTGTAGATGGGATTGAAAATAGTTGCCTTTGAATAGTTGTCCACTATTTCAAGCTCTGCGTCAATTCTGTAGGTATAATCGAAATTGACGTTTTCCGCATCCATATACAAGTCGTAGGTAAAATCAGCGAATATACCTCCGATAAGCGTTGAAACGTAAGCTTGATTTTCGTTGAGGTAATCCTCGTCGAAGAACTCGTTGTCCTTCAGATAAACTCTGTAATCAATACTTCCGTTTTCCTTGTATTCGATATAATAGGTCTTTTCAAGTTGAACGTAAACGATAGACGATATCAGCACCATTATGGCAACCACAATGATTATCACCGATTGAGCGAATATCCATTTAGTACGGTTTTTACCGTATAGCTCTCTTCGCTTCTTATCCGCTTCCGACACGCTCTTCACCTCCTTAGTTTGAAACGATATCCCTCACCCAAAGGCTTGGATATCCAACGTAAGCTATCTTAAAGCAAGTAACGCCCACGATATCCTCATCGGTAATGAATCCGATATCCGCGCTTTCATTTGCGTCACCCTTTGTAAAGTATCTGTTCTGCCCCGCAACCTTCTGTATTTCGGTCACACGGTGAACGATACGGGATTTTCCCCGCTCAAAGATTATGACGTCGCCAACCTCAATGGTCTGGTCCTCATATTGCTCGAAAACAATTGCGTCGCCCTTGTTTATCTCGTCGCTCATGCTCTCCGTTGCGATAACGAGAACTCCAAATCTGAATTGGCATGAAATAAGCATTACAAGCGAAATCATAAGAGCTACACTCGCACAAACACCCACGAAAAACAGCTTGCCCGTTCTCTGTCTTGCGTATCTCTTTTTCTTTTCGTAGAGCATACGTATAAAGAGCAGAATGACGAGTGGAATGAGCAGCTTGGCAAGAGACACCAAGGAGTCGGGTGTTGCGGGGACTGTGGAAATAACGTAAGGGTATAGAGTGGTTATAAGTCTGAAAACGATATTCGGCACAATACCGTAGTGCTTTGAGAGATAATGATACAAAGCGTTTGCGGTAATTGCGGGAAACAGCGCCATGCCCACTACGTTCATGAAGGTATTTATTCCCGTGATGTTCTTAAAGGTGGAGTGTATCAGCACCTCAGAGGCTACACAGGACAAATACGCAAGCACGTCCACTACCCTACTGTTCTGAGCCAGCAGAATATTTCTTATAATTTCGGCTGTAATGATTATTACCGTAATAGGCAAAATAACTTTTATACAGGACGACAGACTGAGAGGATACGCCGACCGATAGAAGCCGAAGCTCAAACCTGACAGATATAAAGCCATCACATATAAAAGTCCGATTACGGTTATTAACAGTAAAACTTCTTTTTTATTTATCGACGGAATGCTCCGTTTTCTGATAACGACGCAAGCGACGATAGCAATGGGAAGCAGCAGACACGCAGCAAGTATTCTGCTGCTTTCCACACTCAGAAATAACGCAAGAGCGAGAACTGCGAATATACCACCGGACATAGCGTAAGCTAATTTCTTGTCTATGTTCATATCGCAGTCCTCCTCTCTTGGATTATTTAACTTTAATAAACCTATTAACCACCTGTAGAAAGGCTTGCTTGATCATGAGCCACATCCAAATCAATACCGAAGTTTCCGGTTACGGTATCAGTGGGAGATTGCAACAACTCTATAGTAACCACAAGAATTTTTATATTAGATGTGTCGCCAGTCTTTTTAGCAATCGTAACCATGTCAACACCATCAGCTTCACCCTCCCACTTATAAGTGAGTTCAAACATAGCCGAATTACTATTCACGATTGAAGGATTAACTTTAACATGTGCATCAAATTCAGAACTATCATTAGTAACTGTTATCCTAAAAGTTGCTATATCATCTTTAAGAGTCAAAGATTTCACCGTAAAAGTAGCCTTATCCTTATTATCAGGAGGAATACTTGCAGAGTCTCCTTCGCTTGAATCGACTGCTGTTACATTACTTATATACACATCTTCATCAAATGCAGCAAGTGCACCGGAATTATTTATATTAGCTGTACCCGTAATTTCAAGAATATCAGTCAATGCTGCATAACCGATACCCAAACACAGAGCCGCAACCAACAGGAAAGCGACTATAATTGTCTTTCTGTTTTTCATAATAAAAAACCTCTTTTCTTTTAATGATTTTATAATTAATAGAGCTACGCTCTTTTAATTCGTGATAGTAACCAAAAACCATTGTAAAATGCGGTTGGATTGATATATTTCTGACAATGGGGTTCTTAGTACGAATATTATATCATTCTTAACAGAAATTGTCAACATTTTTGCGAACATTTTTTCATTTTTGTCAAAATCCCTATTTTTCAAGAAAAAACGGGGCTTTTTTAAATAAAATTCTATTAATTCTTCCAAAAATCCTTCAAAAATGTCGTACCAAAACGACATTTGAACGACATTTTGTCGTACTAAAAAAACGAACGTGGATAAGTAAATTGTGTCTTATCGAGGGATATTTTATTATGTTTTTTATGACTTCGCACTATCTTCAACCTAAACGTGTCATCCTGAGCGGAGTCACAATGCGCGGATTATATTGAAGCGAATGAACGATATCTTGTGACGTAGTCGAACTTTCCGTGAGGAGAGGTATGCCGAACCGAGCGGAAAGCAACGAGCAACGCGAGGCAGGGATCTACTAACGGCTTT
>JAFTXE010000071.1 GCA_017461745.1 Clostridia bacterium | reverse complement strand
TATATTCAGTAGTAAAGCCTTCTTCAAGCATTTGAGGAGTTACAACGCTCAAAACGTTTCTTACTATGTATACGGTAAGATAGGTTATCGAGCAAAGAACGCCTATAATAACGGCGTTCCTTACGTTTTGATTTTCTTTTGTTTTAATATTCATTAAAAAACACGCTTTCCATGTCATTCCAAAATATTGGTCGTTATATAATCAACCCCCAGCTCAGCCAGCGCTTCGGCTCTGCCGGGTCTATCTACCGTCCAACAGTTGACCTTAATGCCCGCATCATGAAGTCTTTGAATATTTTCCTTCGTCAATACCTTATAGTAAACGTCAACGTCAAATCTATCGTCTATAACCCTCTGAATTATCTCCTCCGTCATTTCCTCAAACAGAAACTGCACGGGCTGTTCGGGAAGGAATTTGCGCACCTTAAGAAGATTGTCGTACACAAAGGAAATAAAGGTGACGTTCTCAATATATCCAAGCTCCTTTATGATATTTATAAAGCGCTCGGTCTCCTCGTCGGTAAACTCGGATTTAAGCTCAAGAACGCAGTGCTTTTCGTATTTTTTACAGATGCTTATATAATTTTCAAGTGTACAAGGGCGCAGATCCATTCTGTCCTTAGTACCGTCCTTGTCAAAAAGAACGATATTTTGCAGAACGTCAACGGTAACCTCTTCAACGGAAATATTCTCTCCGCCTACTCTTTTCAAGGTATCGTCGTGGTTGATAATAAATCTACCGTCGAGCGTTCTGTGAATGTCCGTTTCTATACCGTAATACGAGCGGTTTGCCGCGGCAACGAACGCCGAATTGGTATTTTCTCTTTCAATGCCGGACAGTCCTCTGTGAGCAACTACCTTTACGTTTCCCTTGTTGAATTTAACAGTATTCATATAATAAAAACCCCTACAAATTTTTTACTCTTACGCTTTAATGGGGCTGGCTCAAATGAGCCAGCCCCTAAATTTTTAGTTAAAAGTGCTCACAACGAGATTGTCTATAGTAAATACAGCATCCTGAGCCCACAGCGAGATATAGCTGTTTACGTTCACGTCAAAGTTGTTGTCCATCTTATATCCGTAAACGAACGTTCCGTCAGCAAATATATTTACCTGACAGCCGTCGGCAACTGAGCTATCAACTACTATGGTGAATTTCAGCGTTGCCTTGGTATCACCCGTCTTAAGATCGAGAGCTACTTTATCGTTCTTTGTATCGGTAACCTGAGTCGCGTCAGCCGTCTTGAAATATGCGGTTCTTACGTAGATATCGTGAGTAGCAGCCTTGTCGGCAATAGTGCCGCTCACCAGCTTATCAACGCCCGAGCCAAGTCTGAGAGCTACGAAGAATGCGGAATTACGTCTGTACGCCGTATCGCTTGCGGCAGGTGTTGTTCCGTTGAATATAAGACCTATTACTCCAAGCTCGCTTATTTCAACGTCCATGTCGATAACGTATTTCTGGGGAGTACTGGCAAATACGTCTCTGCCAACCAACGTTCCGAAGGGTCCGCCATCTTTCCAGCCCGTCTTTGGAACGCTGAGCTTGCCGTCAACTATAGTGGGCTGCAACGTCTGGTTATAAAGGGGAGTTACACCCGCCTGAGCCGCGGTCGTTGCGTTATCAAAGTTCTGAGAATAGATGGGAGTGAGGTTTACGGGAATGGTAGGAGCGGCAGGCTCTGCGCTTTCCTCGTAAGTTCCCTTGAGTATTGCGTCTATCATACCGCCTATCTCAGACGCATAGGCTACGTTCTCCTCTGCGGTTGGGTGAGAGGTATGAACGCCTGCGGCGGTGGTTGCCTTATAGTAATAATACTTGCTCGACATTCCGCCAAGAGTATTGGTCAATTCCTTGATAGCGTCGGTATAATCGGTTCTCATCATGTTGCAAACGAGAATTATGTGCGCGTCGTTGCCGTTCTTTGCGCGAACGTACTCAACGAAGGATTTGAGAGCGTTAATATAGTTTTCTACGGGATAATTGTCGTAAGAATCGTTGGTATCCGCGTTTATAACCACTACGTTTGCCTTGCGCGCAAAGCCGTATTCAGTGGTAGTGGAGCGGTAGGGGCTCGCGTACTTGTAGCCACCCGCAATACCTGGGTTACCCTTAATTATGCCCTGACCCGAAACTGCTACTACGGAGTAGTCAGCGTTGAGGGTGTTTGCGATAAGATAAGGATATGCAAGCGTTGCGTCCTGAGCGGTGTAAGCGCCGTCGTAGCCGCCAACGACACCCCAACCGCAAGAAATGCTGTCACCGACGAACTCTATAAAGAGGTCCTTGTCAGCGGGAGCAGTCTCTGCAACGGTACCGTCGAGAGTAACGTTTTTGAGGTCAACGTTTGCGAGCGTGTATCCCGTAGCCTTAACGAGCTTTATCGTGTGAGTTCCCTCGGGGATATTTTTAAGAGTTATCCAAGACTGTCCCTTTGCCTCGTAGTAGGGGGACTCGCCGTTGAGATATGCAGCTCCGTCAACGTAAGCGCGGAAGTAACAGCCTTCCTTGCTTGCGCCTACCTTGGTCTTTGCGTCAACCTCGAATACTACGTCGCCCTTAAGGGTAGCGGTAAACTCAATTCCCGACGCAGACCAGTCACAAGTTATGTAGTCAGCGGTAGCTTCCATTCTGCCATCGAGCTTCTTTGCCCAAGTAGCAGTATTGTTGAGCGCATAGGTCGTTCCTACGAGCTCGGGCTTCTGATTACCTTCGGGCGCTTCGGTCTCGCCGTCGGTCGTATCTGCCGCGGTCGTATCCGCCGCGGTTTCGTCAACTATTTCCTCTTCGTTACAAGCAACGAGGGTTGCCGACACCATAAGAAGCGCGAGAATAAGAGCAATAATTTTTTTCATAGTATTGTCCTTTCGTTTTTATTTTACCCACGGCTGTCGGTCTGACAGCCGTGGTATCAAAACTGTTGGAATTTATGCTGCGATAGGAGAGGAGTAGGTTTTAAGGGTAATATTATCCATACTAAGCTGAGTATTTTGACACCAAAGCACTATAGAGGTATTGGAGCTTGCGTCATGAGCATTTCCTTCTATATAGAATGAGCCTGCCAAAACACCATTGGCATATACACTTACAAGCGTTCCATTTGCAAGAGAACTGTCAACAATTACTCCAAGCGTTACTTTTGTATCGCCGCTCTTAATACTTGAAGCTGTAACCTCTCTGTAACCATTGCCTTCATAGAGTACCGTATTTCCCTCGGAATCATAATCGGTCAAACGTATTTTCCCATTAAGCTTTCCACTTGATGTCATCAATCTAACAAAGCAACCATTCTTTTGAAGTTCTGTAGAACTGGTAGTCGTGCTATTATTAATTATCATCACCCCTACAGGATCCCACGAAGCAATATCTGAAATCTCAGCTTCAAAATAGTATGTTTGACCGTTACTTATCATTCCGGACTCTATCAAAGTTGCATAATAATCAGGATTTGTGTGATGAGTATGATACGTAACCGTCAGCTTATTATTAGCTATGTTTGTAGGAAGTCCGCCTCGCTTACAGTTATCTGTTACAAATGGAACAGAAATGCCAACCTTATCAAGATAATTATCTACGTTTTCAAAATCTTCTTCGTAATAGTCACCATTGATTACAGGAGTTGAAGCGTTATTCGCAGGAGAAGTAGTGCTATTAGTAATATTTCCAAATCTAATATCATCAATTGCAATATCGCTTTCCTGTGCCCATAAAAGCGGGAAACTGTTTTCCTTCAACCAATGAGTTGTCTCTGATGTAGTATAGCTCGTCTGATACACATCGTTAATGTAAAGGTCTACTCTGCAACCTGTATCAAGCTTATGGACTGCGATTCCAAACTTTATTGACAATATATCAGTATTTTGCGGGATTGTCGTCGTACCGTTGCTATCAAATTTTATAAGTACGTCATCAATAGTGTTACTGTCCTTAGCACCTGAAGGAGCTCCTCCGCCTGTAGAATTAATCCATCCAAATCTAAAATACAGATTCTCTCCCCCAGATATATCGGTAGCTGACGCAGTGCCATCTGCCTTAAACCATCTTATAGCAACAAAAAATCCATTCTGTGCATCTGTTGAATATCCCATCGCCGTACCATCATCATTATAATCGCAATCTCCGTTCAGATAAAGTCCCAAAACATTAATACGGTCGATTTCCATATTCATCTCATACAAGTATGCATTGTTAGAACCAACAATTTCGCTCATTTTACCGCTATTTGCAAGAGCCGACATACAGTAGTTCCACTCAGGATATTTGATATTGAGCTTGCCATTGTTGACCGTATAGGGATAAGGATACGGTTTAGCTTTATATTTAGCAGTAACACCAACAGCCTTTAAATTTTCAGTAGCATCGTAAGTTGTATTGAAATCCTGCGAATAAACGGTATTAGCCACCATAATTTCGCCGTTCTCGTATCTCTGGAACTTAGCGGTAGAGCTTATGGTAGTATCGTTGTACTTAACGTAAGCGGTTACGGTAAAGTCAACGTTCTGAGCGTTGGGAACGTCGGTAAGGGTTACGACGAAAATACCAGTTGCTCCAGGAGTAAGATCCTCAGCTTTAGTCGCTTCCGTTTTGCCTTTTTCAAGCACCGAGGTATAAACCGTCGTGCTCTCGGTCTCTTCACCCGTATAGGTCACAGTCTTTGCGGGAGTCGTTTCGCCTACTTCGTAGTAATTAGCTACTATTTCATAGCCTACGCAAGTACCTGTCGTAGAGCTTACGGTAGCTATAAAACGGACGTCAGAGTAGCCTTCGGTCTCTGAGTCTCTTGTCTGAGCGCCTACGAACACGGGCGCGTCGGGCGCTGTTTCATCGGTGTTTTCTGCTGCCATTGCGGGTATAACGGCTGTTATTGCCATTATAGCTACAAGCAACAGAGCTATAAACTTTTTCATGTTTGTTTTTCCTCCATAATTTTATTTTAAATATTAAATTTTAAATTCTAAATTCTGAATTCTACTAAGGTCGGGCAATGGTCGCTGACGGACAACAGCTTTTCGTCCTTCATTATTCTGTAGAAGGATACGTCCGTCGGAGTATCGAAAAATACGTGGTCAATAGCGTCCTTTTTATACGTCCCCCCTGGCGCTCTGTCCGCGTCTCCCTCTCCCTTGCCGCTCGTTGAATGACAGCTGTGGCTGTCGTCCTTGTCATCGGTCAAATCGAAGGCGTCAAGATATCCACGCTTTAGCATAAGGCTTGCCGCGCCCCATTCAGTCGTTGAATTGAGGTCGCCGCATATTATAACGGGACATTCGTAAGTTTGCTTAAGCTCCCCCAGCTTTTCGCAAACGAATTCAACCTCTTCTCTATGACACCATCTTCTCAGACTATAGTGTGTAGTTGCAACTATAACGCGCTTGCCGTTTTCGTCCTCAAGCACCGCAAACGCAAGACTGCGAAATCTTGAACGCTCAAGTCCTATCCTTCCCTCTGCCGAATCGGCGGGATAGCGATACTTCGAGCCGTTGCAGGCGCGGGACGGATAGCTTGCCTCGTCCGCGTTCCCCGTGGATATTACCTCAAATCCGTTAGCGGAGAAATTATAACCGCCGCTCGCAATTAATTTGAATTTATCCTTACGGTAAAAAATGCAGTTCCAAGGGTCGCCGTCTATCTCGTCATGCGTATTCGCCTCAGAATACTCCCCCAAGACGAGTCCGATAAATTCGCCGTCGTGACGGTAATAGTAATCAAACTCCTGCAAGCACATCACGTCGGGCAGAACGTCGAGAGCCATCGACGCCGCGCCCCTTGAACGCTCAACCATCGTTCTGTACACGGGTGTATTCGGCATCCACGCGTTGAGAACGTTAAAGCTCATAAGTTTTACATTCATAAGCTTATCTCCAAGCTATCGTTTTGTCCTTGGTGTTTCCAACCACTATGCCGAGCTCCTGCTTCTGTGTCATAAAGCTCATAATAACGGGGCAATGGTCACTAAGGTCAAGAACGCTGTCTACGTAAGTATATCCCGTAAAGGTCTTGTCGGTGATTATCTCATAGCTCGTTACGTTCAGCTTGGTTTTGCTGAGGATGTGGTCCAATGCGTAGTCGTTATTTGACGAAGGAGCTTTGGAATCAGTATAGCCCGAACGGTTTTTACATTCCTCATGATATCCGCTGCTGTCAGTCGGTTCAGCCGCCATATCCCAAGTATCGTAGAAGCCACCTGCACGCACGGTATTGTAACCGTTGGTATTTACCTTACGTGTGTTGTAGTCTCCGCAGACTATAACGGGACATCCGTATTCGCTGTACAGAGCGTTCATCTTCTGAGCAACGAATTCTCCTTCCTGCTTACTTACATCCGTCCACTTAAGGTCTGCCGTATCGGTAAACTCAGCGCTGAAATGCGTATTGCTTACGATATACTTCTCTCCCGTGGTAATGTGCTCGAACACTCCCCAAACGAGACTGCGCGCGTCACTCTTACCTCCATCAGCAAAGCTGTGTTCGTAAGAATACTCAACGCTGTCAAGTCCACACTCAACGAAATCGAATACTCCGCTGGCTACAACGGTATACTGCGTATTATCGTAGAATATGGGATTCCATATACGGCTTTGATCACTTATGGTACTCCTGTTTTCCCCATCTTTATCATCACATGTTTTTCCTACCAAGCCAAGCTCTGAATACTTATTTATGAAGTCAGAGCTGAAGTTGGCATTTTCACGGTAAAGCGGGTCAAACTCCTGAAAACAAACGAAATCGAGGTTGTTTTCAAGAACCAGCTTTGAGGTTGCGTTTGAACGGTCCTTAACAGATATTCCCTCTAACTTGTTCTCGCCGTCGTCCCAAACGTTCAGCACATTGAAACTCATTACGGATATTTCACGTGGGTCTTCAACCTTGCCCTCGCATTTTGCGCCGTTATAGCGAACCACGCGCGTCTCTCCCGCAATTACTTTTCCGCCATACTCAACGCAAGGCGTTACGGCAAAATCGATTGCGCCGATATTCGTTGGTATACCCTCTATGACCATCGTCATAAGTCCGAACTCAGCGCCGAGGTCGTCAAATCCGTAGGTTATGCTATCGGCGATAACCGACGAGTATACGACGCTCGATTTCGTTTCTTCATAATTGAAGGTCTTCTCTCCCGTACTGTATTTCGCCTTTATTTCGTATCCGACGCTCGTTCCAAGCGCAGAGTCAACCAGCGAAATAAAACGGATATTCTGTTTGTTGCCTTCAACGGACACCTGCTGAGTTCCGTAATAAACGGGAGCAGACGGCGCCGTCTCGGCACTAACGGGTATTGCGGCAAGAACGGAAATGCAGAACACGAGGGACAAAATAATTGATATCAGCTTTTTCATCTTCCTCTTCTCCTATTATTCCGTTACTTCTTCTTTTTCCCAAGAAAGCCTTTTTTCTTCAGCGCTGCTATTGACAATGTCCAAAAGGATCTCTTCGGTATCAAATCGCATCACAGTAACCGCGGGCGATTGATATTTCTTAATCTCAAGCATACTTTTTTCTCCTCTCTATATATTTTTTTACTGCCCCTTGGCAGAAAATTGAATTACTGTTGCGCAATGGTCGCTCACTGCCAAAATATCAGCGTCGGTGAGTATAAGATAAGCGCTTACTGACAGGTCGTTAAGCGTCAGTATGTGGTCTATAGCGCTCGTCATATATCCTTGGGCTGTAGGTCCATTCGTTCCCTCGTGCGTAGTGCCGAGGTCGGTACGGCTTGAGGCTTTATCAAAGGTATCCTTAAAGCCGTTGTTGAGCATATTCGCAACTCCCGCTCCGCTCTGCGTGCGTCTGGAGTTATAGTCGCCGCCAACGAGAGTTATGCAGTTCTCGTATTTTGCCGCAAGCTCCTTCAGCTTGGATATGACCAGCGCGGATTCCTGCGGCTGCGTCACGTTGACGTCCTGAACGCTGAAATGCAGATTACCTATAACGTACTTTGAGCCGTCCGTCTTATCTTCAAGCACCGCCCAGACAAAACTGCGGAATTTTGCATTTCCGTCCGACGTGCCACCGAGATAATTTCCTGACTCTACCGAGTTACAATGGTCGGGGAAATAAATCATACCGCTCTCTACGACCTTATACTTTGTCTTATCGTAGAAAATGGGATTCCATACGTTGTTTTTATCAACGCCGTTTATTTCAACCTCTGCGTATTTATCCGAAACCAAGCTGATAAATCCACCGCTCGCGTTTCTGTAAAGAACGTCAAATTCCTGCAAGCAAACGAAATCGGGGGCGTATTTCAGCACTGTATCGGCGGTAACGTTATCACGGTTGCCGGGGGTTGAGCCCTTACTCCATACGTTAAGAACGTTGAAGGTCATCATTCTTCTCGAAACGGACGCCGCTTGCTCTGCCGCCATAGCTGCAAGATCGTATTCGCCCTTGTCAACTATCTTTGAAAGCGTTCCGTCTATATACATCCACGCAAGCTCCCAATTAACAGCGTCGCAATAAGATATTTCAAGCCTTGAGCCGTCAATGGAAACGTTATATCCTCCAACTGATGAAAGCTTTTTAATATTTATGGACTTAGCCGCCGTTCCGTTTTCAACTATGGGAAGCACGTGTCCGCTGACGTCTCTTATCTTAGCCGCAAGCTGACGCGCTCGTGCCTCGTCTCCGCTTCCGTAAGATATTTCATAATCAGCTAACGTCGCTCCTCCAAACGTGAGCTTATCTATCTGATAATGCCCCGTATAGCTCTCACCTATAATGCTTTTACTGACGTACAGCTCTCCGTCTATGACCTCAAGAGCATCCGAAAAATGCTCCGACGCTATATAAAGCGCGCTGTAAACGTAGCCAACGAGAGATATATGTCCTTCTCCCTCTCGTATTTTGTAATCTCCAAAGCGCATATCCGCGAAATACTCGTCCGTAATTCCCGATATGCTACCCACGGTAATAACGTTGCTCCCCGCGGTCATTCTCTTGTCGCTGACAACTCTGAAGTCTGCCGTGGCAAGCGCCTTTTTCATTCTCGACGACATGGAATTGGCTATTTTGGCGTTATCCGCCGCGGACGCACCGTCAATTATATCGGATGATTGGTACACTAAGGTATACTTAGGCGCGCCATTTTCCGTAAGAGCAATATAATCGTTCTTATCCTTTTTATTTTCGTCAGTACCGACGGGGTCGGTACTGACGTTAGAGTCATCACCGCTGTCAATCGGCTCATCATTGCTTCCCTTACAGCCTACAAAAGCCGCGAGGACAAGCAGAAGGACCGAGAACAGCGCAATAACCTTAATGCAAATTTTCTTCATATTATTATAGATTCAAAATCAATAACCAAAGCTTGAGTTAATGCTTGTAAGCACACCCTCTATAGCGCCCGATTTATTAGCAAGAGCCGAGTACCAGTCAATGCCGTCGTATTTATACATTCTGCTACGGAACAGAGCTACGGGAGACTCCTCCCACTTGAAGTTGTTGTGGAATACTCTACCCATATCGTAAGTCTTGGAAGCAATGATAAGGTCAAACATCTCGACATTTATCTCATCGGTGTTTCCGCGGTACTTAAGATTCTCGTAAACCTCAGGCTGTACCGTACGGTATCCCGCAGACGCAAGAGCCTCCATTACGTAAGCTGCTCTTTCCGTGTCGGGACACTGTGTGGTTATACACCACATCGTGAAGGGGAATCCACTACAAGAATAATATTCGGTCTGGTCAACGTCAGCCTTGGGGAACGGAACGAAGCCGTAATTGAAGGTAATTTCCTGTCTGTTGTCCATAAGGAAGCCAAAGTCCGTTCCATAAAGCATTGCTCTTCCCGAGGTAAATACCTTGGGGATATACGCCGTCTGATAATAGTAGTCGTCAGTCTTGAAGTGGTCGATAAGGTTCTTAGCTATATTGTATATCTTCTCGCCCTTGAAATCGGGAGAAATTATAAGCTTACCCGTGTTATCGGTCGAAAGATAATGCAGGCCCGTACTTGCAAGAAATCCGTCTCCGAAGGTGGAGTCGCACATTGCAAATCCGAATTTATCGTCAACGTCCTTGCCCTGAGTATCGGCATTGAGGTCAACGTAGGTCTTATTACACATCTGATAGAACGCTTCAAGCGTCCAAGCGCCGTCCTTAACGAGCTGTCTGGGATCGTCCACGCCAAGCTCAGCCACCGTCTTAAGATTTACCGCCATGATCATAGTCTCACGAATACTTGTAGCGGAGATAGAACCCGAAGCAAAGTAAAGCTTATTATTTATAACGGAGTTTTCAGCAAGGTCGGAGGACCACCAGGGCTTGTCAATTTCTATAGCGTCGTCCTCAGACATAAGGTCAACGAGATATCCGTCAGTAGCGAAGTTAGCTACGTTCTGGCTGTAGCATGCAATAATATCGTATATTTCGCCAGACATCAAGTTCTTCTCAATAGTCGCTATGTAATCGTATCTGTTAGCGTTATCTCCTTTATAGTCAAGTACAAATTCAAGCCCCACGTTGAGTCTTTCCTTTACAGATTCATTGCGGGCAAAGGTCTGATATGCTATCTCGTCACCCGTAGAGGTATCAACGTTAAAGTCCTTAGACGCCTCTGTATCCGCCCAACCGACTATGCGAACGTTCTTTCCGCCATAATCCAGATCGTCGGGAATAGAGTCCTTGAGAAGACCTTTTTCGTCATACAGCTCGTCTCCGCCCTGACCAACTGAATTGGAAACGGTGTCTGTCACTTCATCTTCTCCTTTAGCGCATCCCACCAATACCGTAAGCAGCATAGCTATGCAACAAATAATCGCGAGTAATTTTTTAAAGCAATTCATAAGTATCCTCCTTGATATTTTTATACTACGTACTAATTGTATCACAATTGTTTTGCTTTTACAATTCACTATATTTACAGATTATATGTCCATTTTTTATATTTACTTTGCCTTTTAAGCCTATTTTTTGTTAATAATAGCAACATAACCAATTGTTTAGTCTTTGATTTGTTCAAATCTCCCTAACACATCACAATTATAAAACAAGTAACAACCGTAAAATAAAAATCGTATATCAAACAGCGAAAAATCATATATCGACATTTCATCTGTTTTTTTGTATAATTACATTAAAGCATAAAACATAATTATATAAGAGAAAGGATTCCACATATGCTGCCGAAACATCTGATCCCAAAAACATCTCCTAAAGCCAATCCGCAAAATATCGTATTTTTTGAAAATTACCGTATAACTGTGCTCGGAGAATGTCTGTTCCGTATAGAAAGCGACTCTTCTTTGAGGTTCAATGACAGCGCAACTCAGCAAGTGTGGTTCCGCAATATAAAGCCACAGAGCTTTTCTTATGAATACGGAGAAAATCAGATAACGATAATAACTAATAAAGTAACGCTTACTATCAACATCAACCTTGAGAACAGCTACGTTATAATTAATGGTAAGAAGATTCCTCTTCGCAACGATGAAAATCTGCTTGGGACATCACGCACGCTTGATTGCTACGACGGAAAAGTATCTATCAGAGACGGAACTCTTCTTAAACTCGAAAATGGTGTTTGCTCCAAAAGTGGCGTCGCCTTATTAGATGACACTCATTCCCTTCGCCTTGATGACGACGGTAATATATACGAAGCTGCCCAAGAAGCTGCGGATATATACGTTTTCGCATACGGCAATGATTATAGAGGCGCTGTCAGAGGATTGTATTCCATATGCGGAGCAGTGCCTATGCTTCCGAGATATGCATTTGGCAACTGGTGGAGCAGATACCACGCTTATACTGATAAGGAATATATTCATCTCCTTGATGAATTCGATGAAAACGGAATTCCGCTTACCGTTGCCACTCTTGATATGGATTGGCATTATTCAGACAACGTAGACGCGGAAAAGCAGATAAGCGCACAAGGGAAAAACACCGAGGACAGAGGTTGTCTCGTTAATAATGAACTTTCAAAAATCGGCTGGACGGGATATTCATGGAATAAAAATCTATTTCCCGATTACAAAGCCTTTATTAAGGAATTAAAATCACGAAATCTTAAGATAACGCTCAATCTTCATCCCGCCAACGGAGTTCGTTATTACGAGGATATGTACGTTGAAATGGCTGATGCTATGGGAATAGATCCAAGTACTGAAAAGGCGGTACGCTTTGATATATCTGATCCCAAATTTATTGATGCTTATTTCAAAATACTGCATCATCCCTACGAGCGCGACGGAGTCGATTTCTGGTGGATAGATTGGCAGCAAGGAACAAGCTCTGATATGCCAGGGCTCGATCCTCTATGGGCACTTAATCATTACCACTACCTTGACAATAAAAAATCGCAAAAATTCCCTTTGATAATGTCGCGATACGCAGGCATCGGCTCACACCGATATCCCATAGGCTTCTCTGGCGACACCACTATTTCATGGGAGACGCTTGAGCTCATGCCCTATTTCACTGCTACCGCCACTAATATCGGATATACTTGGTGGGGACATGATATCGGCGGACATCATCTTGGCAAAAATGATAGCGAGCTGTATCTGCGTTTTCTCCAGTTCGGTGTATTCAATCCCATTAACCGTATGCACTGCACCAATTCTCAGCTTATCACAAAAGAGCCTTGGTGTTATGAAAACGGAATAGGGGAGTTGGCAAAAAAGATGCTGTGTCTGCGCCACAGGCTCATTCCCTTCCTCTACACCTGCAATTATCTGACTCACACCGAGGGATTGGCTCTATGCGAACCTATGTACTACGGGTATCCTGAATGCCGTGAAAGCTACGAGTATAAAAACCAGTATATTTTCGGACAAAGCATGATAGTTGCTCCAATTACGGAGCACAGTGACTCTAAAGGACTATGCCGAGTGAAAGTATGGCTTCCCGAAGGACAATGGACAGACTTTTTTACAGGTGACGTATATCGAATCTGCAATGGCGGCAAGGAGTTTTACGTTGTTCGACCTCTTGACAGTATTCCCGTGTTCGTCAAAGAAGGCGGCGTGATAGTTATGAGTAAGGACGATAGCAACTGTTGTGACAATCCCAAACGAATAGAAGCAAAAATTTATAACGGCAATGGAGATTTTTCACTTTATGAGAATAATGAGACAGGCGAGGTAAAAACAAAATTTACGTTAACCAAGGAAGATAACGAGCAAAAAGTAATTATTAGGGCAGACGGTGAAAAGTCCGTTATTCCGAACACGAGAACGTTGGAAGTATGCTTTGAAAATATAATTATACATCACCCCTCCGATTCTGCCTTGGAGCTTGAACGCCCGCAGCCTACCGTAACCGTCACAAAGGACGGAAAGCCATATCCGTGCTATATTAAGGATTACGCTCGCCTGAGCGTTATAATCGAAAACTTCACCGTTAATTCAGATTATGTAATAATCGTTAAGGAAGACTCCTTGGATAGTCTTACTGAAAATAAACGCTCGGCTATCGACAAGCTCAAGAAAACGCAATCAAGCTTTTCAACACGCGACAGCCTTTTGAAATTAATAAAAAAAGCCCGTACAGCCGAGAAGCTTTACGGATACATCTATCGATCAACTCTTGAGGCTAACGAAAAGCTTAGGCTCACGGAAACTATTATAAATATATAAAGCAAAATGGGACTGTATCACACGATTCAGTCCCATTTAATATTATTAAATCAATTATTTGCTCTACAATGCTCGACAAAGTCGCTTGGGGAAATACCCGTTATCGCCTTGAATTTTTTAAAGAAATAAGCGTAATAATTGAAGCCTGATTTCATAGCCACGTCATTGAGATTATAATTCCCTTTTCTTATATATTCGCGTGCTTTTTCTATCTTATAGTTGTTGACATAATCTATAAACGACATTCCAAAATTCTTTTTAAAAATAGTTGTAAAATACGCTTTATTATACGATAACAGCTTAGCAATGGCGTCAAGAGATATATCTTGTGGTGGCGTAGTCTGAATATAGAGCACCGTAGTCTTTATAAATTCCGTTGAACGCTTGTTTTCTTTAGCGTCATCAATATACGAGGGCTGTCCTAAAAGTGCAAAGAAATGAAATACGTATCCAAGCTGCATGATTTCATTTTTCGCGCCGATATTTTCCGTAATGCCTTTAAAGCACGTTACCAGCTTTTCACGGATCTCATCATCATAATTTTCTATTCGATATACGCTCCTGCCATTTGAAATGTCATCAAGAATACTTCGTAAGGAAGCTGAAGGAATGTTTTTCAAGGAGTCTATATCAATATTGATTACGTAATAAACTGTTCTGTCACACTCGTTGGGAATAAAAGCACTATGAGGCTCAAATGGATTTATCAACAGGATATCGCCTTTTTTTAACTCGCTGGATCTCCCTGAGGTTTGAAATATAACCTCCCCCTCTTCAACCATGATAAACTCAAGCATCTCATGTACATGATAATGACAGCACAAACGTGTATCCTTAGTTATGGGATACCAATGAGGATAAGTGCGCTTGTTAAAGTCAAATTCATAGTGCAAAACGCGGATAACGTTTTTCGCAAGCTTTTCATAAACACTTGGTGTTTTTTCCATGATCCCGCACTCCATTCACATATTATCAAAATTATTATATCATATTTTTCAGCTATTTTCAATAGTTTTTTGTAAGTAACAAAAAATTGATTTGTAAATATCTAAAATTTGATAATGTATTAATTATTCTTTGCGAGCGTTAAAAAATTATCCTTCATGCGATTTTCTTTGGTATGTATATTTTTATATGCACATCAGCTTAACCATCTCTATCTTTATTTAATTTCAACGACGCAATTTTTGAATATTGAACAGTGCTGAAATTGAATTTTGAGCAACTCTGCATTACAAAAAAGAGATGAATAACGCAGAGGCTTCTATCAATAACTCATAGCATCAAAAAAGCAGCAGCGACTCAAAAAAGTTTCAGGGATACCGCAGAATTTTTCTTAATGCGATATCCCTTTTATTTGTTTAAACTGACGCAATTTTTGATCGACAAAAGTTGATACGGTCAGCTCTTCTGAACGATGTGGGTAAGACAATTTTCTCCCGCTTGAAATTCGAAGCGGTATTTTTTAGCCTTATGACCCATAATTTTGTTGCTTTTTAAGGGCAATAAAATGTAAAATACGAGACTCAAAATCTCTCATTCTTTCCCGAATACATATTTCCGCATTCATAAGTGTTCTACCCGACAGTATCTGTCCTGTCTGTTCATTAATGTACTTTTTGTTATCATCAAGCCATACGCTATTTCTTTTTGTTTTTTATATCATCGCTTGAAGATTTGTCGTATTGATACTTACAGTCTTACTTGAATGATAGTGCAGTGAGCATATACTACGCAGATATGCGTTATGATAGAATGACATTTTTCCTGTTGTCGGGGATATTCGAATGCCGAGACATTTTTCATCATTTTCAAATCTGTCCTTGTCAATAGGCCAAAACGCTATCGATGGCTTTATCTTTTCGTAGATTTCCTTAGTTGCTCCGTTAAGTCCATGATGTGACACTTGAACCATATCGCAATCAAGTATATCACCGTAAGCCTCCGACATAAAAATGCAGTTGTTGGTTTCCGAGTCCCCCAGCACCAAAAAGGTCTTTTGCGAGTTAAATGTAAATTTAAAAGTAGTGCTTGCCACATTTAAATTCCATATCCACGCAGGGAAAATATCCTCGTGCGTATGAATAATTTCTATCTTACAGCCCGCAAGATACAACGACTGTCCCGTGTGACAATTGAATATATTGGTATTCGGATATTTTTCCTTTAATATCCGCTCAATATCCACCACATGCTGTGAGTATCTTTCCGCTCCGCCGTCGTAGCACGGAGCGTCCTTACTTGCCGACATAATGGGATTGTTCCAACAGAAAAGCTCAAGGGCTATATTTTCGCAGTTAGCACTCAAAAAATCTATAATAAGCTCTACGTGGTCGGAATGTGCGTGTGTAACAAGCCATGCTACCCTCGGCTTGCGGTGTGCCTCGGGCTTTCTCTTCCACAGAAAGCGCAACAGCTCGTCGCAATCGGCATCGCAGTGCGGACCGCCGTCAATAACGACGAAGCTACCGTCCTCCACCTGAATAACGAACAGCTCTCCCGCCGCCACTCTCGACGCGCCTACTCTGCCAAGCTGAGTTACGGTCGCGTCCGCAAGCTTTTCATATCTTTCGAAAAAGGTTGGGGGGAGATAACCGCGCTTCGTGGTAATGACCTTCAGCGTTCCGCTCTCTATCTCGGGATAATAGGCAAGATTTATCTGTTCCTTGTAACTTACGAAGGTAGCGAAGCTGTTGCCGTCCCAATTGGCAATATCGTATTCAACGTAAAAGCTATTTTGAAGCCACAACTTGAATTTACTAAACTCGTCATCCGACACTCCGCTATAACTGTATTCATATCCGCCGTCGCGCAATATATACTTATCCGAGCGTACCGCACTTTCAAATTCATACATAAGATATCTCCTTTAACCTACGTCCCAGACGTCGTCGTTGCCCGAGCCGAACTGATAAGCAATCCTTCCGTACTCGTCACTCTTATTCATTATATCCTCGCTCTCAAGCGCAACCATATTAAGCTTGGGAGATTCGTAAATTCTATAATTTCTGTTCATTTTACGCCTCCAGATTCCATACGTTTTCTTCTTCACCGTCAAGCAAGCCGTCGTATTCTCCACCCAAGAGCAACGAGCGTGTGTAAATCGTCGTCGTTACATCCGCATAATAATGAGAGATAGCCGTATTATTCAACCATGCGTGGTTTGCGGAATTGTCCCATATGTCGTTATTGCTACCGCTGAAACGGTTACCTCTGCCCGAGTCAATAGGCCAGAACAATACGTCGGGAGTAATTTTTTCATAGAGCGCTGACGTTGCGCCGTTCAGTCCGTGATGCGATGCCTGAACTATATCGCTGTCAAGCACCTTACTGTAAACGCTTGCCATAAGGTTACAGTTACCTACCTCACTGTCTCCAAGCACAAGGAAAGTCATACCACTGTAATTACTATCGTCGTCACTCGACTTAAAGCTCATCTTCCAAACCGCGCTTGTCTTGTTCATAGTATCTATGGCTTGGGGATAGAAATCCTCGTGAGTATGCAGAAATTCTATCTTACAATCCGCAAGATAAAGGACGTCGCCCGAGTGGAAGTTATAATGTGGGGTATCTGGATATTTTTCTTCAAGAACGGTGAAAAGCTCAGTCACACGCGTATTGATTTTATCCGCATCGTCATACCTATCGTAAGCGAATCCGCCGTTTGCGGTAGCCTCATCAGCACTTGAATATATCGGGAATTTGGGGAAATTATAGCATACCAAATCCAAAACTATATCGTCACTATGGTCTCTCAAAAACCACCAAGCAAGATAAAAATGATCCGAATGAGCGTGAGTAAACATCCACGTCACGTGGGGCTTATCGTGAGATGCAGGCTTATTATCGTTAAGATAATTCAGAAGAGACACATCATCTCCCTCTACTGCTCCGCCGCCGTCGATTATAGTAAAGCTTCCGTCCTCAAGTTGAATAACGTAGCTCTCCCCAGGTGCTGTCTCGGAAGCACCGTTTCTGCCTATCTGAGTTATGCTGCTATTCATTATTCTCTCATATTCGGGCGCTTCGGTCGCAGGCAGGTATGCTTTTGCAGAATATACGATCTTCAAGGAGCCGTTTTCATAGCTCGGATAATAAGCAATGTTTATCTGCTTTTCTCCCTTTATATATGCGCCAAAAAGATTTCCGTCAATAGTGTTTTGGCTGTACGTCACGTATCCCGCAAGCTTGATTTTATTTATAACGCTCGCATATTCATCGGAATCGACAGCCGAATACGCATACTCGTAAGCACCGTCTTCAAGAAGGTACTTATCGTACGTGGTTACGTCGCCGTCGGGCGCAAATACTTCTCCACCAACGCTTAAGGTTACGGCGTCAACACTTGTCTTTGCTTCACCCTTTTTCTGTGAGAACGTGCTGATTTCAATCTGTATATCGCCGTCGGACAGATCAAGTCCCGTGATGGGAAGAACGAAGAAATATTTACCCATCAATTGCATATCCTTGGGCGTAAGCTCAAGCCCGTCGGCAAATATAGAGGAGTACACGCTCTTTCTCGCAAAGCTGCCGCTTTTCGTCGTGCTGTCACTATAAGTCAACGTTACGTCAAAGCCGATGCTCTCATAATTTTCAAGATCACCTTCCGATACGTTAAGAGCCGCGACGAGACGCACTGAATAATTCCCATCCCCGTCAGCCTCGGTCATCTGATAACCGACGTACTCTGTAACCGCGGTTTGCGCGCTCGCGGCGAATACTGCCGTTGGTAGCATAAACAGACACAAAACAAGCGTCGATATCATCTTAAGCATTTTCATTTCTTTCTCCTTTTAGCTGTCAAATTATGATTTATCGGGAGGACACGGGGGATGCGAGGACGCGAAAGGACGCGATTTCCGCTTTTTTGAAAAAAAGCTTGGCAAAAAACTTCCTTGCTGGGCTGTAGCCCGATTAGATATATATAATTCCAAGAATAGCTTAATCGGGCTACAGCTCAGCAAGAAAGCTTTTGCGGAGCTT
>JAFTXE010000070.1 GCA_017461745.1 Clostridia bacterium | reverse complement strand
TTGACCACATCTTTGACCATCTACGGCTTCGGACTACGTGGAAACAGTGCGAACGAGAGCATCGGAAAGCATCGTTTTCGGACTAAAAAGCACCAAAAAGTCAACAAAAGTAGTCAAAAAACGATGGTGTATTTGTTCGGGTCGTAGAAGTCGCAAGTTCGAATCTTGTCACCTCGACCAAAAAGCAGCCGAAAACAAGCTATTTTGACTTGTTTTCGGCTGTTTTTCTATATATTTTTCGCAAAATCTGCTATTTTGGGTTGACCGCATGTTTGCCTTATTTTTTCGGTTTTTATTGGATTTTCCATTTGCTTTTTCTCAATCTTTTTGAAAATCCCTTTTCTTTGGTTAATGCGATTCAAAAATTGAAGGCTGACAGTAGTTTTTCTGTCACTCTCCTTCATATTCAAACAACGATCTTACCTTTGTACGAGCCAATACCTCCGATGTCGTGAACATCCCGATATCCCTTGTCTTTCAGATAAGCCACTGCGCGTGCGCTTCGTCCTCCGCTGAGGCAATGGACGTACAGAGGGGCGTTTTTATCCTTTATAACCGAATCCACTCTGTCGATCTCGTCCAGCGGAAGATTTCGGCTTCCCTCGATGTGTCCGCTTGCGTATTCCTCTCTCGTTCTGACGTCAAGAAGAATTGCGTTCTTGCTTTCACGGAAGTTTCGGACTCCCTCGTTTATGTCCTTATGGGAAAATATATTGAAAATCCTCATTTTGTATCCTCCTTGTGTTTTAATTACGGCTTTATTATAACACAAAAGCATAGTTACGTCCGTGACTTTTGTCACATGCTGCTTTGTATTGATATATGGCACAAAATATGATATAATATGTTTGAGTGACAAAAGTCACAGCGGACACGGAAAAAAGTATGGTAAAATATGTTCACAGAAAGAAAAACGGAGGTAAGCTTATGAAGACCTTGATTATTGGAGGCGTAGCAGGCGGCGCGTCCTGCGCGGCAAGACTCAGACGGCTTGACGAAAAAGCCGAAATCGTTATTTTGGAGCGCGGAGAGTTCATTTCCTTCGCAAACTGCGGACTTCCTTATTATATCGGTGGTGAAATCACAGAAAAATCAAATCTTACTCTGCAAACACCCGAGAGCTTCAAAGCTCGTTTCAATATCGAAGTTCGCACATTCAGCGAGGCGGTTGCCATTGACACGGAAAACAAGACCGTTACGATCAGAGATTTGAAAACAGGCGAGGAATACGCCGAGCGATACGACAGCTTGGTTCTTTCTCCGGGGGCGTCTCCCATTCGTCCGAGCATTGAAGGGATCGACAGCGATAAGGTGTTTACTCTGCGAAACATTCCCGACACGCTAAAGATCAAGCAGTATATAGAAAAAAATCATCCCAAAACGGCAGTTGTTGTCGGCGGCGGATATATCGGAGTGGAGATGGCGGAGAATTTAGCGAAGGCAGGACTAAAGGTTGCTATTGTAGAACTTGCCGACCACCTTATCGCACCACTTGATTTCGATATGGCGGCAGACGTTCACCGTTATATCAAAGCAAACGGAATTTATCTTCACCTAAATAACGGCGTAAGGGCCATAAACGGGAACACAGTTATCTTGCAAAACGGTGAAATCTCCACAGATATGATCATTATGTCCGTCGGAGTTCGTCCCGATACCGCTTTTATCAAGTCCGCCGGAATTAAAACGAACGAACGCGGCAGTATCATTGTGAATGAGAATATGCAGACGAGTGCTCCCGACGTGTACGCCGTGGGCGATGCCGTAACCGTCAAGAATTTTGTGACGGGTGAGCCATCCTTCATTCCGCTTGCAGGACCTGCCAACAAGCAAGGGCGCATCGCGGCGGACAATATCTGCGGTATTCCCTCGGAATACAAGGGTACGCAGGGCTCGTCGGTGCTGAAGCTCTTTGATATGACGGTCGCCACCACGGGTCTTAACGAAAAGGGCGCAACTGCCGCAGGCTACGATTATGACAAGACCTACACTTATTCCGCATCCCACGCATCCTACTATCCGGAGGCGTCCATGATGTCGGTCAAGGTGCTGTGGGATAAGGTAACGCACAAGATTCTCGGTGCGCAGATCGTGGGCTTTGACGGTGTGGATAAGCGCATGGACGTGATCGCTACTGCGATACGTCTTGGTGCAAAGGTGACCGATCTTGCAGAGCTTGAGCTTTGCTACGCGCCGCCCTTCGGTTCTGCCAAAGATCCCGTTAATATGGTGGGATTTGTTGCCGAAAATGTCATCACGGACAAGATCGGGCAGTTCTTCTGGCACGACGTGGAAAAGCTCCCACGCGACGGAAGCATTACGCTTCTTGACACGCGAACCAATACCGAGGTCGCACGCGGAAAGATCGACGGATTTATGCACATTCCGCTTGACTCGTTGCGTGAACGCATGGGCGAGATTCCCACAGGCAAGCCCGTGTACGTGCATTGTCACAGCGGTTTGCGCTCCTATATCGCTTGCCGCATCCTTGCGGGCAACGGATTTAAATGTTACAATCTCGCAGGCGGATGGAGACTCTATGAATCGGTCATAAATGAAAGAACGGTGCCAGAGTATATCTGCACCGAATGCAAATAGCGGGCAATGCCCGCCGCCAATCACTCGCCTTTTCAAGCATTTTGAGTATATGAAGCAACAGCAACGGCGAGGGTGTTTATTTCAATTTCTTAAAAAACAAGGAGGTATATCTTATGTCAGTACAAAAACTGAATCAAAATAATTTTAATAAATCAATCGTAAACGGCACGGCTCTCGTGGATTTCTACGCTGATTGGTGTGGCCCCTGCCGTATGGTTTCTCCCATCGTTGACGAGATCGCCGAGGAAAGAAGGGACATTACCGTTGGCAAGGTGAACGTGGACGACGAGAACGCCCTTGCTATGAAATACAGCGTGATGAGTATTCCCACGCTGATCGTATTTAAGGACGGAAAAGAAAAAGCAAGGATCGTCGGAGCGAGACCCAAAGCCGCAATTCTTGCGGAGCTTGTGTGATGAAGCGCATTATAATTGCCGTATCGGTTGCGCTGATGCTCATTCCTCTGCTTATAGGATGCAACGGTAATAACAAAAGCGCCTACGAGCAGATAACTCCTGCGGAGGCAAAGGCGCTTATTGACAGCGAGGAAGGATATATTATCCTCGACGTGCGAACCCCCGAGGAGTTTGCCGAGGGACATATTGAGGGAGCTATCCTCATTCCCGATCATGAGATCGGAGAGAAAGCCGAGAATGTTCTCACGAATAAAGATCAGCTGATCCTCGTTTATTGCCGAAGCGGTAGGAGAAGCAAAAACGCCGCAAGCGAGCTTGCGGCGTTGGGCTATACGAATATTAAGGAATTCGGCGGTATTCTTGATTGGGAATACGGAACTGTAACAGAATAGCAGATATGATAATAGCCACGGCTCGCGTGAACCGTGGCTTTGATCTTTAGTATGCAAGATTTATGAGTTTCTTTTTATCCTTGATCACGATACCCTTTCTCGTGACCTCAATGAGTCCGTCGGAGGCGATGTGCTTTAACATTCTCGTAACCACCTCACGGGCAGTTCCGAGGTGTCGGGCGATCATTTCGTGCGTCAGCGTGACGGTATCCGTTCCGTTTGCCTGCGTCTCTTCAAGAAGAAAGATGGCAAGACGCTTATCCATACTCATAAACACGACCTGTTGCATGATCCACATCACGTCCGAGAAGCGTCCGACGGCAGTTTCGAGGGCGTAATTCTTCACCTCAAGATAGCGAGAGCTGACGTCACCGAAAGCCGCGCTGCTGATGCGATAGCAATCACTCGGAGCTTCGGCATCCACATATACGTCAAAGGTAATACTATTCAATACGCACGAAGCGGATAACATACAGATATCACCGGGTACAAGGCGATAGAGTGTGATCTCCTTGCCGTCCTCCGAGAGCATGTACAGGCGCAATCTGCCTGAACGCACGATAAAAAGCCCCGAGCATCCCATATTGTCGTGAACGGGCTGCTCCTTGTCAAAGTGTTCCTCTGCGGTATTCTCACACAGATAGTTTTTATCTTCTTCCTTTAGTGCTTTCCAGAACGGAAAGTATTGTTCGTAGAATGCGTGTAAAGACATAATATCTCCGTCCTTTCGTGCTTTTTACTATTATACCATATTTTTGTGAACTTTTCAACCGACTTGGCTTTTCTATGCTTCCTCAGACGCAATTTTCGGGGGCTGACGATTACTTTTCGTAAACCCTTTATATTATTTTTCCGTATTCAAAACCTTATAAAGCAATCCGTATAGCTGTACGGCTTCATTTGGTTCAAGTCCGACGCAGCCCGCAATCCTTGCAGGCACCTCAACCGCTTTTTCTTTGAGAGCTTCACCGCTGTCAGTAAGAAATACGCTGACCGAGCGTTCGTCAGCCGTGCTTCGCTTGCGCGTTACCTTGCTTAGACTGCTTTTATATATCAAAAAATCTCATTTGAAAGTGTCATTCCGTCTTATCCAAGAAATCCTGCATAAGAGCGTCCTGAAGCTTGCGCAGAAGCTCGGGGGCTTTACCTCCGACTGCCTTACCGTCAACAAAACTTACGGGTCTGCAAAGCGTTCCCGACGACGTAACTATAACCTCGTCGGCAGCCATCAGCTCCTCCATCGTATACGGTTCTTCGTATACGGGAATACCGAATTTTTCGCACGTTTTTATCAAATGCGCTCTTGCTACGCCCGCAAGTATCATATTATCCGCAGGCGCTGTCTTGACGCTTCCGTCGGACTGGATTATAGATATATTGGAGTGCGCGCATTCGGTTACTCGTCCGCTTCTATGGAATATCGCCTCTTCAGCCCCTGCCTGCGCTGCCCTTGCGGACGCGAGAACGGTAGGAAGAAGATTGAGGGTCTTCATGTTGCAATGCAAAAACCTCGTATCCTCAAGGCTGATCACGCTCATAGGTGTATAAATATCCTTCAGCTTCATGGGTCTGAGCGTTATCCACACGTTAGCCTTCATGTCTTTAGCGGGGGCGTGATTGCGAAGCTGAGTTCCGCGGGAAACCTGCCAATAAACGAGCTGCTCGTGTGAGTCCACCTTTTTTACCAGCTCGCAAATAATATCCGACAGCTCCTCCTTGGTATGAGGTATATCTATGCCGATAAGCGCGGCGCTATCGTAAAGTCTATCCATATGCTCGTCAAGAGAATATATTTTATAATTCCTGCAATACGCCACCTCAAACAAGCCGTCGCCAAAATAGCAGGCGCGGTCGTTCATGGGGACGGTCATTCTTTCAAGCAGGTCGTATCTTCCGTTATAGTAACCGAGATTTTCCATTTTTTCGGTCTGTCTCCCTTTCAAAAATCGTATTACTAAATTATATTCGTTTTCAACGTTAATTATAACACACTATTTTCCGCTTGTCAATCTAAAAAGCCTCAAAGCGCAAAAAATAAGCTTGCTGATAATTTTTCGGATTTTCTATTGACAAACTGAATAAAGCGGTTATAATAATAACGGAGAGGTTAATCGGCAACGGTTGCTTCCAAATTGAGTTATTTTAAAGTAAATAACCGCCTAATGTGGAAGTGAGGCGGTTATTTCTTTTTATTATCGTGATTTCGGACATAATCCAATAATGCAACAATAAATGCAGCTAAGAGCAATAGCTCCTCCAAGGTTATGTACATGGCATCACCTCCCCTCAGGAAAACCGAATGGAGTAAAAAGAATTTCGGTGTTGCATTTTATTTGATTATATGTTATACTAATATAGATAAAATGAGTAGAAGGGTGTGTTAAATTGAGCCTCAATATTTTCAAAAACACAATACTCGGACCTAAGATATCCGAGTCCCTGTCGTCTGTTCTTCCCGTAACGGGAATTGTTCTTCTGCTATTGGTTACGGTAGTTCCCGTCCCCGCGGAAATGCTTCTGGCTTTCATTCTCGGCGCTATACTGCTGATCGTGGGAATGGGATTATTCACGCTCGGAGCGGAAACCGCAATGACCCCTATGGGACAGTACGTAGGTTCTAAAATAACAAAAACCAAAAAGCTTTGGATAATCATTCTCATTTCCTTCTTCGTGGGAACGATGATAACTATTTCCGAGCCAGACCTTCAGGTTCTGGCGCAGCAGGTATCGTCAATACCGTCAACGGTTCTTATCTGGGCGGTAGCGCTCGGAGTAGGTCTTTTGCTCGTCGTGGCAATGCTTAGAACCATCTTCAAAATAAGCCTTAAATATCTGCTTATCGGTCTGTACGCGGCAGTATTTATACTTGCAATCTTCGTCCCCGAAAATTTCATTCCCATGGCGTTTGACTCGGGCGGAGTTACAACGGGTCCTATGACGGTCCCGTTCATAATGGCTCTCGGCGTTGGTGTTGCGTCTATCCGTTCCAACAGCGAAGGCTCGGACAGCTTCGGTCTGGTCGCGCTCTGCTCTGTTGGTCCTATCGCCGCCGTCATGCTTCTCGGTATTTTCTATAACGCCGATGCGGTAGCGCAAACGGAATATTCCGTGGACATCGCAAACAGCTCGCGCGATATTCTGATGTTTTTCATAAAGCAATTCCCCCATTATGCCAAGGAGGTCGCAGTTGCGGTCGGTCCTATCGTGGTATTCTTCCTTATATTCCGCGCAATAAGCGGAGGACTTGGCTCTCGCGGTCTTGGACGAATACTCGTGGGCGTCGTCTATACATACGTCGGTCTCGTGCTTTTCCTTACGGGAGTAAACGCAGGCTTCATGCCCGTAGGTAATTACCTCGGCTTTGAGCTTGCAAGCTCGCCACTGAAATGGGCGATAATTCCTCTCGGCATGGTAATGGGCTACTTTATAGTTGCCGCAGAGCCTGCGGTTCACGTGCTGAAAAAGCAAGTAGAGGACGTCACCTCAGGCGCAGTGCCGGGCAAGGCCTTGTCTCTCACGCTTTCTATCGGCGTGGCTATTTCAATAGGAATAGCGATGCTCAGAGTGCTTACGGGAATACCGATTATGTGGATAGTGATTCCCGGATACGCTATATCAATAGCCCTCTCGTTTGTCGTTCCCGATATATTCACGTCCATCGCGTTTGACTCAGGTGGAGTTGCCTCAGGTCCTATGACGGCGACCTTCCTGCTTCCCTTTGCGGTCGGAGCGTGTACGGCGGTCGGCGGCAACGTGGTAACCGACGCTTTCGGACTCGTCGCGCTCGTGGCAATGACCCCTCTCATAGCTATTCAGGTGCTCGGACTCGTTTATAAGCGTAAATACAATAAGCTCAACGGAGAGCCCGCTCCCGAAACCGCAGAAGAAAATGAAATCATCGACCTTGAAAACGACGTCGATGAGGACATCATCGATTTATAAAGGAGACGATAACATGAAGGATCTATTCTTGCTTATAACAATAGTTCGCAGAAAAGACGCGGCGGAATACGAAACGTTCTATAGAAACCACGGCGTAGACACGGTCTATACGACGGCGTGCAACGGAACAGCTCACGCAAAGACGCTGAGTATTCTTGGTATTGAAAGAACGGAAAAATCCATGCTTATGTCCACAGTCACCGACGATACGCTCAAAAAGCTCAAACGGAGCTTGACGCTGGATATGAAAATAGACCTTCCCGATAGAGGAGTTGCCATGGCTATCCCCCTCTCGGGAGTGGGCGGTAGTCGAACACTTGAATATCTCACAGCAGGACAGATAACGGCTGATAATAACAAAACGGAGGATAACAATATGCAGTCTTCTCACGAGCTTATAGTAGCGATATATGAAAAAGGATATACGGATCTCGTCATGGACGCGGCGCGCGAAGCAGGCGCGGGCGGAGGCACGACGATAAACGCTAAAGGAACGGCGGCAGGAGCTGAAAAGTTCTTCGGACTTTCGCTCGCCGTAGAAAAGGAAATGGTATTCATAGTATCAAGCGTAGATAACAAAAAGGATATCATGAAGGCAATAATGCAAAAGGCGGGCGTCGATTCCAAAGCCCACGCAATAGTCTTCTCCCTTCCCGTCTCCGCCACGGCAGGCTTCCGCTTCGCCGATACGGTTGAAAAGGAATAATATAAAATAAAAAGCAAAAATAAAGAATAAAATTGCAAAAATTTATTGCAGAGGTGTTTATGTTTCGGCTAAAAATTATAAAATGCTTATCGCTTTTACTTTTGTCGTCTCTATGTTTTTCTATGCTTTTTTCTTGTTCCAACCTCAAATTTAAGGTCGAGTTCATTGTGGACGGCGAGGTTTATAAAACCGTTTCAACAAATGACAAGTCAGAAATTGAAATTCCCCCAAATCCCCAAAAAGAGGGTTTTGACTTTGATGGCTGGTATTTGGATGATGGAATATGGAGCGACCCATTTACCGCAAATTCTCTGTTAGATACCCCTATATCAGATGATATGGTTTTAAAGGTTTATGCAAAGTTTATCCCTATCACAGAAGAATCCTCGAATTTCTTGTTCGAGGCGTGTGACGGTGGTTATGAGGTCATCGGCTATACGGGAGAGAATCCCATTGTTACCATTCCCTCTACATATAAAAATCAACCTGTTTTGGCTATTGGTGGTAGGGATAATAACAATCAATACAGCTTTGCCAAAAATGAAAACATAGAAGAAGTAATCATTCCGGATAGCGTTACTCGAATTTCCAACTATGCATTTATAGATTGCACAAGTCTTAAAAAGCTTACTCTCCCTGACAGTATAACAGACTTGGGTTACGATCCATTTTACGGTTGCGAGAATTTAACCGATGTCACGCTTCCCGCAACACTGCTGGACGTTATTCCAAAGGATAATCTCACAACAGTTGTGATTAATGGCGGAACAAGTATTCCTGCATATGACGGTGCGTTTTACAATTGTAAAAATCTCGTAAGTGTCACGATACCGGAAAGTGTAACAAGTATCGGAAGTGGCGCATTCTCCGATTGTGAAAAGCTAACGACGATCCGTCTTCCGAATGGCATCACTGAGATCCCCGCGCATGCGTTTAGTAGGTGCAAAAATCTTACAAGCATCATCATTCCCGATGGCATAACAAGCATTGGAGAAGGTGCGTTTAGCTATTGTGAAAGATTAAATAACGTGATCATTCCCGAGCGTGTCAACAACATTGGAAAACATGCGTTCAGCTTTTGCGAAAAACTTACGAGTTTAACCTTTAAAAATCCTAACGGTTGGCAATTAACATACGGCCAGACAGTTGCAAGCAGTATTCTTTCTAATCCCACTTCTGCGGCAAAATATTTGAATGAATTCGGGTACTCTACTTTTCACCGCAAGTAATTAAAAAAACAATATAATCAAGGCACACCGCCCAAATGGCAGTGTGCCTCTTTGTGAACTTTTCTATTCAATTCGCATTTAGCCCGCTTGGCTCAGCATATTGTCAATAAAAATCCCGTAGCCTGTTGCGGGGTCGTTGATGAGCACGTGGGTGACTGCTCCGACCAGCTTGCCGTTCTGGATTATCGGAGAGCCCGACATTCCTTGGATAATTCCACCTGTTTTGTTAATAAGTGCCGAGTCGGTTACCTTTACTGTAAAGCATTTATTTGAGGTGGAGTCAATTCTTATATCGGATATCTCTATTTTATATTTTACGGGGGTCGTGCCGTCGAGTGTTGAGAGGATATACGCTTCTCCCGCCTTCAGCTCGTTTCTCGTTCCCACGGGTATCGGCTCGCCCGTTAAGGTCTCGGGAAGCGAGGCGAAAGCGCCGAAAACTCCGCATTCCGTATTTTTAAGGAGAGTTCCCGTTTTGCCCGAGCTGAAATATCCTCGCACCTCACCTGGTGCGCCAGAAAGTCCTTTGACCACGCCGTTTATAGTCACACCGACGACCGAGCCTCTCTGCATCGGTATCAGCTTACCTGTTTCTCCGTCACATATTCCGTGTCCGAGGCCGCCAAAGGAAAGCGTTTCGGGGACGATATAGGTGACAGTACCTATGCCTGCTCCGCTGTCCTTAACGTACATTCCCGTTTTGTATTTGCCGTCCTCCGTACAGTATGCGGGGCGAAGCTCGGCGGTCGCCTGCTTGCCGTTTCTTGAATAGGTCACGGAAATCGGATTGCCCGCGCATTTTTCCGTTATATCCGAAAGAAACGCAGCGTCGCTCACTGTCTCGCCGTTTATTTTCAAAATTATATCGTTCTGTTTTAGTCCTGCGTCGGTCGCGGGACATATTTTACCTTTGTCCGTTTTGACGTCCGCAAATCCTATGACTATAACGCCTTCTGTCATAAACTTGACGCCGAACGGTATACCGCCCGCATAGAGCCGCATAGAGCTGTAATCACTAGACACCGCGCGCATCGGAGACGCATGGCTAAAAAGTCCCCATGACGATGCGGATACCGTGTTATCAATTCCGCCAACGCATGCAATAGCGCTTACCTGACTTGGCGCTGCCGCGCTTGTCAACGTCATTCCGAAAAGCGCAAGCGCCAAAACCAACACAAAAGCGCATCTCATTAATTTTTTTGCCATAAATTTTCCTTTCTTTAATATATTTTTTGCGACTTGATTTGTTTTTCGCCGCAATAATATATTATGTAAAGTGGGATTTTAAATACGATGCAATATTGCGGTGCTAAACCAATTTTTAAAATTTACGGGAAATTGTTTATCGACTTTTCCCTGTCAGATATTGAATCTCGGTCAATTTGAAAATTGTGTGAAAGTTTAAGATTTTTGTTGACAGTATAGGAAATGTGTGTTATAATTAGTTAGTTTGCTAACTAATTAATTTTTAAAATGCGTTTTATAAATTATGATTTGTCGGGGATGCGAGGAGATGCGTTTTCCGCTTTTTTGAAAAAAAGCTTAGCAAAAAACTTCCTTGCATGGCAGTAGCCCGACAAAGCTATTCTTTGATTTATATGTGAAATGACTGGGATACTGCCATGCAAGAAAGCTTTTGTTACGAAGCGTAGCGAAGTTTTTCTCGAAAAGCGACGACGCGTTCCTCGAATCCCACAATAAATAATATGCTACGTTTTCATTATAATTATAAAAAAATTTCAAGGAGATAAAAATGTCAGACAAATTTATTGAAAATCTTTCGCCTCCACCCAAGCGAAAGGAGCTCAACGACAATCCCGTTAAGCTTTGCAACGATATTGCCCGCATATTCCGAGCGCGAATGAGAGAAAACAGAGATATCGACGGAGTTATGTCTCAGCAGGGCGCAAGGCTTGTGCTTTCCCTTCTCGCCATTGAGGACGGCAGAAGTCAAAGGAACATAGTCGAGCAGACGCATCTGCGTCCTCCGACCGTCAGCATCATCATCAAAAAAATGCTCGACGAGGGCATGGTCGAGCTTCGCGCGGACGAAAAGGATATGCGCATAACCCGAGTTTATCTCACCGACTTTGGCAGAGAGACGGACCGCGAGAACATAAATAAGATAAAAGCCGTTGACGCCAAAGGGCTTTGCGGACTTACAGAGGAAGAAAACGATACCTTGATGATACTGCTCGCTAAAATCAGGGATAATCTTTTGCGCGAGGACGGCGAAGAGGAGAAAAAATGAAAAGAATTTTCCACTATTTGAAAAAATACGCCTTTTTGGCTGTTCTTTCGCCCTTGCTCATGATAGGCGAGGTATTTGCCGATCTATGCTTACCCAAGCTCATGACGGTCATAGTTGACTGCGGCATTGCCGCGGGCGGTGACGTTTCGGGCTCAAAGCTCGGAAGCACCGTTATGAGAATACTTTTCGGAGAAGGAACGTATTCGTCCATGCAGGTCATTATAACCTTCGGTATACTTATGCTCGTAGTCGTACTTATCGGCGGATTTTTCGGCGTCATGTGCGCTTATTGCGCCGCCAAGGCGTCCCAAGGAGTTGGCGACGACCTCAGACGCGACGCGTACGCCAAGGTCATGTCGCTCTCTATCGAGCAGACGGACAAATTCACCACGGGCTCTCTCGTCACGCGAATGACGAACGACGTCACCATGATAATAGAATTTGTAGAAATGCTTCTGCGAATGCTCGTCCGCTCGCCAATGTTCTTTATCGGCGGACTTATCATGCTTATGACGCTTGATTTCAGCTTCGGTATAGTAATGCTCTGCGCGCTTCCCGTCATGGCGCTGATGCTGTTTTTCGTGCTCGGCAGAGCAATTCCCATCTACTCAAAAATTCAGCTGAAGCTTGACCGACTTAACTGCGTCGTTCAGGAGAACGTCACGGGAGCAAGAGT
This sequence comes from Clostridia bacterium, assembly GCA_017461745.1. Lineage (GTDB taxonomy): Bacteria > Bacillota > Clostridia > Oscillospirales > CAG-272 > HGM12713. The sequence continues at coordinate 4,027 of JAFTXE010000070.1, read as the reverse complement.
CATCAAGGCATACGTAAAGGAAGATTACGAAAGCAAAAGATTTGAGGCGGCAAACGCCGACCTCAGAGACACCAACGTAAAGGTACAGCGCATTATGGCTGTGATGCACCCCGTGCTGACCGTCGTCATGAACGCGGCTATAATTGCCGTTATATACATAGGCGGCTGGCAGATCGACAACGTCGGCGGTACGGGAATGACCGCGGGAACTATCATGGCGGCTATTACCTATATTACGCAGGTGCTCATGTCTATTATGATGGTAACTATGATGTTCCAATCCATATCGAGAGCCATGGCGTCGGTCAGACGTGTCAACGAGGTGCTTGACACAGATCCTGTTATCGTTTCGGGAAACGTCACCAAGACCGAGGGCGAGATTGCCGTCAGCATGAGTAACGTCTCCTTCAGATATCCCGAAACCACGGGCAGACCCGTGCTTCACGATATCAATATTGAAATAAAAAAAGGCGAGACCTTCGCCATAATAGGAGCTACGGGCTCGGGTAAGACCTCGCTCGTTAACCTTATTCCCCGCTTCTATGACGCGACCGAGGGAGAGGTCAGGATCGACGGCGAGCCAATCGCCAATTACGACCTGCACGCCCTCAGACAGAAAATAGCCTTCGTTATGCAGAAGAGCGAGCTGTTTTCGGGAACTATTGCGGAAAACTTGCGTTGGGGCAAGGAGGACGCAACGGACGGAGAGATAAAGCAAGCGGCAAGGATAGCGCAAGCGGAGGACTTCGTTCTCAGCTTCAACGAGGGCTACGACGCCTACATAGCTGAAAAGGGTGCGTCGCTCTCGGGCGGACAAAAGCAAAGAATGTCCATCGCCCGCGCGCTCGTGCGCCGTCCCGAAATACTTATTCTCGACGACGCCACCTCAGCTCTCGACCTCTCAACCGAGGGCAAGCTGAGAGCGGCGCTTAAGACGGAGCTTAAAGGCACGACCGTCATTATGATAGCGCAAAGAATTGCCAGCGTAAAGGACGCCGACAGAATTGCCGTTATCGACCACGGCACGATAAAGGACTGCGGCTCTCACGAGTATCTCTTGGAGCACAGCGAGACGTACAGAGATATCTACAGCTCTCAGATGAAGAACGGAGGTGTGGTAAATGAATAACGGACAAAGATCCACATCAAACAGACCCGTAGTAGAGCTTCGCCCCGGTGGTGGCGGAGGACGAGGACCGAGAATCAACAAAGAGAAGCCGAAGAATATGGGCAAGACGCTTAAAAGACTGCTCGGCTATATCGGCAAAAGCAAGCTGCTCGTCATTCTGCTTATAGTTATCATGGCGGTAGTAACCGTTGCCGACCTTGCGGGACCCGCAATGCAGGGCGCGGCTATCGACACCATAAAAATAGTTGACGGCAAGCTGACGGTAGATATGCCCGCAATGCTCACCTGCCTTGCGATAATGGGCGTGCTTTTCGTAATTAACGCCACGATGGCGCTGTTCCAAGGCTTTATTGCCGCCAAGCTTTCGCAAAATACCGTTTATACGCTAAGAAACGACCTGTTCAGAAAGATATCAAAGCTCCCCATAAAATTCACCGACACTCACAAGCACGGAGATATCATGTCAAGAATGACAAACGACGTCGAGAACGTATCCAACGCCGTATCTCAATCGATAGCGGCGCTTATCTCCAGCGTGCTGACGCTCGTCGGCGCATTCGCCATGATGATATACTACGGCTGGATAATGGCGCTCATTGCTTGCGTAACCGTACCGCTTACCATAACCGTTTCAACGACGCTTGCCAAGTTTATGAGAAAATATTTTGTTCGCCGTCAGAAGCTGCTCGGTCAGATAAACGGTCAGGTCGAGGAAATGGTCACCTCGTATAAGACCGTAGTCGCTTACGGAAAGGAGCAAAAGGCGGTCAAGGAATTTTCCGAAACGAGCGAAAAGCTAAAAAAATGCAGCATCAGCGCAAGAGTGTGGGGCTCTATCATGGGACCCTGCATGAACTTCCTCGGCAACTTCCAATACGTACTTATCGCCGCATTCGGCGGCTTCTTCGTGCTCAATCCCGTTCCGTTTATGAGAACGCTGACTATCGGTAATATTCAATCCATGCTCCAATACTCAAAGAAATTTACCCGTCCCGTCAACGAGATAGCCAACCAATACGCAAATATACTTACGGCACTTGCGGGCGCTGAGAGAATATTTGAAATAATGGACAGTGCGGACGAAATAGACGAAGGAACGTCGGAAATACGCGTATCCGGTATCAAGGGCAACATCACCTTTGAAAAAATAGATTTCTCATACGTCGAGGGTGAACCTGTACTTAAGAAATTTGACCTTTCCGTAAAGGCCGGACAAAAAATAGCCATTGTCGGCGCTACGGGCTCGGGCAAGACCACCGTGGTAAATCTTCTCACAAGATTTTACGAGACAGACGGAGGAAAAATAACCATTGACGGCGTAGATATAAGAGATATCCCCAAGGACACTCTCAGACACTCAATAGCTATAGTTCTTCAGGACACGGTGCTGTTCTCCGACACCATTCGAGCTAACATAAAGTACGGTAAGGAAGGAGCTGACGACGAGGATATGAAGCGCGCGGCGGCTCTTGCCAAGGCGGATATATTCATTGAGCGTCTGCCCGACGGATACGACTCGGTGCTTGCGGAATCGGGAAGCAATCTCTCTCAGGGACAAAGACAGCTTCTCTCCATTGCCCGCGCCGTGCTTGCCGACCCCAAGATACTTATACTCGACGAGGCTACGTCAAGTGTTGACACACGAACGGAGATGCATATTCAGCAGGCTATGGTAGCTCTTATGAAAAACCGCACCTCACTTATAATCGCCCACCGACTTTCCACCATAAGAGACGCGGACGTTATCGTTGTAATCAAGGACGGACACGTTGCCGAGGCTGGAAATCACGACGAGCTTCTCGCTCTCGACGGCGAATACGCAAAGCTTTACAGCAGTCAGTTTGCGGGAGTAGCGACGTGATGAGCGAAAGATTTTCAAGACTTTGCCAAGAGGATGCGGTTATGTATCAGAACGACGGCGACGGAATAGGGACTTATAACGAAAAAAGATTTCATAGGATATTCAAGCGCTTGGTCACAGAAGACGCGAGCTGTTACGAGGCAAAGATAGGAAAATACGTCGCCGACGTATTCTGCGACGGGCATATTACTGAGATACAAACGGCAAATTACGGCAAGCTCGCTCCAAAGATAAGATATTATCTTGAAGAGACGGATTACACCGTGTCAGTGGTATTGCCCCTCGTGTCCTCTAAAAAAATAATCAGAGCTGATAAGGAAACGGGCGAGGTGCAATACGCGCGCCGTTCTCCTAAATCCGCCCGTGAAACAGACGCCTTTAAGCATTTGTATTATCTCAGAGAGCTAATACCGAACGAGCGTTTGAGAGTACATATTGCGCTCGTGAGCGTTGAGGAGTACAGATTTTCCGACAAGCAACGCTACAGACGCGAGGGAAAATACGACAACGACGTCCGTCCCATAGTCTTGGAAAAAGAGGTAGTACTTAAAGGCACGGACGACTACCGACGCTTTGTCCCGGAGGAATTGAAAAATGAGGAATTCGATGCAAAGCTCTTCTCTTCCCTGACCAAGCTCCGCGGCAGAGCTCTGTATTCCGCACTTAACACCTTGCACGCCCTCGGAATCCTTTCACGTAGGGAGGATGGAAAGAGATATGTGTATAAAGTTAGTTTGTGAAGGTTTTTTTCGTCAGAAACTTTCTTGAAAGAAAGTTTCCGACACCTTCAAAGAACTTGTGAAAAATAAATATTAGGGATGTTGGAATTTTGTGCTGTGCTTAATTGGAAGTACGGTATTTTCTAAGGTGGAAACCGCGTCAAACGCTGCTACGCGTTTGACGGGTTTCTTTTTTTATTGAAAGATGCGGCTTGAATACCTCTTAAAGCGGTAGGGGCGACCATCGGTCGTCCGCTAAAAAGAATATAATTTTTGCTGAGTTTTTGCCGTATGTTTTTGCCAAACACACGCGGACGA
>JAFTXE010000069.1 GCA_017461745.1 Clostridia bacterium | reverse complement strand
TAAAACTTCAAATTATGATTTATCGGGGATACGGGGACGCGAGGGACGCGAGGGGACGCGATTTCCGCTTTTTTGAAAAAAAGCTTGGCAAAAAACTTCCTTGCTGGGTTGTAGCCCGCTTAAATAAATATAATTCCAAGAATAGCTTAATCGGGCTACAACCCGGCAAGAAAGCTTTTGCGGAGCTTTTCTCGAAAAGCGACAACGCGTCCCCCGCGTCCCCCTCGCGTCCCCGTATCCCCGATAAATCATAATTTGAATTTTTATTCTTAAAAATAAAATATTAAGAATTTGTATAATTTTCAAAAAAGGTATTGAAAAAAAAGCAAAAATATATTATGATATATGTAATATTATAGTTATTGCTATATACGGTTTGAGAACCGATATATTTCAGGAGGTTGAAAATGACTTTTGAACATGATGAAAGCTGTGAGTATGCAGTAAATATTAAGGTAGTGGGCGTCGGCGGAGGCGGAGTGAACGCCGTTAACCGAATGATCGCCTCGGGTGTAAAGGGCGTTGAATTTATCGCCATTAACACCGACAAGCAGTCCTTGAAGAAATCAGTTGCTCCTAAGAAGCTCGTTATCGGTGAGAAGATAACCAACGGCTTTGGCGCGGGCTCTAATCCCGAAATAGGAAAGAGAGCCGCTGAGGAGGCTGTAAATGAGATAAAGCAGCTCTTTAAGGGCGCTGACATGATATTTATTACCGCAGGTATGGGCGGCGGTACGGGAACGGGTGCGCTTCCCGTTGTTGCCAAGGTAGCTCACGAGCTTGATATACTTACCGTCGGCGTTGTAACCACTCCCTTCGGCTTTGAGGGCAAGCGCCGTATGGATCAGGCTAAGGCAGGTATCGACGAGGTAAAGCAGTTCGTTGACTCCCTCGTGGTTATCCCCAACGAAAGACTTAAGCTCGTCACGGATACGAGAATTACTCTCGCAAACGCATTCTCTGAGGCGGACGACGTTCTCCGCAGAGGCGTACAGAGTATCTCCGACCTCATTAACGTATCGGGCTTTATTAACATAGACTTTGCCGACGTAACCTCCGTAATCGCGAACTCGGGCGTCGCTTACATGGGCGTTGGTAGCGCTAAGGGTAAGGACAAGGCTCAGGTAGCAGCAAGCATGGCTATCTCCAGTCCTCTTATCGAAACTCCTATCAAGGGAGCAAAGGGAATACTTCTCAGCGTTTCCGCGTCTCCCGACGTTGGACTTGAGGACGTTGACGTAGCGGCTACCATGATCTCCAACGAGTGCAACGAGAACGCAAGCGTTATCTGGGGCGTTGCGTTTGACCCCTCGCTCGAGGACGAAATGAGAATTACCATTATCGCCGCAGGCTTTGACGCCGACGAGGAGGTAGTTGAGGAAAAGAAGGAAGAGCCTAAGAATACTGAAAACATCGAGGACGTTTTCAATAAGATGATGTAAAAGCAATAATGCTTTAAGGTGATACCGCGCAATTGCGAGGTATTGTCTGAATAAAATTTATTTTAAAAGGTTATTGCTGTCGGCAATAGCCTTTTATGCATTTTAATACGTATCGAAAAGGAGATGAAGAAGATATGAAGATTACCGCAAACAAAATTTTGGCGTTGCTGCTTGCGCTTGCGATGACCGTATGCGTACTCGTCGGCTGTTCCGACGGTAAGGAATATACGCTGCCAAAGGAATCTGGCGGCTCTAAAATAACTGTTCCGAGCGAGCTTGAGCAGGACGATATCGTGGTTTTGTTTACAAATGACGTTCACTGCGGAGTTGATGACGATATTGGATATGCGGGACTTGCGGCTTATAAGAATTACTGCGAGAGCATGACCTCAAACGTCACACTCGTTGATTGCGGCGACGCCGTGCAGGGAGACCTTATCGGAGCTGTCTCCGACGGCGAATACATCGTTGGTATAATGAATAAGGTCGGCTATGATCTTGCGGTGCTCGGAAACCACGAGTTCGATTACGGCATGGAGCAGCTTACCAAGCTTATAGAAAACTCCGAGGCTACTTACCTTAACGCAAATATAAGATATAGCGGAAGCGGACAAAACGCGCTTGAGGCTACCAAGCCTTATGAGATAATAAACTACGGCGATATAGACGTTGCGTTCATAGGCGTGTCCACTCCTTATACGATATCGAGCTCAACACCTACGTATTTCATGGAAAACGGCGAGTTCGTCTATGATTTTCATAACGGTAGCAGCGAGGAATTTTACGGCTGTATTCAGGGCTATATAGACGAGTGCGAGGATAAAGGCGCGGAGCATATCATACTTCTCACTCACCTTGGAGACACCGAGGCGTATTCTCCGTATTCCTCGGTAGACCTTATTGAGAATACCGACGGAGTTGACGCGGTGCTTGACGCTCACGAGCATAGCACTATACCCTGTAACGTGGAAAAAAATAAGAACGGCGAGAACGTTCTGCTTGCGTCCACGGGTACTAAGCTCAATAATATAGGTCAGCTTGTAATAACCGCATCGGGCAACGTAAGCGTAGGGCTTGTATCCGATATTGAGGAAAGAGACGAAGAAACGAAGGCGTTTATCGACAGCATCAAGGCGCTTTACGAAGCGGAGCTTAATACGGTAATTGCCGAAAGTAAGGTCAATCTCACGGGATACGATCCTAACGGAGTCCGACTCGTAAGAAACAGAGAGACCAATATAGGTAACTTCTGCGCCGACGCATACAGAGCGGTTGCGGGAGCTGATATCGCAATGGTGAACGGCGGCGGAGTCCGCGCGGATATCAAGGCGGGAGACGTGACATATGCGGATACTATATCCGTCCACCCCTTCGGCAATACGCTCTGTATGGTCGAGGCTACGGGGCAGGAAATAGTGGACGCGCTTGAGGTTTCAATGTATGCGGTTCAGTCCGATTATCAGTCAAACGGCGCGGCTCTTGGCGAGAACGGAAGCTTCATGCAGGTGTCGGGTGTTAAATTTACCGTAGATACGTCGGTCGCTTCAACGGTTCAATTTGATGAAAACGGTATGCTCAAATCAATAGGAGAGCAGAGAAGGGTCAAGGACGTAATGGTGCTCGCGTCTGACGGACAGTATGCGCCGATCGATCTCACAAAGACCTATAAGGTGGCGTCGCATAACTATCTGCTCGCGGATAGCGGCTGTGGTCATAATATCTTCGGAGATAACGTGTTCCTTATAGATAGAGCAATGTCCGACTACGAAATTTTGATAACCTACCTTAAAAATCATCTGAACGGTGTAATAGGCGAGCAATACGCCACGACCGAGGGAAGAATTAACGTAAGGTAGAAGTTAGCTTGTGAATAAGTTTTTGGAGACGCGAATTTTGGGGTCTTTCTTTCGGAGAAAGACCCCATACCCCAAAGAACTCGTAGAAAATAAATGTTAAGGCTGTTGGAATTTTTTGCTGTGCTTAATTAAAAGTATGGTATTTTCTAAGGTGTAAACCCGTCAAACGCTGCTGCACGTTTGACGGGTTTCTTTATTTAAAGGTGCGGTTTGGGTACCTCTCAAAACTGTAGGGGTTCGCACTTACTCTTGTCATTGCGAAGGCGCTTGCGACCACGGCAATCTCATTTTACCGTTAAAAAATATCAATATTTTCAAAAACAAAAATTGCCAAATAATTTTTGGATATTTTTGACCGTGCTTACAAATAATAACCTCGACAAGCGAAATAAACGCAGAATGTTATTAAAGCAAAGTCAAGGAGAATTATATAGATGAAAGCAACGGGAATAGTGAGAAGAATAGACGACCTCGGCAGAGTAGTCATTCCAAAAGAAATAAGAAGAACAATGCGTATCCGCGAGGGCGACCCGACACTGACAATGTTGACACCGCTTGATAGATTCTGCTTTGCGATGATGGAAATGTCAAAAAAAGTAGGCGCGAACTGTACAAAGTGACGAAAAAGTTTGAACAAATCTTGTCGAACGGTGCGTATCCGTGAGGGTTGAGGTTGGATTTTTTGGAAAAGCTTGCCTCCTCGAAGCACCTTTCATCTTGTCTTAAAACTCAAATTGAATCTGTATTGAACGCCAAAAAGCGTGTATCAGAGCTTAACACTTTACGTGTTTTGCTTTTGATGCACGCTTTTGCTTTTACACGAGCTTTTAAAAATGAAAGGAGAAAATTTTATAAAACAAACAAAAACTACACATCCGTTTATGGATTATCTTAGAAAAGCAAAGAAACAAAATGCCGAGTTTTGCGAGTGGCTCTCGATGGCAGAGGAAGCGTTCAATAGTGGAAACGCGGAACGCGCCTACGAGTACGCCCTGCGAGCTTATGAGAAAACAGAACGCACCACACTCATATGTCGTATGATGCCCGCCTACTTCGGAAGACCTAACGCATACCAAACGATTGAAAATACGATGCTTGAGGTCGTTCCCGTCAAAATGGGTTTTACGAAAGAAGGATGGTTCTGTATGCAGATTCCCGCGCTACTCCCGAAAAAGCAAAAAGGCTCTGTGGACTACATACGAGGAATCCTCTATCCCGCACTTGAACGGTTCTTTAGAGGGAAGCCCATCGTCCGTTACCGTGATTGCGTGCTGATCTACCGCCACGTTTACAATCGGGATTTCAAGGAACGGCAACGGCGCGATCACGATAATATCGAGATCAATCTGACCACCGATGCCGTTGCGATGTACGTGTTGCCAGATGACAGCCCACGTGTTTGCGAACATTTCTATTGTACGGCGGCGGGTGATGAGGATCGCACCGAGGTCTATATTGTGCCCAAAACGGACTTTCAAACGTGGCAGAATTTAGAGCAAAACTTTCCCGAAAGCGGAGTTTTACTGCTCGAAAACCCGCCCGAAAGCATACTCGGACAGATGTAAAAACAGCCGATTTTCGCTAAAAATTTCTTACACCTCCCAAAAGGTCGAAAAAGCCTTATAAAATCTGACTTTTCGGGAGCTTTTTGAGGGAGCGTTGCGACATTGAGAGCAGTCATCATGTCGCAATTCTCCCGATGACACAATTCTTAAAAAAATTCTTACATGAGGAGGAAAACTATATGATGAAAACAATGAAACCGGGCAGTCAGCTCTATCGTTTGATGTGCCTATTATCCGTTGCGGGTGAATATCCCGTGAAATCCTTGCATCTTCTCGGCAACAAGCGTATGTATCGCAAGCTGGTAAAGGATGGGCTGTCGCCGCTGACAGTGAAGAATAGCGAGACGGGTGAGACACTATCGCTCCCACGTCTGTTCAACCTCTGTGGCAGAGGCAAAACAAAAACCATTCGACTCTATGCAGGGGCGCTCCCCATACTCACTTGGTTCGGCGAGGGTGAGTATTACGAAAGCATCACTCACGGTTACAGCTTACCGATGAACGCATCACACCTCGACCGAAACCACCGAGTCGGTGAAGCCCTGGCAGTCTGTATGGATGCAGGAATCGAAATCTTGCCGCACAATCTCCCCAAGCTCAAAATCGGTAGACGCGCACACCTGATTGCCCCGGGCACTCCTTTCTTTCTCACAAGTCGCGCAATCAAGCAGATCGGCGGAGAGGACAGCGAGGCAAACAAGACGAATTTCACGCGAATGGTCGGCGGGCTATTTGCCGGTAACGATTGTTATTGCGTATTCAATACACGCGATTCCGTGATGAAATGGTCGGGTGAGGGAGAGATGAAGGCGAGGATAAATCTTGAATTTATTTATGAGGCTAATGCGGCGTATAGCGTTGACCGTATCCGTTCGGCAATCATTTTCGGCGCGTCGCCCGAGATCGCCATGGGCTCGATTGAATCCACCAAGAAGATCAAGCGTATGGAATATCGGTTTTACAGTCAGTTTTGGAACATCCACTACATACCGTTAAATGAATATGGTGCAAGACTATTAAATATTTTTACCATAGTAATGTGGAAGGAGAAGCTTTTACGAATGCTATTCAACAATAACGCCAGAAGCTTCGGATACGGAATCTTTGATTACGACGCAATGATTGAATCCGAAAAAGGCAAGAAGTTTGTTCTTTCTCTTATTGATTGTGACCTTGCTAGATTAAAACGCTTTAAGGAAGCGTTACAGGCTTATCCAAATACGCTTGGCGAGGTTCTTTGTTACGATTGGATGGCGAAATTTGTGCAAGATTATATGAAAGGTACAAACTCGTCAATACTATGCCTTTCACTCGATAGAGTAGAACAAATATTGCTCGGCTACTAAATGAAATGGAACGTCAAAATTTACCATGCAAAGAGTTTTAAACTTGATGAAATCCATACATCGTTAACGAGAGGTTATCGTGACGAGGCAAGGCTTTTGAGGGGGTTCTCAACAGATACTTCAAGTAATACTTAAAAGTCAATAAACATAAGGCTTCAAAGCCACAAAGAGCGGTCAACACGACCGCTCTTTGCTTATGCTTTGTATGGCTAAAATAGGTTTTATTACATCTCAATCAAAAGAGAACAGTTTACGGAATGGAATTGTTGCTAATCATTTTTTTAGTTTGCACATATTTGCAATTCTTGTATGTTATATTTGTGATTTTTTATCTATGTAACTGTCTGTATTTTAATGGCGTTGTATTCAGCAATCTCTTGAACTGAGCTCTGAAAGAGCTATTATCCGTATAGCCAACCTTTTCGATAATAGAATCAATGCTGTCTTCCGTTTCTATGAGCAGTGTACAAGCGTTTTGCACTCTTATGTTCTGTAGGTACGTTTCAAAGTTTATGCCCATAAGCTCCTTGAATTTTCTGCTGATATATGACATATTCAAATGCTTTTCACGGCATATCTGACGCAGGGATATATCCTCCATATAATGCTCGTTTACGTAATCCTTGATAGCAACGACCGCATGTCTCTTATTTAACTTTTTAGGTAAAATCTTTTTAGTTGATTCAATTAATATTAAAGATATGTAGCATTGGAGGACGTTTCTGTATCCGGGATCCTTTAACTTGTACGCTTCCCAAGCATCTTCAAAAAATTGGCGAATGCTTTTATTTTCGTCAAAGTACGTTCGGTTGACGACCGATTCCTCAAGAGTAGTTAAATGAATATCTGAAAATATGATTTTTAACAAATTCTCAAACGGTTCATACTTATCAAGTGAAGAATCGCAAAAAGACGGTTGGAATAAAAAATTAACCAAAAAGAAATCGTCTGAAGTTTGGTAAATAATATGGCTTGCGTTGTAATCCAATATATAGTAATTGCCTACTGTAAGAGTTTCTCGCTTCAGCTCTCCGTCATTTGTTTGTATTGCGTGCATAGCTGTCCCCGAAAGAATATAAGTCATTTCTATACAAGTATGGGAATGTTTGCTTCTTCCTGCTTTTTGATGACAGCGTGACATATATACCGCTCTTGGTATAGAAACGTATTCTTTGGTCTCTCTTCCGTCATTTACAAAAGACACTATATCACTATCTAATTCTTTTTGATCTGTTTTTATCTCCATTTTTTATCTCCAATGCATAAAATAAGTGTTTTTTAGTAGCACTGATCTTTTGCCTATTGCTTGATAATTATACCTCGTTTTTGGGGTTTTGTCAAGTCTGTTGTGCGAAAAGGTAAAACTTACCGCCTAAAAAGAAAACAAAACCGATAGAATTGACGGAAAAAATATGATATAATAGTTATGAGTAATAAAATAGGTTGATTGTATTTTGATCGATTAGAAAAGAAGCCTGTAAGGAGAAAACGAAAATGTATAATGTCAAAGTCGATTTTTTAGATAAAACGGGTTTAATTAAACCTATGAATGCTGTAAATAACGGTCCTAAGCCAAGCAATAAAGAACAAACGAGTGGCAATTTCTATCATTTCAAGCGAGCAAGGATACCGTACGCAAGGACTCACGATTCAGCAATGTGTGCTGATTACGGAGGACCTCACATTGTGGATATTACTTCCGTGTTTCCTAATTTGATGCCGATCCATATATTCCCGAATCCTATGACTTTGATCTGACGGATGATTTCCTTCAGTCAATTATAGATGCCGGAACGCAGATTTTCTTCCGACTTGGTCAGTCTATTGAGCATTCAAGAAAAAAATATGGCATTCATCCACCTAAGGATTTCAAAAAGTGGGCTGTCATTTGCGAGCATATTATTCGTCACTATAATGAGGGATGGGCTAACGGCTTTCACCATAACATCATTTATTGGGAAATATGGAACGAGCCGAATCTTCATGAGAATAACAATTCTCCCACATGGAGCGGAACAAGAGAGCAATTCTTTGATTTTTATGAGATTTCCGCAAAGCACCTTAAGTCTTGTTTCCCACATCTTAAGATAGGTGGTCCTGCATTGGCACGTGGCAGAGAATGGGGCGAGGAGTTTCTTGCTGAGATGAAGAAACGCGGAACACCGCTTGATTTTTTCTCGTGGCATAGATATACCTGTACTACAGAAATATTTATGGAAAGAGTGGAATATACAAGAAGGGTTCTCGATGAGGCGGGCTTTACGGAAACGGAAAGCATTCTTAACGAGTGGGCTTACATAAAGGGATGGACGAACGATTTCGTCTATAGTTTAAAGGCGATAAACGGTATCAAGGGCGCATCTTACGTAACTACGATCATGGCTTGCTGTCAGTATGCACCACTTGATATGCTGATGTATTATGATGCTCGTCCCCGTACCGCATTTAACGGAATGTTTGATCAAATTACACAAGAGCCACAAAAGACATACTATTCGCTTTATAGCTTTAGCGATCTTGCGGAGCTTGGAAATGCTGTAAATGTTGAAAATTGCGAGGATGTATATTGTGTTGCCGCTACGGACGGAGACCGACACAGAATGCTGTTTACTCACTATAATGACGATGATAACACGGCAAACAAAAACGTAAGTATATACTGGAATGGAATGAAAAAAAGATCCAAGGTGTCGGTATATAAGACGGATGCCGCTCTTGACTTAGCTCTTGTTCATGAAATGGTGATAAATGGTCCCGATGCGGAGCTTTATATTGATATGAAGCTTTACGATATGTACTATATTGATATCGCACCCATAGAATAAAAATTCATTGGAGGTATTATGAGATACCAACAAAAATGGATGGGAATTCGAATAATAAAGGACGGAAAAAACGAAGATTTTCCTGCGACAGTTCCCGGAAATATACAGCTTGATTACGGAGAGTATGCAGGCTTTGGTGACGTAATGTACGGTGAGAACTGTACTAAATACGAGGCTCTTGAGAACGACTCTTGGGCATACATAAGCCATCTTGAGTACGATAAAATGGATGGCGAGAGCGTCTGGTTCGTAAGCGGTGGAATTGATTACCAATACGATATACTCTTAAATCACAAAAAAATATACTCCTACGAGGGAATGTTCAAGCCCGTGGAGCTGAATATCACCGATATGCTGACGGGAGATGACGAGCTTTGCGTATTTATCTATCCTCACCCCAAGCGTGAGGGCGCGTGGGCAGGCTCGCGCGACGAGGCAGACGCATCCTGCAAGCCCCCTGTGTGCTACGGTTGGGATTGGAATCCCCGACTGCTTATATCGGGAATGTGGCAGGAAGCGTATATCGAGACGAGAACAGATGCTTACATATATGATTGCGAGCCGAGCTACGTATTAAGTGAAAACTTAGATAAAGCAACTGTTTCTTTCAATATAAAATGTGATGTGCCTTGTACCATTAAATTTTACGATGCTGAGGATAATCTTATTTACAGCGGAGACGGCAAGGGCTTCACGATAGATAACCCACATCTTTGGTGGTGCAACGGTCAGGGCGAGGCTTATCTCTATCGTTGGACGGTAGAGAACGGTGAGTGCAAAAAGGAGGGAACTATCGGTTTCCGCAGAGTAAAGCTTCTTCGCAATATAGGCGCTCACGACCCGTCGGGATTCCCGAAATCCCGTTATCCCGTTCCCTTTACTATGGAGCTGAACGGCAGACGCATTTTTATGAAGGGCTCGAATTTCGTAAATGCGGACATCTTCTGGGGAAGAATTACCGAGAAGAATTACGAGGAGCTTACCGACCTTGCGGCTGACGCCAATATGAATATCCTTCGTCTGTGGGGCGGCGCATCCTTCTGCAAGAAGGAGTTTTACGATATTTGCGACAGAAAGGGAATCATGGTATGGCAGGAGTTTATGCTTGCCTGCAACGCGTATCCCAACGACGATAAATATCTGTCCGTGCTTGAAAGCGAAGCAACGGCAATGATAACGGCTCTGCGCAGACACGCGTGTGTCGTTCTGTGGTCGGGCGGTAACGAGCTGTTCAACGGCTGGTCGGGAATGAGCGACCAATCTCTGCCGCTTCGTTTGCTCGGCAGTCTTTGCTATCAGCTTGACAGGAACACGCCGTACATTATGACCTCTCCTCTTGAGGGAATGGGACACGGCGGATATAAGTTCCACGATGAAAGATATAAGGCTCGGTGGCGTGACGTTTTCGAGTGTTTCCAAAAATCAAATCACACGGCATACACCGAGTTCGGTGTTCCGTCCATATCTCCTATGGAGGCACTAAAGCAGATAATCCCCGCAGAGGAGCTTGACGAGATAAGAGAAACACCCTCGTGGAAGCTTCATCACGCAATGAGAGCCTGGACGGCTGAGTCCCACGCTTGCGTTGAAACGCTTAAGCTGTATTTTGGAAATGAAGCGACCGTCGAGGAAAGAGTGGCACAGTCCGATTGGCTTCAGTGCGAGGGAATGAAGGCAATATTTGAGGAAGCGAGACGTCAGTGGCCCCATTGCAGCGCGGCACTCAATTGGGCGTTCAACGAGCCTTGGATAACGGCTGCAAATCTCAGCATAGTCCGATACCCCGCAATACCTAAGCCCGGATATTTTGCAACCAAGAACGCGCTTCGCAGCACAATGTTCAGCGCGAGAATACCGAAGTTTGATTGGAAATCGGGAGAGAGATTTACCGCGCAGATATGGTTGCTTAACGATAGCAATGAACAGGTAAGCGGATCCGTTGAGGTCATACTCAAGATAGGAGATACAGAAATTTCACTTCTTAAGTGGGATAATGCCGAGGCAGAAGCAAACACAAACACGGAGGGCGCGAGTGTTTGCTGTACACTTCCCGCTGTTGACACAGACTATATGACTCTTATTCTCAGGGCAGACAAGGGTATGAGTAGTGAATACAAGCTACTTTACGAGAAGAAAATTACCAGACACGCGCCAAAAGGAATGAATATGTGAGATGAAGAAAAAATTTATTAAAGCAACGGAGGATCATTGCTCAAGAGAAAAGCATATTGCCGCGCCGTATATAAGACGGTCATTCGAGCTTGACTTTTCTCCCGAAAAAGCAGAGATAAGCATTTGCGGACTTGGATTTTACTGTCTGTTTATTAACGGGCAGGAGATAACCAAGGGACATCTTGCTCCGTATATAAGCAACCCCGACGATTATTGCTACTACGACAAATACGATATAACGAGCCTGTTGAAAAAGGGAAAGAACGTTATAGGTATAATCCTCGGAAACGGTTTGATAAATTCTATCGGCGGTTATATTTGGGACTTTGACAAGGCTGCGTTTCGTGACGCTCCCAAGGTGGCGCTTGAGCTTGTCGCAGAGTGTAAGGGATATGAAAGCGTATGCATCGAAGCGGACGAGAGCTTTAAGGTCTCTCCCTCGCCGATAAAATTCGACGACTTCCGTTACGGAGAATATTACGATGCAAGAGAAGAGATCGAAAATTGGAGCGCTTCTGATTTTGATGACAGCGCTTGGGCAAACGCCATTTTAGCGAAAGCGCCAAAGGGTGAGCTTAAGCTCTGCAAGGCTGAGCCGATAAAAACGGCAGAAATACTTAAGCCAAAGGCGATAATCAAATGTAAGGACGGCTATGCTTACGATTTCGGTATCAACACGGCGGGGCTTTGTAAATTAAATATAAAGGACTCGACCGCGGGACAGACGCTGACTCTCAGATATTTTGAGCTTATGCGTGACGGAGAACCCTTTATTGATACTACCGTTTTTCCCATATCCCGTTTTCCCGACTATCGCGACCTTAACCAAAAGGATATTTATATCTGTCGCGGAGACGCAAGTGAGGAATGGATGCCGAGATTTACGTATCACGGATTTAGATACGTGCTTGTAAGCGGAATTGACGAGAGTCAAGCCGACAAGGAACTGTTGACATACCACGTTATGCATTCGGAGCTCAAAAGAACAGGAGATTTTAAATGCTCCGATGATACGATCAATAAGCTCTTTGAAATGGCGGTAAATTCAGACCTTTCGAATTTCTATTACTTCCCAACGGACTGTCCTCACCGTGAAAAGAACGGTTGGACAGGGGACGTTGCTCAGTCCTGCTTCCATCAGTTGATGCTATACGATT
>JAFTXE010000068.1 GCA_017461745.1 Clostridia bacterium | reverse complement strand
GACTGCGTCACAAGATATCGTTCATTCGCTTCAATATAATCCGCGCGTTGTGACTTCGCTCAGGATGACACGTTGAGGTGAAGATAGTGCGTATATTGACCCCTACAGCTTTGCGAGGTATCCGCTCCGCACCTTTAAATAAAAAAAGAAACCCGTCAAACGCGCAGCAGCGTTTGACGTGGTTTCCACCTTAGAAAATACCGTACTCCCAATCAAGCACAGCACTATATTCCAACAGCCTTAATATTTATTTTTTACAAGTTCTTTGAAGGTGTCGGAAACTTTCTTTCAAGAAAGTTTCTGACGAAAAAATGACGAAAACCCCCTCACAAACTATCTATCAAAAAATCCTCTTATATCTCAGCCTCAGGGAATTAAGAACGACGCAGACTGAGGAGAAGCTCATTGCGGCGGAGGCTATCATAGGAGAGAGTGTAATAGCGAACAGAGGGAAAAGCGCGCCTGCGGCTACGGGTATGCAGATAGCGTTATAAACAAGTGCCCAGAAAAGATTTTGCTTTATTATTCTGATAGTAGCGCTTGACAGACTGATAGCGCTGACGGCGTCGCAGAGTGAATTTTTTGAAAGTACCACGTCGGCGCAGTCTATGGCGACGTCCGTACCAGCGCCTATGGCGATGCCGATGTCCGCTCTTGCGAGCGCGGGGGCGTCGTTTATTCCGTCGCCGACCATTGCGCATCTGCCTTTTGCGGAATATTGCGCGATTATAGACTCCTTGTCTGAGGGAAGAAGCTTTGAATAAACGCTGTCAATACCGCATTCCGCCGCCACCGCTTGAGCGGTTTTTTGGTTATCGCCCGTCAGCATAACGGGGGTAATACCGCGCTTTTTAAGCTCGGCAATTGCTTTAACGCTGTCCTCTCTTATTTTATCCGCAATACCGATAACGCCTAAAAGACGGTTATCCAAGGATACGCAAACGGCGGTTTTTCCGTTTTCCTCAAGTGTTGAAAGTCGCTCCTCGGCAGCATCGACCTCGTCGGCGCTCACGCCGTATTCCTTTAAAAATTCGGGTCTGCCAACAAGGCAGAGCTTGCCGCCGACGCTTACCTTTATTCCCATTCCGACGACGTTTTCAAAGTCCGCGGCGTCAAGCCTTGCAATGCTTCGTGACTGAGCCTCCTTGCAAACGGCAGACGCCAAGGGGTGCGTTGACATAGCCTCAGCGGCGTATGCCGCGCTGAGCAGCTCTTCCTCGGAGCAATTTACGGCTATAACGTCCGTCACCGACGGCTTGCCCTCGGTGAGAGTTCCCGTCTTGTCGGTGAGGAAATATTTTACCGAATGGAGATTTTCAAGCGCCTCGGCGCTCTTTATAAGAATTCCCTTGGACGCACCTCTGCCCGTTCCTACCATAACGGCGGTGGGAGTTGCAAGTCCGAGCGCGCAGGGGCAGGAAATAACGAGAACAGATACCGAGCAGTCAAGTGCGCGCGCGATATCGCGAGTTGCGATAATCCAGACGGCAAGTGTTAAAAGGGAAATGCCTATGACCGCGGGGACGAATATCTTGCTGACCTTGTCCGCCATTCGTGCGATGGGCGCTTTGGACGACGCGGCGTCCTCTAAAAGTCCGATTATCTTTGAGAGCGTGGTGTCCTTGCCAACGCCCGTGACCTTTATCTTTATATAACCGCCGACGAGCGTGCAGACCGCGCTGACGCTGTCGCCCTCTCCCTTTTCCACGGGGATACTCTCGCCGCTGAGCGCTGATTCGTCAAGCGAGCCCGAGCCTTCGATAATGACGGCGTCCGCAGGTACGGTCTCGCCCGCCTTGACTATGACTATATCGCCAACTGCAAGCTCCGAAAGGGGAAGAACTACTTCCTCTCCGTCGCGAATACAGGTGACGTCGGAGGGGAGCATGGACGCAAGCTTGCCAACAGCCGCCTGCGCGTTGGCTCTTGCTCTGCCTTCAAGCGTCTTGCCAAGAGAAACGAGGGTGAGTATCATTGCGGCGGACTCAAAATAAAGTCCGTGAGCGTACTCTCTTGCCGCCTCGGTGTCGCCGTTTGCATGACTTACGGCAATGAAGATAAGCATGACCGTTCCGTAAATAAGCGACGCTCCCGAGCCTATGGCTATCAGTGAATCCATATTTGGCGCAAGTCGGAAGAGCGCAGAAAAGCCGTTTTTATAAAATTTGAAGTTGATGATTATGACGGGGAGCGTTATGCATAGCTGAACGACCGCCGATACAAGAGGGGAGTGAAGAGCGGCGGGAACGGGCAGACCAAGCATATGCCCCATAGCCACGTACATGAGGATTACCGTCAGTATGCAGGACGAAACAAGCCTTCCAAGACTCTTTTTCTGCTCGTCGGCTTCAATGCTTTTTCGTTCACCGTCGTCCGCGACGAGCGTGTATCCGCCCTTTTTAAGAGCCTTTTTCAGCTCGGAAAAAAGCGCCTTTTCGTCGGTGGACTCCTCGACCGTTACTGTGATTGAATTTGTCAAAAGACTTACGCTGACGCATTCCTTGGGGCATATCTTTGCCGCCGAAGCCTCAACGTGAGCAACGCAAGCCGCACAGCTCATGCCCTTGACACCGTATTTTAGCTTTTTCAACTTTTTCTCCTTTAATTTCTTGGTTACCCTTTGCTAACTAATATTATACTCCAAATAATTTTATTTGTCAAGATATGTGGAGAACATCGTCCACGGCTCTGATTGAGGTATCTCGGCAAAAAACTCCATTTGCCTATGTGTTTTGGGGTGAGGGAATTGCAGGCGGTACGCCACGAGAGCAAGAGAAGCGGACGTTTCCTTTGGCGCGCCGTATCGGCGGTCACCCATGAGGGAAAGGTGACGGGATGAGAACTGTACCCTTATCTGATGGGTTCTTCCCGTATGAAGCTCAATTCTCAACAGAGACGTATCTCCAACCGTTCCTATAAGCTCGTAGTCGAGGACTGCTTTTTTAGTGCCCTTGCGCTCACGGTCTACGACAAACGATTTGCCGCGCTTGCGGTCAAAAAACAGAATATCCTCAAGTGTGCCGCGCGGCTTTTCGGGAACGCCGTGGACGACGGCAAGATATTGCTTTTTTAACTCACCGCTTCTTATGGACTCCGAAAGAGCAGCGGCGGCTGCTTTTGTGCGCGCGAATACCGTTACCCCCACGGTCTCTTTGTCAAGTCGGTGGACGGGAAGGACGGCGGTGTTATTCTCTCCAAGCCCCGAAAGCTCTCGGGACAAAAGATAAGGAAGCGCATTTTCGCCTTCTCCCTCGGAAAGTACCCCCGCAGGCTTTTGGCAGACTATTATTTCACTGTCATAGTAAATTACGTTCATCAGTTGCCTTTCAAGTGTTCTTTTATTGTAAATTATGATTTGTCGGGAAGTTGGATATCTATGTTCGCACTTTCTCCGTGTCATTCTGAGCAGATGAGGTTTAGGGGGTGAAACAAATAAACGATGCGAAGAATCTTTGCGACGAAGGAGCAACTAACGACATAGTTATTGGGAGATTTAATGAAGCACAAAAGATTACCCATCCAAGTCGGTTGTTGCCGCAAGCGGCAAAGATCCTTCGGATTTAGCTTTAGTGCTCCCAATTTTATGTGTAAGCTCAGGATGACACAGTAAGTGCTAACATAGCTAACTACTCTTCAACAAATCATAAATTATCGTTAATATCAGCTTTAATTATAACACTTTTACACCCATTTTACAATATTTTTATTTATTTTTTACCGTAAGTTACCTATTACTATTGTAAAACTCGTAAAAATGTGGTAAAATATAGTTTAACAAACCTTTTAGAAGGAGGAAATTTTATGTTTACCACGGTTTACGGTGCGGGGCTATTCGGAATTGACGGATACATAGTCAGCGTTGAGTGTAACGCGCAGAACAGGATACCCGATTTTGAGCTTGTGGGACTTCCAGACCTTGCGGTCAAGGAGGCAAAGGAGCGTGTAAGGACGGCTTGTGAGAACAGCGGCTACCGTTTTCCCGCCCTTGAGCTGACTCTCAATCTTGCCCCAGCAGACAGAAGAAAGGAAGGCTCTGCCTTTGACGTCGCTATGCTCCTCGGTATTCTTCATTGTGGCGGTGTGGTAAACTACAATATAAATTTCTCGGATAAATGCTTCGTTGGCGAGCTTTCGCTGTCGGGCGAGGTCAGGGGAGTGCGCGGAGCGCTCTGCATGTGCGTTGCGGCAAAGAACGCAGGAATGAAGGAATTTTACGCTCCCGAGGCAAACGCTGCCGAGGCGGCGGCTGTCGAGGGAATAACCGTTTACGCCGTTAAGAGCATGAAGCAGCTTATAGACCATCTCAACGGCGCAGCCCGTATGACGCCCGTGGAGTGCGACCGACAGGCATTTGAGAACGCCACTCTGTCAGCGGCTATAGATTTTTCCGACGTCAAGGGTCAGGTCATGGCGAAGAGAGCCATGGAGATAGCGGCGGCGGGCGGTCACAACATACTTCTCATAGGACCTCCCGGTACGGGAAAGTCAATGCTTGCAAAAAGACTTCCGACTATTCTTCCGCCCCTTACCTTTGACGAGGCGATAGAGACTACCAAGGTACATTCCGTTGCGGGAACGCTTCCCGAAAACGTGTCTTTGCTGACGCACAGAGTCTTTCGCTCACCTCACCATACCATGAGTGCCGTCAGCCTTGTGGGCGGCGGTATAAATCCTCTGCCGGGTGAGGTATCACTCGCTCACAACGGAGTGCTTTTCCTTGACGAGCTACCCGAGTTTCCCAAGGTGGTGACCGACTCGCTCAGACAGCCGCTTGAGGACAGACGGGTGACTATCACGAGAGCGAACGGGCGCGTGACGTATCCCTGCTCGTTTATGCTCGTTGGGGCTATGAACCCGTGCAGATGCGGATATTACGGACACCCGACCAAGAAATGCACCTGCTCGCCGAACGACGTTAAGCGCTACATATCCAAAATAAGCGGTCCTATGCTTGACAGAATTGACATACAGATAGAGCTTCCCTCGCTTTCCTACGACGAGCTGTCGGCGAGCAACGAGGCGACGGAGACCTCAGAGACGGTACGGGGGAGAGTAATTGCCGCGCGTAAATTTGCGGCAGAGCGAATGGCGGACGCTAAGGGTATATACTGTAACGCGCAATTGGGCGCGGCTGAGATACGCAAGTATTGCGTAACCGACGCTGCGGCTTCGGCGCTGATAAAGTCGGCGTACGAGCGACTTGGAATGTCGGCGCGCGGATACGACAGAATAATGAGAGTTGCAAGGACCATTGCGGACATAGACGGTAAAGAGGTCATAGGAGCGACGCATATCGCCGAGGCAATACAATATAGAAGCCTCGATAAAAAATATTGGGGTTAGGACGCGAGGGGATGCGAGGGACGCGGGGGATGCGTTGTCGCTTTTCGAGAAAAGCTCCGCAAAAGCTTTCTTGCCGAGTTGTAGCCCGACTAAGCTATTCTTGGAATTATATATATCTAATCGGGCTACAACCCGGCAAGGAAGTTTTTTGCCAAGCTTTTTTTCAAAAAAGCGGAAATCGCATCCTCCGCATCCTCCGCATCCCCCATGCGACCGTGGCAATCCTTTTTCGTGACAAAAATATACTTTACAAAGTAAATGCTGAAAATACTGATTAGTGAGATAATGATGAAAGATTTAAAAAGATTTATTTTTTCGCTCTGCGCCGTTCCCTCGGTGTCGGGCTTTGAGAGCCGTTCAACCGAGGCACTGAGGAGTCTTATCGGAGACGAGCTTGAATTCGTATCGGTTGACGGTGTGGGCAACCACCTCTTTTGCAAGAGGAGCGGCAAGCAAAACGCCCCGAAAATTCTAATAGATACTCATTTTGACGAAATAGGACTGCTCGTCACCGAGGTGCTTGACGGCGGATTTTTACGCGTATGTCAGATGGGCGGCATCGACCCGTCCATTATGCAGGCGTCCGACGTCGTAATTTACGGTAAGCAGACGCTAAGAGGCGTGGTAGTATCAACTCCACCGCATCTTAAAAAGGACAGCGACCTGCCTAAAATCGAGGAAATGCTCATAGATACGGGGCTTTCGACCGACAAGGCGCGTGAGCTTATAGAAATAGGCACTCCCGTGGGCTTTGCCCCCGTTTATACCGAGCTTCTGAACGGCAGAATTTGCGGAAAGAGCTTTGACGATAAGGCTTGTGCCGCATGCGCTGCTTTCGCTATCGTAAATACGCCCAAGGAGGCGCTTGCGGGCGACGTTTATCTCCTGCTTTCCTCTGTCGAGGAGACAAACAGGCTCGGCGGAGCGGCGGCGGGAGCGTTTTCCGTCATGCCCGATTACGCTATGGTCATCGACGTAAACCTTGCGAGAGTACCCGATACCAAGGACTTTGAGACGGTAGAAATGGATAAGGGAATATCCATTTCCGTCAGCGCGTCAACGCATCTGGAGCTTACCCGACTTACCGAGAAGCTCTGCGTCGATAGAGAAATAGAGCATTCCATGATAGCCGCGCCGACGAGCACGGGCACGAATGCGGCGTCTGTTAATCTGACCGCTTGCGGTATTCCCACGGTAGACGTCGGTCTGCCGCTTGCTTCAATGCATACCTATACGGAGGTCGTATCAATGCGTGACTGCGAGACTCTGGTAAAGCTCGTGGGCGAATTTATCAGCTCCGAGGAAATTGCGGAGAAAATGAATTTCTCGGAGGTGAGCTTTATATGAACGATATGAAAAATTCTCTGTCGCTTATCGAGCGTCTCTGCGGCGCTTTCGGCCCGTCGGGCTGTGAGGGCGAGGTGGCAAGCCTTATAAAGAATGAAATTTTTGACGTCTGCCCCGACGCAAAATTTGATAGAATGGGAAACCTTATAGCCGTTATGAGATTTGGAGACGTGACCGCGTCAGAGCGCAAAAGAATAATGATAAGCGCGCATATGGACGAGGTTGGCTTTATGATAACCGAAATAAAGAGCGGCGGTTACCTCGGCTTTGACACGGTTGGCGGTATCAGCGCAAGCGTGCTTGCGGGCAGACGGGTTAAGGTTCTTACCCAAAACGGACTTATAAACGGCGTTATCGCATCAAAGGCTATTCACCATAAGGACAAAAAGGAAAGACAAAAGGCGGTCGATATCGACAAGCTTTATATAGATATCGGCGCTTGCGATAAGGAAGAGGCTGAGGCGCTTGTCAGAATAGGCGACTTTGCGACGTTTGACTCCGAGTTCTATACCTTCGGTGAGGATTTAGTCAAGGGAAAGGCGCTTGACGACCGAATGGGGTGCGCGGCTATGATAGAGGCTATGCGCAGACTTAAGGACTCGCCGCCAAAGAAAAATATTGACGCTTGCTTTTGCTTTACCGTGAGAGAGGAAATTGGGCTTTCGGGCGCAAAGGCGGCGGCTTATGAGTTAAGTCCCGACGTAGCTCTCGTGCTTGAGACCACTGCGATTGCCGATATCGCAGACGCGGCGGCGTCAAGACGGGTCGCCGACATGGGCGGCGGCGTTGCTATATCTTTTATGGACCGCTCAACCGTGTATAGCAGAGAGCTTGTTGACGCCGCTATTGATATAGCAAAGAGAAAAGGTGTAAAAGCACAGGTAAAAAGATATGTTTCGGGTGGAAATGATGCAGGAACGATACACAAGACCGCCGAGGGAATTAAAACTCTCGCCGCGTCCGTTCCGACGAGATACCTTCATTCAGCCGCTTGCGTGGCAAATATAAACGACTATTTTGCGCAGAGAGATTTGTGCGTAAGTATTATAGAGGAGATAATATGAACTTTTATTCGGTATTAAAGGAGCTTTGCCTTTGCCCGTCCGTTTCGGGCAGAGAGCAAAAGATAAGAGAAAAAATTTCCGCTATCGTGTCCCCGTTCTGCGACGAAATGAGAACGGACGCGCTTGGCAATCTTATTGCCGTAAAAAAGGGCGTGGGTGGCGGCAAGCGCGTGATGCTTGCGGCGCATATGGACGAGATAGGCTTTATGGTGACCTTCATTGAGGACAGCGGAATGCTCAGAGTGGCGACTGTCGGCGGTATTAGCTTTACTGCGGCGGCGTTCGGCGAGGTCGTGTCCGAGAACGGCGTCAGAGGAACGATAATTCCCGAGGAAAAGGTCAAGCCCGCAGACTTCAAGGCTGACAGCTTTTATATTGACATTGGCGCTAAGAGCAAAAAGCAAGCCGAGGCGAAGGTGAGAATAGGCGACTTTTTCGTGCTGACACCCCACGTGCAAAAGCTTGCGGGTGGAAGAGTATGCGGCAGACCTCTTGACGACAGAATAGGCTGCGCGGTCCTTCTTGACATAGCGGAGCGCTTGCGCGACAAGGCGCTTGACGGCGACGTTTACTACGTTTTCTCGGTGCAGGAGGAGGTAGGCTGTCGTGGGGCTATGACGGCGGCGTTTGCGATAAAGCCCGATATCGCCATTTGTCTTGACGTGACGGCAACGGGTGATACCTTGGGGGCGTCTCCCATGGCGTGCAGACTTGGCGACGGAGCGGCTGTCAAGATAAAGGATGCGTCGGTTATTTGCAACGAGGAAATAGTTCGCGGACTCTGCGAGACGGCGCAGGAGAATAAAATAAAATATCAGAAGGAAATACTTCTGTTTGGCGGCACGGATACCTCGTCCATGCAGCTTGCGGGAGCGGGCGCGGCGGTAGGCGCGGTCTCCATTCCGACGAGATACATTCATTCTGGCAACGAGATGTGCGACCTCAGCGACGCGCAGTCGTGCGCGGCTCTCGTGAGTGAGTATGTGAAAAAGATCGGTTAGTTTGTTAAAAGGGGCATGCGGGGTCTTTCTTTCGGAGAAAGACCCCAAACCCCAAAGAACTTGAAGAAAATTGATATTATGGCTATTTAAATTTAGTGAAGTGCTTAATTTTGAGTACGGGATTTTATTAAATTATAATTTGTCGTGGTGTTTATTTATTTGTTTTTTTATGACTTCGCACTATCTTCACCCCCAACGTGTCATCCTGAGCGGAGTCACAACGCACGAATTTTATTAAAGCGAATAAACGATATCTTGTGACGTAGTCGAACTTTCCGTGAGGAGAGGAACGAACCGAGCGGAAAGCAACGAGCAACGCGAGGCAGGGATCTACTAACGGCTTTCGATAACCTTCCCTGCGCAAGTGTTACTTTTATATTGCATAGTAAATGTAACTTTTAATCACAGAAGGGATAGCAATAAATCGAAGTAGATCCCTTCCTCACTTCGCTTGCACTCCGTTCGTCGCTTTTTGCTCGACTCGTCCCTCGTCTCCCAAAAAGTTCGACTACGTCACAAGGGAACATAGGATGACAGCAATTTTATTCCTTCTTTGTGACTCCGCTCAGGATGACACGCTGAGGTGAAGCTGGTGCAAAGTCATAATAAATTATCTCTCGGAGAAATCATAATTTAAAGAACAAGGATTACCACATAAGTTTGTTGAAAAAAGTTGCAATTCGCGAAAAATACAACTACTCATATGAAAACGATCTCTTGAAAGGAAGTTAAAAGAATGAATAACGAAAATAACAAAACCAAAGATACTTTTGCCAATATACTAAAGAAAACTTCTGATATCGGCAAAAAAGCAGCAGATCAAGTACAAAAAGGAGCGAAAATCGTATCGGAGCAAACCAAGAAAAATATTGAAGAGCATAAGAAAAAGAAATATAATCCTATTTTTCCGAAGGATTTCAGAAAAAAAGATTTCTGTTTGCCGAACATAATTGAGATAGTTGACGATGCAGTAAGACGGGAAATTGATTATTGTGAGGGAGCAATAGGCTGGTGTGATACACGTGGGGAGACAGAAGTTTTTCACTTATATGACGAATGGGTAGAAAATAGTGGTATTCAATTTGTTCCGTTTTGGAAATGTGACAACGTGTATTGCGTGGACGCTTTTGATAGAAAACGATATATAAACGTTAACTCCATATTTGCAAAGGCTACGGAGGAAAAACTTGCAGAGCTTGCGAATATTGCGTTTTGTTTAGGCGCAAAAAGCTGTTCTGTGGAAATATTGGAAGCGAATTTAGAAATTGAAGCAAAATCGTTGAAGGCTAATGCTAAGGTATCTAACACCGCGACAAGTTTCAGCAACGATACATATACAAAGAACAAGAATATGCAAAGCGGAAAGACCATATCTCATTTTGAAGGAAATAGCTCTCCAAAGAGACCCGAATTGAAATGGTTTCAATATGACGATACTATAAAAGGGCTTATAGATATGAGATGTTCAAACGCTAATTCAATTAAATCAAAAACTTTGGAATTAAGCGGTTCATGTTCTGCCACTATGTCAAAAAAGACAGCAATAGCCATAGATAAAATACTTAAGGTAAAAGGCTCTGTTTCCATGGAAAAACAAGTACAGAAGGAAATAAGCAGTAAATTGATATTTGAAATAGAGTTTTAAATTCTTTGAAAGGAGTTTGAGGAAAACTTTCTTTTAAGAAAGTTTTCCTCAAAAAACAAAAAATAAAAATGGAATTTTCACAAAGGGTTCTGGCGCTTGCCGACGAGGCGGAGAAGGCGCTGGAGGCGACGTTTAAAAGAATAGACGACATATCTTTTAAAAACACTCAGAAGATAATGAACGCATTCAGGGAGCACCGCGTCAGTGACACGGTGTTTAACGGTACGAGCGGCTACGGATACAACGACCGAGGCAGAGAAATTCTGGACGAGGTATGGGCGGACGTTTTTGGCGCGGAAGCCGCGTTCGTTCGTCATAGCATAGTCAACGGAACTCAGGCGCTGACTATTGGTCTTTTTGGGCTTTTACGTCCAAATGATATCCTTTTCTCTATTGCGGGCAAACCTTATGATACTCTTGACGAGGTAATAGGCAACGTCGGCGAGGCGGGAAACGGCTCTTTGCGTGACTTTGGCGTTGAGTACCGTCAGGCAGACCTCTTTGACGACGGCTCGTTTGACCTTGAAAAAATACGACGGGTGCTTACCGACGAGGGCGACAGAGTAAAGGTAGTATTTATTCAGCGCTCCAAGGGGTATCTGAACAGAAAAACGCTCAGCGTTGACGCAATAGGCGATGTCATTTCCTTCGTTCGTTCTATCAAGAAGGACTGTTACGTGGTGGTTGACAATTGCTACGGCGAATTTACGGAGACGAGAGAGCCGTGCGCGGTGGGCGCTGATATGGTTATAGGCTCTCTTATCAAGAACCCGGGTGGCGGAATGGCGGAAAGCG
This sequence comes from Clostridia bacterium, assembly GCA_017461745.1. Taxonomy (GTDB): domain Bacteria; phylum Bacillota; class Clostridia; order Oscillospirales; family CAG-272; genus HGM12713. The sequence continues at coordinate 3,908 of JAFTXE010000068.1, read as the reverse complement.
GCGGCTACATAGCGGGTACGGCAAAGGCGGTCGAGCTTGCGTCATATCGCTTGACGTCCGTCGGCTGCGGACTTGAGGTCGGCGCTACCTTGGGACAGAACAAAAATCTGTATAAGGGGCTTTTCTACGCCCCCCACACCACCGCTCAGGCGATAAAGACCGCTCATCTTGCGGCGTATATCTTCGGTAAGCAGGGACTTGGCTTTGACGTTGAGCCCGAATGGGACGAGCCGAGATACGATATAATTCAATCGGTAATTACCCACAGCCCCGAGGGTCTGTGCGCTATCTGCCGAGGAATCCAAGCGGGCTCGCCCATTGATTCCTACGTCGTTCCCGAGCCGTGGGAAATGCCCGGATATACCGATAAGGTAATAATGGCGGCGGGCGCGTTCACGCAAGGCTCTTCCATTGAGCTGTCCGCAGACGGTCCTCTGCGCGAGCCGTATACCGCATATCTTCAGGGCGGTCTTACCTACGAGAGCGGCAAAATAGGAATAATGTCCGCCGCCGAGGAAACAATAAGAACGTTGAAGTGAGAGACTTGAAGATGCGAGGGACGCGAGGGACGCGGGGATGCGGGGACGCGGGGGACGCGATTTCCGCTTTTTTGAAAAAAAGCTTGGCAAAAAACTTCCTTGCCGGGTTGTAGCCCGATTAGACATGTATAAATTCAAGAATAGCTTAGTCGGGCTACAACTCGGCAAGAAAGCTTTTGCGGAGCTTTTCTCGAAAAGCGACAACGCGTCCCCCGCGTCCTTCGCATTCTCCGAGTCTATCACACCAAGGTACATAAATTTTTCTGAGGAGTAGCGATGCTTTTTTCTTCTCTTGAATTTTTGTATCTGTTTTTACCGTTGACGGTAGGTTTTTATTTTCTTTTGCCTAGTGGCGCAAAGAATTACGTTTTGCTTTTGGCGAGCCTTGTTTTTTACGGAATAGCCCAGCCGCGTCTTTTGCCGCTGATGCTTGCGGTGGCGCTGTTTGATTACGGTGCGGGACTGCTTATTTGGCGTGAAATGGCGCGGGGACGTGGAAAAAGGGCGAACGCCGTTTGTGCCTTCGCTGTCGTAGCTAATATTCTGACGCTTTTTATTTTCAAATATCTCGACGCGGCTTTTTCTCTTTTTGGAGCGCAGCCTCTCGGGATTGAATTGCCCGTGGGTATATCCTTTTACACCTTTCAGGCGATGTCGTACGTCATTGACGTAAGGAGAAGGGCGGCGCGGGCGCAGAAAAATCCGTTTACTTTCGTTACCTACGTCACGCTGTTTCCGCAGCTTGTGGCAGGACCTATCGTGCGATATTGCGAGGTTGACGCGTCTCTTTCGGACAGACGCCACTCGGTGTCGGGGTGCGCTGAGGGAGTAAGGATATTCTGCGTAGGGCTTGCTAAAAAAATACTTCTTGCCAACGGAGCGGGGGAGCAATGGGAGCGCTTGGCTCGGTATTCGACCGAGGGCGGCACCGTTCTTGGCGCATGGCTTGGCGTCGTGTTCTTCGCCTTTCAGATATATTTTGACTTTTCGGGATATTCGGATATGGCGAGGGGACTTGGCAAAATATTCGGCTTTGAGTTTCCTGAGAACTTCCGATATCCTTACGTTTCAAGGAGCATAACGGAGTTTTGGCGGCGATGGCATATTACTCTGTCGAGCTGGTTTCGGGAGTACGTTTATATTCCTCTTGGCGGCAACAGAGGGGGAAGGCTGAAAACCTACCGCAATCTCTTTATTACTTGGCTTTTGACGGGCGTCTGGCATGGCGCGGCGCTCAATTTTATTTTTTGGGGGCTGTATTTTTTCTTACTGCTTGCCATCGAAAAGGCGTTTTTGCTCAAGGTCTTGGAAAAAGCACCGAGGGTCGTTTCCCATCTGTACGCGCTGTTCTTCATTCTTATCGGATGGCTGATATTTGCGTCCGACGGCGGAACGCTTACGGCGGCTGAGGGAGCGAGATATTTCGGTCAGCTGTTCGGAGTGGGGTGTGAGCTTGTGAATGCGGACGCCTTATTTGAGCTTTCTCGTTCGCTGACGTTTCTTGCGATAGCGGCAGTAGCGGCGACGCCTCTGCCCGCGCGTATCGTTTCGTCGCTCTTAAAGAAAAGGGAGACGGCGGTAACGGCGTTCATGAATATAGCCGCCGTAGCCTCGCTCGTCATATGCACGTGTTATCTTGCCGATTTGGGTTACAACCCTTTCTTATATTTTAAATTTTAGAGGTCCTTATGATAAAATTACTGTGTAAGCTTTTTGTTAAAAATTATCAAGACGTCAAAGACCCCGCGGTCAGACGCTCTTACGGAATGCTGATGAGCGTGGTGGGTATAGCGGTCAATCTGCTTTTGTCCTCGGCAAAGCTCGTCGTGGGACTGCTCAGCGGCTCTATATCCGTAACTGCCGACGCGCTTAATAATATGTCCGACGCGGGAACGCAGATAATATCTCTTATCAGCTTCAAGATATCGGGCAAGCCTGCCGACAGAGATCATCCATTCGGTCACGCGCGCATAGAATACGTGGCTTCAATGATAGTTTCGTTTTTGGTGCTTCTCGTCGGCTTTGAGCTTGCGAAGGAATCGGTAAATAAGATAATCAATCCTTCAAGCTCTGAATTCGGGGCAGTGACGATAACCGTTTTGTGCGTGTCCATCGCCGTCAAGCTGTGGCTTGGGCTTGCGGGAAGACGCGTTGGTAAAAAAATAAAATCGCCCGTGGTCGAGGCGACGGCGGCTGACAGCCTGTCCGATGCCATTGCGACCTCGGCGATACTCGCGTCGGCAATTATCAGCAGATTTACGGGCTTTCAGACGGACGCATACATGGGCGTAGTTATTTCGGTTATAATTATTATAGCGGGTATCAAGATACTGAACGATACCAAGAATTCCATTCTCGGCTCGCCCCCCGACCCAGAGGTCATAGCGTCGATAGAGAGCATCACCAAGGAGTACGATGACGTTTGCGGAATACACGATATGGTCGTGCATAATTACGGACCGGGAAACACGATAGCGTCACTGCACGCCGAGGTGGACGGCTCTAAGAACGTTTACTTAATTCACGACGTTATAGATAACATAGAAAAAAGGCTTTACCACGAGCTTGGCGTCCGCGCGACTATTCATATGGACCCCATCGTAGTTGACGACGAAAGAGTCTCCGAGCTTAAGGAGCTGACGCTTGAAGCGGTCAAGAGGATAGATAGCAGACTTTCTATTCACGATTTTAGATTTGTCGAGGGAGTTACACATTCCAATCTTATCTTCGACGTAACCGCACCCTTTGAGCTGAAGCAAAGCGACGTAGAGCTTGCGGATATGATAGACGCGAGCGTTAAGGCGATAAACAACACCTTTTCCGCCGTCGTAACCGTTGACAGACAGTAAAAAATAATCTTGTAAAAATGCGCACGCTGACGAAGTCGGCGTGCCAGATTACTGACAAAGGGTTCAGGACTACGGTTCTGAGCCCTTTGTCGTACTTTACAGGGTTTGAGAAATATGGTATAATATAGGTGTAAAAAGAAGTACGGAGGAAACACCTATGTTCACGGAAAGAAGCGGAAAGCAAAACAAACTGGAAATGGTAATATTGGAGGAGCTTGTACCACAGGATCATCTTCTTCGAAAGATAGATAAGGCAATAGATTTCAGCTTCATCAACAAGATCTGCAAGCCGTATTACTGTGAGAATAACGGACGCCCCGCAATAGAGCCAGAGGTTCTTTTCCGCATGCTGTTCATAGGATATCTCTACGGAATAAGAAGTGAAATAAGATTGCTTAAAGAGATAGAGGTAAATGTAGCATACAGATGGTTCATCGGTTACGATCTGACCGAAAAGCTCCCCGACGTGAGCGTAATATGGCAGAACAGACTGCGTAGATACAACGGAACCGACGTTCCT
>JAFTXE010000010.1 GCA_017461745.1 Clostridia bacterium | reverse complement strand
GCATCGACAAGAGGCAGAATATTACCCTCTATTCTCTTGCCGTTAACGGTTATCTCCTTTACACTTGTTCCATTGTTTACATATTTTATATTATAATTAAATCCACGGAATTTCTTGGTTATCTCGCATTCCTTCCAAGACGGCGGCAGGCATGGAGATACTCTCAGACCTTCCATCTCGGGAACAAGTCCGAATACGTAATTGACGAGTGCCTTCTCGAACCACGGTCCAGACGCCGTTCTCCAGCTCTGTCCGGGTGTGCCGTATCTGTAGCCCGTCTGCTCTCCGAAATAGGAATTGCAAAGCGTATAAGGCTCTGCGCGTCCGTTCACTACGGGATTACGGTAAGGAAGAATAGTATTTATTCCCTCCTCGACCTTGTCCGCTCTGCCTAAAATTGCGTCAACGGCTATCTTCCACGCAATAGTGTGCAGATATACTCCGCCGTTTTCATGTACGCCCGCGGGCTTAGTGGTGACCGAGCCTATCTTTGAATTATATTTGGTATAGGGTGGAATTGAGATAAGCGTTCCCAAAGGACTTGACAGATACTTCTCTACCGCGTCCATTGCCTTTATCTTTCTGTCGTCGGATATATTGGCAAGCACCGACCAAAGCTGAGGTATCAGGAACATTGCGCCTTCCTCGCAGGTCTTTGAGCCTATCTTTTCTCCGTCATCGTTATATGCGCAGAGATAATATTCTCCGTCCCATCCATGCTCGTTGATGATGGCTCTCATTTCATCGGCTCTTTGACGGGCTTGCTCTGCGTCCGCGTTGTTACCGTAAATCTCGGCAAGCTCAGCGAAGGTATCACTTGCTCTGCACCATGCGATACTAAGCCAAACGCTCACGCCCTTGCCTCCAAGTCCCGCGGTGTTCATGCAGTCGTTCCAATCTCCACCCCATATTCTTATGAGTCCGTGATGTCCGCGGAAGTTATAGAGAAAATCTACGGAACGGTAGAGATGCTCGTAAACAGTACCCGTAGTGCCGTCGTTATACGGAACTTGAATGTCAAGTATATCCTTTCTTCCAAGCTCCTTTACTATTGAAGCGGCGGTGAAATTCAGCCATACTGTATTATCCGCGAAGTTCTTATCCTGAATCATTCCGTCCTTGAAGGTTCTGGGGGCATAGCCGTTGGAATATTGATACGTAAGTATTCTGAGAAATCTTTCAAGAGCGAGCTCGGGATCAATTGCCGCAAGGCAATCCGTATCACTCGTCATATCGCGGTAGCCGTTATGTCTTACTCTTGCCCAACGAGAGCCCATATTGCTCTGGTGCTTGAGCCATTCAAACGTGCAATTGAGCTTTTCGTCGGGGGTATTGATGCTGACCTCGGATACCTCGTCATTGAATTTTTTAAGTACCTTTTGCTTTTCATCACCGTAGCTCTTGGTGCTTGCAAACTTGTCTATACAGCTCTTTATCTCGTCCTTTGAGAAGGCTATACCGAGAACGAACACTATCTCTTTTTCCTCATTGGGAGAAAGAGTTATTTTCTTTTCAAGAGCGAACGCCATTTTCTCGCCGCAGCAAGCACTGCTTGAAAGTCCGCCTCTGTCAGCAAACACGGGGTGAGCAAATGAACCGTAAGGACCTATTACGGAGTTGTAGGTACAATCGTAGGCGTCTATATTTTCCGACAGCGCCATAAATGAGTATATCAGTCTTTTTCCAACCTTCTCAAATTCAGCGTACCTGCTCGTAACTATAGCGCCGAGGCTGGCGTCGAGGTCAGCGACCGCCATGTTATAGCCTTGTCTTGTATACTCCTCGTCAAATCCCGAGCCGCAGAAGCCTACTACGCTTATCTGTCTTTGGATATTTGAATTGTTTTTTACCTTAACGCTCCAAAGCTCGCAAGCGCTATCCGTGGTGACTATTATCTCAACGTCGGTGGCAAGTCCGTTCTTTTCAGTATGAACGTTGCTCGCCCCTCTTTCGTGAGTGCAGAGATACGCGTCGTTCACCTGATTTACGGGCAGACCGCAAATGCCGTGTGACTTGCCGTCCTCGATTACGTAAAAGCCCCTATCCTTGACGAGCCCCATTCTTCTGCCGAGGGAGTCCTGCAAGAAGCTCTCACCCGCGCCAACTTGTGATGTGAAGCTCATATAATTATCATTCCACAGATAATTATACCAATTCCTTGGTATGTCGGGCGTTATAATATTATACTGCTTTCCGTCAGATGAAAAATATCCGTATTTTCTGTCCATTAGTTTTTTCCTTTCAAAAGTTCTGTCAGCATTGCCGACGCTCCCGAAAGCCAAGTCCTACGAGTCTTGACCTTTGGGAGAGCTGTCAATGCGGGGGATAATTTGTGATTTAACGGGAGAGATATTTACTTTATATCACGACCAATCCCTCAGTCGCTACGCCCAGCTCCCTTTACACAAGGGAGCCTTCCATTATGCACTTATCGATAAATCATAATTTGACGATTTCTCGAAGGACAGACCTTCGTAATGAAGGTCTGTCACTTGTGAGGCATTACCAAGTCTGACAATCTTCTCCAGCAGAGCCGATTGTTCCAAGTCTTGCGTTGTTTTCGTCAAAAATATAGGGAGAACTCGTAATAACGTCGCCTATCTCGGCAATCATCGTTATATTAAGCTCAGGTGTTTTATAATTTTTCATTTTCGCACCTCCTTAGTTTGCTACGGCAGAGCTTACGTAACCCTCTGCGTTATAGGTTACGGTATATGCCGTACCGTAGTAGGTCTGGTTGTCAACAACAAAATACGGCTTTACAGTGAAGGTTACCTCACCCTCTGTGGGAATATTCTTTATAGCCACAGCGAAAATATAGTTACCGCCGAGAGCTGCCGCGGTGTAATCATCACCGTCACCTGCGATAGACGTATAAACATACTTACAAGCAGTATCAAAATTTCTTTCTCCGCATGTAATCTTAAATCCAACCTCATCATACGCAAGAGAGTTTACTACACCTACAAAACGTACGCTGTAGGTATTGTCGGGGATATCATCTGTCGTATTAGTATTGACAGTGGTGTTCTGCACGCCGACGTATACTGCGTAACACTTTTTTACTTCATTGAAGTTTGTTGCAGTTACCTGTCCATCAAGATTTGCGTTATAGAGATTCAGATTGGCATTTACGGTGCTATTACTATTCTTTATGGTCTTGCCTGATGCTAATGTAATATTATATGCGTTTATTGTCACTGTACTATTTGCATCTACAGTAACTCCACTTGCATGAGCATCTATATCCCCCGCGAATGTTCCACCATACAAATTCAATGTTATATTCTCTGTCAGCACATACTGACAATTAGAACTTCCCGTTCTGTTTCCACAAAAGATGGCACCATATGTTCCGCTATAAATGGATATTGTGCATCCATCCTTAGAGGTATCCAAATTGTTATATGACGAATTTTTTCCCGTTCCGGTATTATTAAAGGAAATACCACCTACTGCAAAAGTTCCGGTACTTTCTTTGGAAATGTTTTTTTCCAAAGTTAAATCGTAAAGTGTAGCACAAAGCCAAATAGTCTTATCTTGGCTATTGTCAAATGCCATATTGTAAAAAACTGTATCTGCGCCTAATAATATAACGGTAGCATATGCTGTCGATGTATTTTTACCGTAACATAGAAAATCTACAGAAGGGTACGAATTGTTATTATCCTCACCACAAACATAAATCGTTCCAGCAGAATATTGATTCATAAGATAATGGGTTGCATTACCGCCTGCGGTAGTGGAAGGCATAGCTTTCTTTTCGTCATCCGTAAAAGCGCTCACATCATCAAGAATTACTATTTTTCTATCTGCCGTACCAGACATTTCAATTACTGCTTCATATGCAGCATTAAAGGTTAGATAGGGTGTATTTTTATTAGTACCGTCTTCTGTGCTATTATTTCCAGCGTTTGATACATAAACCGTCGTTATATTCTCAGGTGCTTTAGGTGCTTCGGGCTCAATTATCGTCTCCGCGGAAACTGCCATGGGGATTATGGAAATAAGCATACATACCGCGAGAAACAAAGTAAGTACTTTTTTCATAAAGTCCTCCTATTTTATTTTTGTTAAATAAAGTTGATATTATAAAAACAATTGCAAATTATGATTTGTACGGGAGATAATTATTCGGTTTATCGCAAAATTCCACCACTTGTGTCATCCTGAGCGAAGTCACAAAGAAGGAATAAAATTGGCATCGTCTTATTTTCCCTTGTGACGAAGTCGAACTTTTTGGGAGACGAGGTACGAGTCGAGCAAAAAGCGACGAACGGAGCGTAAGCGGAGTGAGGAAGGGATCTACTTCGATTTATTGCTACCCCTTTGTGCTTAAAAGTTACATTCCCTCAGCAATATAAAAGTAACACTTGCGCAAAAGAAGGGTATCGAAAGCCGTTAGTAGATCCCTGCCTCGCGTTGCTCGTTGCTTTCCGCTCGGTTCGGCATTCCTCTCCTCACGGAAAGTTCGACTGCGTCACAAGATATCGTTTATTCGCTTCAATATAATCCGCGCGTTGTGACTCCGCTCAGGATGACACGCTGAGGTGAAGCTGCGGCGAACTAATAAAAAACAAAATAAATAAACTACCGGATAAATCACAATTTTAATATCGGTCGTTCGACACGCCGATGGGGGTCTCCGTCATTTTTTTCCGGCCCGCCGCTTCGGCGGGACTTGCGTCCACCGAAGCCTTGGGGTCAAAATTTTAGGGGTAAATATAAGTTAAAGGCAAAAGTAAATAGTGAAAAAGCAAATGAGTAGTGTTTTTTGGGGGATACTTATTTACTTTTCTATCGCTTTATATCCTTTAATTCTCTTTTTTCTTACCTACAACGAGTGCTGCGCCCGTTACTGCTACGATTGCAATTGCGCCTGCTCCGATAACGCTACCGCATCCGCTCTCCTCTGCCTCGGTTTCAGCCTCGGTAGTCTCGGGTGCAGCTGTGGTTTCGGTAGCCTTTGTCTCGGTCTCGTCCTTCTTATCCTCATCATCGTTCAAGCCAAGGTCGGGATCATCCTCAAACGTGGGAGGAGCGGGGGGAGCAAAGTCATATGCGGAAATTGTAAAGAATTCGGGTGCAGTTCCCGTTACGTTATTAACGGTTCCCGCTCCTTCGGTTACGTCTGCCGCATATACTCCTCCGAGATTTGCCTTAGTTGTGTCGCTCATGGAGTTGTTGTATACATTCAGAATATTGGTTCTTCCCTCTGCTGCGTGGCTTCCGATACCCGTATAGGTATTCCATGCCTGAACTACCTCACCACCGTAGAAGTTTATAACTACTTCACCTGTAACCTTAGAGCCATCGCGCGCTCCGCGAATCAAGTTTGCCTGTCCGCCAAGCATATTAACAGTCGCGCCGCCCGTCTGAACGGTATCCTTTGCAAAGGAGCCGCCGTAGATCTGTCCCCAGACGCCACTGAAAATCGTCACTACACATTCAGCATCAGCAGCACGAAGAACGCCTGATTTACCGTTGTCCTGTTTACCGCCTGTTATGTTCGCTACCTTTGTTCCCTGCATTACCGTGGTTACGTTATTACCTATTGTAAGTGGGTATGCGTTAGCGGATATCCACAAATTCTGCTCCTCTGCCACGCCGATACCGAGGTCGTAAATAGCAAAGGGGCCTGAAAGCTCAAATATAGCCGCTGCACCGTTCGTCTTGAAAAGAAGAGTAGGATAGCTATTATTCGCCTGCTTTTTTCCGTGGAGATAAACTGTCGAGTTGGTTGCTTCAAGGAACATTCTACGTCCGCTCGCAAGTTTCTCATAAGCAGAAATATCTACCGTCATGTCGTTAACGACGATTATCTCTCCGCCCTCAGCGCCGAGAATCTTGGTTGCCTTTTCAAGCGTTGCTACGGCAGTTGCTTCGGTAAGTCCGTCGTTGGTGTCAACGCCTGTGGACGACATATAAACGGTCTTTGCGAATGTGGGAGTGGTCGCTGTGTCCGCGCTTACGAACAGTGTCATTGCCGATATACTCATTATCAAGCAAAGAACTATCGCAAGTGCTTTTTTGAGATTGCTCTTTTTCATTTTAGTTCCTCCTAAAATTTTTTTATTTAATCAAGATCCTTGGATCTGATCTACAAAATCCTTAATGCCTGTTTCAACGGAGCTCTTCATACTGCTTATTGAGGACGCTATGGTTCCCGGCGCTCTCTCTATCTGAGCCTTACTTGAGAGAAGTACTATGCTCTCAACATTTCCGAGCATGAATATGAGTCCTACGTCGTATATTCTGTTCTCAAATATGATGTCAAGCATACGAACGCTGTCCTCGTCGTTGACCATTCTGGTGGAAAGTATTCTGTCGTAGAATTCGGGAATAACGATTTTCTCGGATGTCATTCCCCAAGCTTGAAGCACGTCGGCGGTGCGCTCATTTTCATTATTGGTCATAGGAACTGCCATCAGTGACGCTGCGTGGTTATTAACAGAAGAATAATAGCCCTCGTATACGTCGTCGTATTTAGGCATGGGAAGCACGCCGTAGTTATCATAGTAGTTCTTCAAGCTGTAGAAGGTTTGCAGAGGACGAACAAGGAATAGCGTCTGGTCGCCGAACATCTGCACGGTTTCGTCTACGTCAAGATCGTTGAGCTGTCTGTTGAAGAAATAGCCCTCGTTCATAACGGTAAATACTTCCTGAAGCATGGAAACGGGACGCTGATAAGCAAGCTTGTAAACAAGCTCTCCGTTATTGTCCTTGCTTACGGTCTGTATGTTTGCCGCATGCATCATGTAGTAGGAAAAATCGTTCTGTGAAGAAATTCCGTATACCTCCTCGCCGGAATTCGTGGCGATAAGAGCGAATTCCTTCATTTTCTCGAAAGTCCATGTGCCTTCGTCCACCATTTCGTAAAGATTGGGGATCTTAAGATTTTCCGCCATTGTGGTATTGTAGAACACGCCTATGGTTGAAAGCTTATCCACGTAGGTGACGTCCGATATCATCGCGAATTGCTTTCCCGCTATATTAAGCGCTTCCTCAGCCTCCTTATCCCACCAGGAATAAGAGGTGTCAAGCTCGAGCTCGTTCATATCCTTAACGAGTCCCTGATTGATAAGCGTTGGGAATCCGCGCATATGAAGCACGGTAAGGTCATAGCCGCCGTCACCCGACATTACACTGGTGCTGAGTGCATTGGTCAGCTTAGCTCCCATTTCAACCATTTCAAGCTTAATGGAAACGTTCACAAGCTCGCTGAGCGTTTGATTTCTGTTATACACGGCGTTGCCGAGTATATCTCCGCTCATTTCGTCTACGGCAAGGTCAATCGGTATTCCCGACCAGCCGTGGTTTTCCTCAATCGTTGCTCTGAGAATAGTGAATTCATAGCCTTCGTAATCCTTGTCCGAAAAGTCTATCTCCCAATCTCCGCTCGTCGAAACTGAGTCGTTTGACTCACCGTCGCCGCCTTTATCGGCGCACGCCGCAAGCGACACGAGCATAAGGAGCGCCAATATAAGACAAAGACCCCTTTTAAAAAGTTTCATTCTTTTCCTCCTTTAATTTTGTTGTTTAGTATATATGCTCACACCAACTACCACAGCGCTGTGATCGGACATGTAATCCGCGGCGTTTTTTCCGTCGCTGAATTTTTCCACAACGTCAAGATAATCTATGTTTACAACTGTGTTATCTACCGCGCAAAAGCAGTAGTCGATAAGATTGTTGTTGTATCCGAATTTTTTGAAGGTACCGACCGTCGTGGCGCTGTCCGCAATCACTCTTGCGTCGTCAAGGCTTTCGGTGACCGTTTTATATACGTCTGTGCTCGTCTTAGAGTTAAAGTCGCCCGTAAGGAATACGTCGTATCCCCCCTTTATAAACTGCTGAACCAAAGGCATCAGCACTTCGACGTTTGCGTTTCTCAATTTCTCCGAATCCGTATCTAGATGAGTATTCACGTGTACATACGTCATACCCGTGGCTTTATTCCTCAGTTTCGCCCATGCGGCAGTAATATAGAAGTGCGAACCCTCAGCCTTTGACGGAGTGTTCGGCGTAGCCGATAACCATATCCGTCCGCTTTCCACAAGCTCCGTAGTATTAGAATTATACCAAATGAAATTTTTGAAGGCATATGTTGTTCCGTCAAGCACCTCATCATGCGCACACAGATATCCGTTTTCCTTTATACCGTTATCGATAGTTTCTCTCAGCGATGCTTCACACTCTTGCACACCGATGGAATCAGGCTTCTCTTCATTTATGAAGTTGATAATACGCGGCATACGCTCAGTGATATAATAATTACTGTAATCAAAGCCGTCGGCAATAGGGTCACTGCTTGCGTAATTATCATTATTTAGCAGATTCAAGGAAGCCACGGTAAATGCCTTAGCTTTTTCAAGCTCGGCATGCTCTCCCTTAGAATAACAAACGTTCTGACTTGCGGCATAATACTTAAGCCCACCTATTTCTATAAAGGGAATGACCTTAAAGCTCACGTCGCCGTCTGAACTTGGTATCTCCCTTATGGCAACGGCGAAAATATAATTTCCGCCAAGCTCTGCCGCCTTATACTCCTTACCGTCGCCTAAAATGGACGTGTATACTCTTTCGCAAGACGTATCATACTCCTTACCGTTGCTTGCGTCGATTTCAAAGCCCACCTTATCAAAGCCAAGCGATGACACTGTACCAACGAATCTCACGTTATATTTATCACCGTCCGCGCTACCGTCCTGTACGCCGACGTATCCGACAAAGTATTCGGGAACACTCAGCCTGCAAAACAGCTCATTGACGTATTGTCTGTTATTATATTTGAACGTATCTCCCAGATCCGTAGGCTTGGCTCCGTTATACAGATTCAAGGTCGGCTTATATCCGTTGGCGCTTATCAGCTGACCGCGCACAATAATTTTTTCCTTGACCGTTCCGCCGTACATATTGATAGTGGCGTTAGCCTTAAAGGACTCCTCACCCGTAGCATCTTCACGGTAACCGCATATATTTTTAACCTCACCGCCGTACAGATTGAACACAGAATCCTTATCCACCGTATAATCGGCGCCTTTCGCACTCATATCGGCAAAATTACCTAAATAGCAGTCGCCAAAGACTCCGCTGTAAATGTTTACGTTACAACCCCTATCGCTATCTTGATTAGCGGTAATTTTATTTGATTGATATCCTCCCGTCAGTTTAACGGCATATCCGTCGCTCATGTCCGTCGTTATATTAAAACCGAAAGTCAGCTCATGAAATGCCGCCGCAAACCAAAGGTTTCCGCCGTCGTTCGTAATCGTAAGGTCGTAGAATACCATTGACGTTCCGAGATTGACTACTGTAGCACCCGACGACGTTCTTGAAAAATCAAGCGTAGGATAATTGCCGTCCTTGCCTGCGATACCGCAAACGTATACCGTTCCTTGACATTCGTCAAGTATTTTTTGCTCATCCGTATGCGTATCAAACGCCTTTACGGGGCCGTCTATTATAACTATAGTACCGCCCGTAGCAAGCATTTTTTTATAAGCGGCCTCAAACGTCTTATAAGGCTTCGCAGAAGTTCCGTCACCGCTTGTATTATCTCCGCAGGAATTTGACACGTATAAGGTCTTTGAAGACGGTGTTACCGTTTCCAATATATCCTCTGCCCCCGCGCTCATTGGGATAATACCCAACAAAACACATATCAAAAGGCAAACCGAAATCAGTCTTATCTTCATAGCATACCTCTCACGTCTTTCATAGCCCAACGTCGATAACGAGTGCGTTATGGTCGGACATATAACCGTCAGCCCATCTGTCTACTACGTCGAATTTTTCAACGACAGCTCCCGTTTTATCTCCATTGTAAAAGCAAAAGTCTATGCGTCTGTATTTTTCCTTGGGTACTATGATACCCTCGGAATTACAATAATTATAAGTATTCGTTTCGGTGCTTATCTTCGCGGTCTTGCGGGCATCAAGCAGTGTATCTGTCATAGCGCGGTACACGTCGGTGTTCTCCTCGTCGTTGAAATCCCCGGTTACGAACACGCTGTAGCCCTTATCCGAAAGCTTTGTTATTCTTTCCTTTAGTACCTCTAACTCCTTTATGCGAGTATCCGACTTGTTCACGTCGAGATGCGTATTAACGTAAGCAATGCACTCTCCCGTTATCTTGTTTTTTATCACCGCATATCCTGCGGAAATATAAAATTTCGAGCCAAAACCCTTTGACGGTATGTCGGGCGTCTCTGATAGCCATATTTTTCCGCCTTCTATAAGCTCGTTACCGTTTGAATCATACCATATAAAATTCTTAAAGACAGATTTCCCTTCCTCGTCAAGCATCTCGGGCTGAGCGGGCGAGTAGCCAAGCTTACCGATGGTAGCCATCAGCCTTTCTCGCCAAAAGGGCTCGCACTCCTGAACGCCGAGAACCGCGGGACGAAAGCTTTTTACAAAATCAACTATTCTCGGTTCTCTGTTTCCCTGATTGTTCATATCGGCGCTATGAGCATATCTCAAATTCAAGCTGATTATTCTCATTTATTACCTCTTATATAAAGCAAAATCAATTATCAAAGCGTTATGGTCGGACATATATCCGCCGCTCCACGTATCCACGACGTTAAATTTATTTGCGTAAATATACGGCTTCTCTGTGTAGAAGCAAAAATCTATACATTTATAGGTAGCCTTATCCAATACCACTCCCTCCGCGCTGTACCCGTTATACGTATAGAGGTCAGTGGTCTTGCTTGCGGTCTTTCTCGCGTCAAGATAATCTGCCGTCATGGTTTTATATATATCGGATTTCATATCGGAGTTGAAGTCTCCCGTAATAAATACGGGATAACCCTTATCCTCAAACGTCTTTATCTTGGACAGAAGAACCTCTATCTCCTTCTCTCTTATCTCAGCGCTGTCAACGTTAAGGTGCGTATTGACGTGAATATATTTGGCTCCCGTTTCCTTATTCTCAAGCACAGCCCACGCCGCAGATATATAATATTTAGAGCCAAACCCCTTTGATGGGACGGTCGGAGTCTCGGACAGCCATATTCTGCCACCCTGGATAAGCTTTACCGTATTGGAATTGTAATATATATAATTTTTGAAGGCGTAGTCACCGCTCGTGCTATACGCTTCCTCTTGCGCCGCAACGTAGCCCATATCGTTGAGACTTGAGTCAAGTCTCGTTTTCCAAAACTTTTCGCACTCCTGAACTCCCATTGAGTCAGGCTGAGCCTCTTGTACGAAACTCACTATTCTCGGCTCGCGTATGGATTGGTTGTTCTGCGAGGGAGTATGCGCGTATCTGAGATTGAGGCTTACTATTCTTGCCGAGGTCTGCTCGTGAGGATACTCGTAAAGCTCCAGATGTTCATCGGTCGTGCTGAGGAAGAGGCTTCCGTCTTTATTTTCAATATAGTTATCAAGGAAATAGTCAACGCATTCCCCAAGAGCGTCGGAGCTTCCTGCCATAAGCACTATCTTATTTCCGTCAACGGTGATAAGATAATCAAGAGCTGTAACTCTTTCAGCTGCGCTCTTGCTCTGCGGATACGCGGTGTGACCCACGAGTATCTCCTTGCTATCACTGTCATACTCAACACCATTTTCAAGATAATCCGTTCCAATATCAAGCTCAGCTCCGTAATTCGCTTTAATCTGCTTTTGAAGCTTAACAGCGCTCGCAGTTTCACCCGCGTAGTTGTTTCCCTCGCCGTAGATGATTTTATATCCGTCAAGCTCAAAAGCAACAGACGGCTCGGTATCCTCTATAATCGTTTGGTTTTTGCATCCCACAAAGCACAAAAGGGACATCACACATACAAATATTAAGCTCATCAGCCTATAAGCATTTTTCATAGTTCTACTCCTTAATTCTCTGCAAAATATTAGTTTATCGGAATTGTTCGCCAAGTATTGTATCCATTATCACATATTTTTCATTTTCGCTTTATTCTAAACTCTATTATAGCATACATACACGCAAAAAGATATATGAAAATCACGAATTATCCATTGACAAATACGCTTTTTTATTGTATAATCTTATGTGTAAGATGACAAACATTTTTCGGTATATTATGGATACAATACGTCAAATTACCAACAAATTCTCAAAGAAAGGCAAAAATTATCATGAGTGGAAGAAATGCGCAAATATACTTTTTTGGATACAAAAACGATGATTTCTGCGTAACTGAATTTGCCCGTTCCACTATTGAAAATACTACCTTGGTGGTGGGTCCTTATGTAAGAAACGTATATTTTTTACATATAGTTGTTGAAGGAACGTGTCATTTCAGCGGCTTTGACGTGGTGGCGCGAGAAGCGTTTATTACCGCAAAAAATAAATTGCAATCCTTTACGGTGGGTCCCAATTACACTCATTATTGGCTTGGCTTTACAGGTCGCAAGTCAAAAAGCTTTCTGGATTTTTTCAATATTTCCGCTGAATCACACCAAAAGCTGAAAATAGACGATTGGTATTTCGTAAAAAATTTACTTGATACGTCATTTGAGCAATGCGTAAAAGACCAATCGCTCGAACAAAACATAGCGAAAACCACACTTTTTTCAATTCTCCTGCGCCTGAGCTCCTGCGACGAGGAAAATGACAAAAAGCAGTATACCGACGAGATTGAAATTATAGCTCAGTACATAAAGAATAACTATCAGCAAAAAATATCCATGCAATATCTTGCCGACGTCATTCATATCTCTCAAAAATATCTGTATAAAAAATTTATAAAGATTTACGGCGTGTCGCCTCAGCAATATCTTATAGATACACGAATACACGCCGCTGAAAAGCTTCTCCGAACGACAAATTATAAAATAAAAGAAATAGCCGCCAGTGTAGGTTACACCTCTCAGCTCGATTTTTCAAATATATTCAAGAAAAAAACGGGTGTGAGCCCAAAAGAATACAGAATGCTTAACATACAAAAGGAAAAGGAGTAAGGTATGATACATTCATTTTTACTTATCGGTCAATCAAACATGGCAGGACGGGGCTTTGCAACAGAGGTAGAGCCTATCAGCACAGGGCACATTAAGGTATTACGTAACGGAAGATGGCAAAGAATGTACTCGCCCATCAATAACGACCGCTCCTTTGCGGGAGTAAATCTTGCGGAGAGCTTCGCCATGAATTACTATAAGGATAAGGGTGTTGACGTGGGTCTCATTCCCTGCGCCGACGGCGGAACGTGTATGGATCAGTGGCGCCCAGGCGGACTGCTTTTCGACCACGCCATATATCAATGCAGGCTCGCCGCCCGAACGTCAAACATTGCGGGGATACTCTGGCATCAGGGAGAGGCGGACTGTCCCCCCTCGCGCTATCCCTTCTATAAAGAAAAGCTTAATGTCTTTCTTGACGAGCTTCAAAGGCAGCTTGGGATATACGACATACCAATTCTTCTTGGCGGTCTGGGAGATTTTCTCGCAGACTGCACGCTAAATGATGATCTTAAGAACTACGTCAAGGTAAACGATGCCCTCAAAGCAGTGGCAGACGAGCGCAAGATGACGGGCTTTGTCAGCGCTGAGGGCTTACGCTCAAATCCCGATAACCTGCATTTTTGTGCCAAGGCGTTACGTGAATTTGGCAACCGTTATTATGAAAAATTTCTCGAGCTTGAGGATAAAAACAAGGTATTTGAAGAAAAGCTTTCGGAAAACGACGCAGTCCGTACTGAAATGGAATTGCTTTAAAAACGTTAAGTGAATAAATCAGAAACTAAAAAACGTTTTGCTCTGCCTCTTTCTCATGCCATCAATTCGAATCAGTATTTTAGTATTATAACCCACGTTTTTGTTGATTTTCAAAGGTAGCTTTTAGCTTCTTGCCTCTGCTTCACATATTTCTTTTGAAAGTATCTTCCTCTATTAATCAAATTAACTTCGGTAAAAATCTCTTTTCTAAGCTTACAGCTATACAAAATTTGAGTTTTGAAGGACATAAAAATTTCGTTAGCAGTAATAATACTATGCGAGAAAATTTCATAGCATCAATAAAGCATCAAATAAAAAAACGGCAGGTTCAAACTGCCGAAAAGGTGAGCAAAAGCTGTTAAAAAACGAGAAAAATCAAGGCGTTTCTGACTCACAGAGCCACTCCAAAACCGTGGGTCGCGGGTTCGAATCCTCCTGCCCCTGCCATAACCGAAGCCAAACGGCTTCGGTTTTTCTCTTTTTGGTGTGTTTTATTCTGTATTTCCTTGTCGAAAGCAGAAATGACGAAATTTTT
>JAFTXE010000067.1 GCA_017461745.1 Clostridia bacterium | reverse complement strand
GTCCGTGTTTATCGTTACGAACTCTACTCCCTGTACGTTGGACGCGATCATGCGGTTAACAGCGTTATTTCCGCCGCCACCTACGCCTATAACTTTAATACATACATTGCTCTCGCAAGCATCGTCGTGTTCAAAGGTCATTTTCAAATTCCTCCACTAATACTTCTTTTTTATTCCGCTTTCGTCAAAGCATATTTTTCTGTATATATAATAATATATTTTGAAGCATTTTTCAATAGTTTTTTATAAAATTAATGATTATTTTACATTTTGTACTCCCCTCGGCAAAACTCCGCATCCGTATTGCGTCAAATTGTGATTTATCGGGGATGCGGGGGATGCGAGGGACGCGGGGGACGCGGGGGACGCGATTCCGCTTTTTTGAAAAAAAGCTTGGCAAAAAACTTCCTTGCTGGGTTGTAGCCCGATTAGATATATATAATTTCAAGAATAGCTTAATCGGGCTACAACCCGGCAAGAAAGCTTTTGTTACGAAGCGCAGCGAAGTTTTTCTCGAAAAGCGACAACGCGTCCCCCCGCGTCCTCCGCGTCCCTCGCATCCATCAAAACTACTTCCACGCAAAAAGGCTGTCGCAAAAGCGACAGCCTTTAAAATCAAATTAGTGAATGATGCAACGCTCGGTATCCTTGTCGAAGATATGGAGTCTGGACATATCAAAGTTAACCTTGATGTTCTGTCCTGCTCTGGACTGAGACTTAGAAGATACACGCGCGATCATGTTGGTCTCGCCGATATTGAGGTAGAGATAGATCTCTGCGCCCATAAGCTCGGTTACGTCAACGTTTACGCTGATAGAGGTATCGGGATTAGCCTCAACCACCTTAGCGTCATCGGAAATAGCCTCGGGACGAAGTCCGACAACAACTTCATTACCGATGTACTCAGCAAGCTCAGGAGCCTGTGCCTTCTCTTCGGGAAGCTTGATAGCGATATCCTCGAAGTTGAAGAATACGTCGTCACCCTTCTTGGTGAGCTTACCTGTGATGAAGTTCATCTGAGGTGTTCCGATAAATCCTGCAACGAAGATGTTGCAAGGAGCATCATAAAGATTCTGAGGAGTATCAACCTGCTGAATGAGACCGTCCTTCATAACGACGATTCTGGTAGCCATGGTCATAGCCTCGACCTGGTCGTGAGTTACGTATACGAAAGTAGTACCAACACGAGCGTGGAGCTTTGTAAGCTCAGTTCTCATGGCTGCACGAAGCTTTGCGTCAAGGTTGGAAAGCGGCTCGTCCAAAAGGAAGACCTTAGGATTACGAACGATTACACGACCCAGAGCAACACGCTGCTTCTGACCACCCGAAAGAGCCTTGGGCTTTCTGTCGAGAAGGTGGGTAATATCAAGAATTCTTGCTGCCTCTTCAACGCGGCGCTTGATTTCTTCCTTGGGTGTCTTGTTGAGCTTAAGTCCAAAGGACATATTCTCAAATACGGACATATGAGGATAAAGAGCGTAGTTCTGGAAAACCATCGCAATCTGTCTGTCCTTAGGTGCTACGTCGTTTACCAGCTGGTCGCCGATGAACAGCTCACCCTCGGTGATCTCTTCAAGACCTGCAATCATACGGAGAGTTGTTGTCTTTCCGCATCCGGAAGGTCCTACGAATACGATAAATTCCTTGTCCTTAACCTCGAGGTTAAAATCCGAAACTGCGGTTACTCCGCCAGGATACTTTTTGTAAATGTGTCTAAGTGATAAGCTTGCCATTTAAAATACTCCTCCTAAAAACCTAAGCGCATAAATTTTAATACACACTTTTTGTACTATAACATTATACCATTTTTTTATCAAAAATGAAAGAGGGTAAATTCCCAAAATTACACCTTTTTCATTGTGCATATTTTACAAAATATGCATTTTTTATGTGAACACCCGCTGAATTGACGCTCGGCGAGTGTTAATATATTAAAATTATTTGACATTTTTCATTGTCAAAGATATTCTCTTCTTCTTTACGTCAACCTCAAGAACTCTCACCTTGACGTTATCTCCGAGTCTTACGACCTCGGACGGATGCTTAACGTACTTATCGGAAAGCTGTGAGATATGAACGAGACCGTCCTGATGCACGCCGATATCGACGAACGCGCCGAAGTCGATAACGTTTCTTACGACTCCGTCAAGCACCATATCGGGCTTAAGGTCCTCAATTGCGAGAACGTCGGCTCTGAGCGTGGGGGGCGTCATATTGTCACGGATATCACGTCCGGGCTTTTCAAGCTCGGTTATAATATCCATGAGCGTAGGCTCACCGACGCCGCATTCCTTGCAGACGCTTGCGGTTCCCTTTGCCTTGACCTTTGCTCTTATATCCCCAAGGCGTCCCTCGGCGATATCCTCCTCGGTATAACCGAACATAGAAATAAGCTTATGCGCCGCCTCGTATGACTCGGGGTGAACACCCGTGTTGTCAAGTATCTCCTTGGACTGAGGAACTCTGAGGAAGCCTGCGCACTGCTCAAACGCCTTAGCTCCAACTCTTGGCACTTTAAGTATCTGCTTTCTCGAGGTAAACTCTCCGTTCTCCTCGCGGTATTTTACTATATTCTTAGCGCTCGTAGCGTTAATACCCGAGATATACGAAAGCAAGGAATACGACGCCGTATTAACGTCAACTCCGACGGCGTTTACGCAGTCCTCAACGACACCCGTAAGCGCTCCGTCAAGTCTTGCGGGCTTCATATCGTGCTGATATTGACCGACGCCTATGGACTTAGGGTCTATCTTTACAAGTTCGGCAAGCGGGTCCTGAAGACGTCTTGCGATAGACACCGCTGAACGCTGCATAACGTCGAAGTCGGGAAACTCCTCCGCGGCAAGCTTGGACGCGGAATAAACGGATGCGCCAGCCTCGCTTATGATAATATACTTACAGTCGTAGCTTACGTTCTTAAGCACGTCCGCGATAAACTGCTCGCTCTCTCTCGATGCCGTTCCGTTTCCTATAGCGATAACGTCTATCTTATATTTCTCGACCATCTTCTTGATAACCTTAGCGGCTTCCTCGGTCTTGAACTTGCTCTTGGTGGTAGGATATACGACTGCGGTATCAAGCACCTTACCCGTCTTATCAACGACGGCGGTCTTACAGCCGTTGATGTATCCTGGGTCAAAGCCCATTACGGTCTTGCCCTTAAGGGGAGTTTGCATAAGCAGAGGCTTTAAGTTATCGGCAAATAGCTTGATAGCTCCCTCGCCCGCCACGTCAAACAGGTCGTTTCTTATTTCTCTTTCAATAGAAGGAGCGATAAGTCTGTCGTAGCTGTCAACGACTGCCGCCTCAATGTATTTGACCGCAGGGCTCTTGGGATTGGTTATAAGCTCGGTGCAAAGGAAGTTGAGGATAATTCCCTTCTCAACGGTAACGGTTACCTTAAGGAAGTCCTCCTTCTCTCCTCTGTTGATAGCAAGAACTCTGTGCGAGGGTATCTTATTTATCTTATCGGAATAATCGTAATACTGCGAGTAAACGGAATCCTCCCCCGTTGCGCCCTTGGTATTAATATATCCCATGTCGAAGGTAACCTTACGGACGGTCTTTCTGTACTCGGCGTTATCGGACACGCTCTCCGCAATTATGTCGCAAGCGCCCGCAATTGCCTCCTCAGCGCTCGCCACTCCCTTTTCTTCATCTATATAGGACGCCGCCTGCTCCTCGATTGATGGCTCATAAGCGTCAAGCTGAGAAAGAATAAGCTCGGCAAGGGGCTCAAGACCCTTTTCCTTAGCCACGGACGCGCGCGTCTTTCTGTGAGGACGGTACGGACGGTAAATGTCGTCTACCTCTGTGATGGTCTTTGCGTTGTCGATAGCCGCCGACAGCTCGTCGGTCATCTTGCCCATCTCGGTGATAAGGTTCTTTACCTCCTCCTTGCGCTTCTCAATGTTTCGCAGATAAGTAAGTCTGTCGTCAAGGTCGCGCAAAAGCACGTCGTCAAGACTTCCCGTCTCTTCCTTGCGGTAACGGGCGATAAAAGGAATGGTGTTTCCCTCGTCAATAAGAGCAACGGTCTTTTCTACCTGCTCTACCTTGATTTTGAATTCTTCTGCAAGCTGTTTGATAATGTCCATTTTGTACTCTCCATTTATGTTGATTTTTATTTTTGGTTTTATTTTTGTCAGAAACTTTCTTGAAAGAAAGTTTCCGACACCTTCAAAGAACTTGAAACAAATAATATAATGGTTGTTGAAATTTAATGCTGCGCGTAAATTGAAGTACGCATTTTTCCAAGGTGGAAACCGCGTCAAATGCTGCTTCACATTTGACGGGTTTCTTTTTTTATTTAAAGGTGCGGTTCCTCTCAAAACTGAAGGGGCGACCATTGGTCGTCCGCATATGTTTGTCAGAACATACAGCAAAAACTCAACGGGAAAATATTCATTTTTTTTGCGGACGACCAATGGTCGCCCCTTCAGTTTTTGAAAGTGAGTGCAAACACAGTGCTACAAATTATAATTTATCCTTTTGTCCGTGAGACTCAAGTGCGGATATTTCCTCTGCCGTAAGGTATCGCCACTGTCCTCGGTCAAGCGCCGTATCAAGTGTAAGAGGTCCAAAGCTAAGTCTTTCAAGATAGGTTATCTTATTATCAAGCGCTTCAAGCATTCTCTTTATTTGATGGTACTTGCCCTCAACCAAGGTAATAAGTCCCTCGTCGCCCGCGCCCATAAGCTCAATTTTTGCGGGCTTGGTCTCATATCCGTCCTCAAGCGTAAGTCCGCCCTCAAATCTCTTGGCGTCCGCCTCGGAAACGGGAAATTTTGATTTGAATTTATAGACCTTGCCGACGTGACTCTTTGGCGCTAAAAGCTTATGAGCCAACTCACCGTTATCTGTAAGCAACATAAGTCCCAAGGTGTTTTTATCAAGTCTGCCGCACGGAAACATTCCCCTTGTTCTGACGTCGGGGGGAAGCAGGTCAAGCACCGTCTTGTCTCGTCCGTCCTCCGTAGCGCTGACCACTCCCTCGGGCTTATTTAACATTATATAAGTATATTTTCTGTAAACTACGGGCGCGCCGCAATAGGTAACGGCGTCCGCACCCTCGTAGATATTCACGTCCGAGGTCTTGGGAACTTGACCGTTTACGGTCACTGCTCCCGCTCTTACCTGCTTTTTGGCAACGGAGCGCGTACAGCATCCCGTGGCTACTAAAAATTTGTCAAGACGCAATTTTGTCCTCCTGATATTACAATAAAAATACGGTAAGCAAAATAACGGCGACAGTGCCAAACACGCAAAGCCCGACCAAAAATCCCGTGGCAAAATCCTTTTTATTCACAGTCTCTCCTTGAAAAAATATTTTTAAATTATGATTTATCGGGGGATGCGGGGACGCGGGGATGCGATTTCCGCTTTTTTGAAAAAAAGCTTGGCAAAAAACTTCCTTGCATGGCGGCAGCCCGACAAAGCTATTCTTTAATTTATATAAAAAATGATTGGGCTGCCACCATGCAAGAAAGCTTTTGCGGAGCTTTTCTCGAAAAGCGACAACGCGTCCCCGCGTCCCCGCATCCCCCGATAAATCACAATTCAAAAGGTATTGTAAACAATATTATTCCCTATTTTTTCTTTTTATATTAACCTGTGAAATAATTATGCCCGCGAACATAAGTGCGCAGCCGCAATATCCGAGTAAGGTGATACTGTCAATTTTGAATATGACGCCGCCAAGCGCGCTGAAGCACGACTCGGTTGACAGCACTATTGCCGCCATGGTTGGATCTGAGCGCTTTTGCGCAACGACCTGCAAGGTATAAGCAACTCCCGATGAAAGCACGCCGCAATAGAGCAACGACCATTTGGCGTCAAGTATATTTGACATATTCGGCTGTTCAAAAATAAGCATTGCGATAAGTCCGAGAGCCGCGCATACCGCAAACTGCCCCCAAGCAAAATGCAAGGAGCGAATGCTTTTTCCAAGTCGGTCAATTACCATAACGTGCGCCGTCCAGAACAGCGAGCCGATAAGCAACAGCAATTCGCCGTAGCCAAAATACAGCCCCTCTCCCACTCTATAGCAGAGTAAAAACAAGCCGACGACCGCAAGAATAGCACCAAGCCACACGTTCAAGCCCGTTTTTTGCTTGAAAAGCAGATAGCAGGCAATGGGAACGAGGACAGTGTAAAGTCCCGTAATAAAGCCCGCAACGCCCGCGCTTCCCGTGATTTGTATGCCGAACTGCTGAAGGCTTGAAGCCGCAAAAAGCACGACGCCCGCAACAAGGGATGCAATGACCGTTCTTTTTCGTTCTTGCTTGTCCACCCTGCCTCTTTCAAAGAAAAGCAATACGGGAAGAAGCGCGATTATTCCAATAAGAAATCTCACGCCGTTCATTGTAAACGGCTGAACGTAAGCCATTCCCTCTACCTGCGCCACGAAAGCAAAGCCCCAGATAAGCGCCGTAAGGAGCAATAAAAACAAAGAAGTCTTTGTCGATTTCACGTCAATCCTCTTTTCCAAAGGTCACGAGCGCCTCAAACATCTGTTGCTCTCTCTCGTAATAGTCCTCTTTACTGCTCTTGCCAGCAACGTAAGGACGAAGCAGACAAATTACGGTATCCTCCGGTATCAGCTTCATAACTCCGTACTGCTCGTAAAGAGCGGTCTCTCCGAGCGTAATTCCATATTCGCCGCAAGCGCCCTCGGGAACGTAACCGAACGCTTCCTCAAGGCTGACGAGTCTGTCACCCGCCACCAACGAGTTATACAGCCATGGGTCTAAAAGAAGCACTGAGCTTTCACCCGTCATAATATAGCTGTAATACGTATCGTACTGATTTGAATTGTAATTGTTATCTATAAACGGCGCTTCACCGTTTTCGTCCGTCTCACTCTGACGCTCCTTTATCTGCTCCTCGGACAGAATACAGTAATGACTCATGGAAATTTGCTTCTCTCCGTTTTTGTCAAAGTCCTCAGGACAAACTGCCTCCAAGACCTTGCAGACCTCCTCTGCCTCGTCGGCCGAAAGCTGATTTCGTCCCGCATAAAGCACGATAAGGTCGTCGTCCTCCTTCGTGCAAGCCTGAACGGTGCAGATTATTCCCACTATCAAAAAGAACGCCACTCCTATCGTTATCCATTTATAATGATACCAATAATTATCAAGCCAACCGAGAAAGCCGCCCTTGACCGCTATTCCCTCAGTATATTCCTTATCGCACCTTTGATTTTCTTGCATAATACACCTCCGAATTGTACATATCGTGTAAACGAAATAAGTATGGAAGCAAGGAGACGCGGGGATGCGGGGGGACGCGTTGTCGCTTTTCGAGAAAAGCTCCGCAAAAGCTTTCTTGCCGAGTTGTAGCCCGACTAAGCTATTCTTGAAATTATATATGTTTAAGCGGGCTACAACCCGGCAAGGAAGTTTTTTGCCAAGCTTTTTTTCAAAAAAGCGGAAATCGCGTCCCCCGCGTCCCCACGCTTCCATGCTTATTTCGTTTACACAATTAAATACAAAACGGAGACAGAGCAAGTCAGACTTGCTCTATCCCCGTTGTTTGATTACTTAGCTCTTGAAACATCAAGAACCTTGATAGTTACCTGACCTGCATTAGTTATGACGGCGACGTCGTCGCCTGCTCTCTTACCGAGAAGGGATTTTCCGATAACGGACATATCGGAGATCTTGTTTTCGAAGGGATTAGCCTCGTTAGAACCGACGATACTATACTCCACCTCGCGTCCGTTGCTGAGAAGCTTTACGAAAGAGCCAAGACCGATAACGTCCTCTTCAACGTCCTCCTCGTTGCTGACCTCAGCGTTCTGGATAAGCTCTTCAAGCTCCTTTATACGAGCCTCGACCTTAGCCTGCTCATTTCTTGCCTCGTCGTACTCAGAGTTCTCGGAAAGGTCTCCGAAGGAACGCGCCTCAGCGATAGCCGTCTTTACCTCTTCTCTTTTCTGCTTTGTTAAATACTCGTATTCCTCTATCAGCTTCTGATAACCTTCTTTGGTATATTTCTGCTTTTCTGCCATTGTCTTATCTCCTTAAGCTTATTTAAAATATTTATTCGTGGCGGCGACGAGCTGATTATCAGCTGTCGTTCCCATAATATCGTATATATTACGCGTTGCCGCGTCCTCGGAAAGCTCTACGGTGTACGTTGGCTCTATGCCCACTCCGTCGTAGCTCTCGCCGTTTGGCGGGTAATACATTCTACTCGTCATCTTGAGATAACCGTTGATACCGAAGAACGCAAGATTGAAAAACGTCTGCATACTTCCCTTGCCGTAGGTTTTAGTTCCGACTATCTCTCCAAGACCGTGGTCACGGAAATTAGCCACGAAAAGCTCCGCCGCGCTTGCCGTGCTTTCGTTGCACAGAACTATCATATCAAGGTCCTTATATCTTCCGATATCCTCAGCCTTAACGCTACAACCGTTTCCTTTGTCATATTCAACGGGAGCGACGGTAGTGACCTCACCCTCGCCGTTCTTATCCTTGACGCTTATGACCGTATCGCCTTCCTCAAGAAAGAGAGACAGCACCGCAACGATGGAGGTAAGATCTCCACCCGGATTATAGCGAACGTCAAAAACGAATTTGTTACAGCCGTCTGCCTTAAGCTCCTCAACGCACTCGACAAGCTGAGTGGGGGTAGTCAGGTCAAAGCTGGATATTCTCACGACGCCTATATTCTCTCCAACCTCAGCGTCTGCCTTAACCGACATCACTGACGAGGTGATAAATTCATCGCGCGTGATAGCCATAAATTCGGTAGCTCCGCTGTCGGCTCTGTAAATGCCGAACCTTGCGACAGTTCCCTTTTCACCTTGAAGCATTGCAAGACCTCGGTCGTATCCGACGTCCTTATCGTTTATCAGAACGTAGTCGTCCTCAGTACCGACGGCAATGATATAATCGCCGAAGTTTATTCCCGCTGTCTCGGCGGGAGAATCCTTCATAACGTTTATTACCTTAAGCGACTTGTACTCGTAGCCGTTTATCTCAACGGACGAATTGATGATATTAATTCCGATTCCCTGCGACTCGCCCGCTCTTTCGGCAGACAGCGCCGCATATTCTTCATTAGTATAATATTCCGCGTATTTATCTCCCGTGGCTCTGACGTACGCCTTAAGAAGCTGAACGCGTATCTCCTCCTCGTCCAAGTCCTCAAAGGAATACGCCTCAAATATTTGTGCCAGCACGTCAAGCTCGCTCATAGCGCCGCCCGACGACACGTTTTCCGCTCGTATCTCGGCAAGCCTTGACTGATATGCGCTGTTACACAGCGTATAAGTCAGCATTACCGCCGCAAGCACGAGAGCTATACAGCTGCAAACGAAGGTCGTCAGCGTCACCCGACGTGGCGGCTTTGCGTCTGCCTTCGGCTGTTTTTCATCGTTTCCGCCGTCTCCGAAAAGCGCGGAGTCTGCCATAGGCGACTCATTTGCTTCCATAGGGGCTTCAACGTTTTCTTCGGAGGCATTGCCCTCCGAAATATTCAAATTTTCTTCCGACATGAAACTTTCTCGCTTTCATTTATTTTTCTATATTTTCAATAATTGCCATTGAAACGTCAGAAAAATCAAATGTCACAAAAACGCTTATTAGCGTTCAAAAGCGGAATACTCCGTCAAAGCGGAGTATTCCACGTTAAACTCAATACTTAACAGGCTTTGAATCAAGGTACTTTCTTACCATAAGAGCTACCTTGAAGGTAATTGCGTGCTCAAACTCACGTAGATCAAGTCCCGTCAGCTTGCGGATCTTTTCGAGACGGTAAACGAGCGTGTTACGGTGTACGAACAGCTTTCTTGACGTCTCGGAAACGTTGAGGTTGTTCTCAAAGAAGCACTGAATGGTCATGAGCGTCTCACGGTCGAGAGACTCAAGGTTGCCCTTCTTGAATACCTCCTGCAAGAACATCTCGCAGAGCGTGGTAGGAAGCTGATATATAAGTCTTCCGATACCGAGGTTCTCGTAGCTGATGATATTCTTTTCAGTCTCAAATACCTTGCCGACTTCAAGAGCCACCTGAGCCTCCTGATATGCCTTTGCAAGATCCTTGATGTTGTCAACCATAGTGGAGATACCGATAGCTACTTTGGTATAGAATTCGGTGGACAGAGTGTCAGCTATATTTACGGCAATCTTCTCTATCTCTCTCATCTCCGTTCCCGCCTTCAGCTCCTTAACGAGAACTATGTCGTGCTCGCCAACGCTGATAACGTAGTCCTTGGACTTGTCGGGGAACATATTCTGAAGCATTTCAAAGGGCATCATATCGGTCTTGCCGAAGAACTTGATAAGGAATACTATTCTCAGCTCCTCGGTATTGAAGTGAAGCTCCTTGGACTTTATGTAAATATCGCTGGGGAGAATATTATCCATAATAATATTCTTTATGAAAGAGCCCTTGTCATACTTTTCGTCGTAAAGACCCTTGATGTTACCGAGAGAAACAGCAAGAAGCTTTGACATCTTCTCTGCCATCTTATCCTCGCCCTCAACGAAAACTATGTACTCGTTCTTCTGCCCCGTGCCCATGTAACGATAAGTATATCCGCCTACCGCCATAAACTCGGTAGAAAATGAAAGCTCCTCGCGCACGCCCTGACGAATATCGCCCATCTTGCCAAGATCCGAGCAAGAAATGACAACGCCGTTCTCGTCAATGACGCCGATAACGCGGTCGAACGCATCCTTCATTTGATATATTACGCCTTGAAATAACCTGTTAGACATCTTTTTTAACCTCTCAAATTTTTAGTTTTAATTTGAATTGTATATACTACCCTATATTGTATACTATTTTTTGTGATTTTTCAATAGCATTTTGAAAATTTGTTATAAAAATTTACAATTTTTTCGTATTAGATTAGTATATAAACGCTCACAAGGCTGTTAAAGGCACAAAAAGCGTTAAAAATACGACTCGGGAGGACGCGAGGGACGCGGGGGACGCGTTGTCGCTTTTCGAGAAAAGCTCCGCAAAAGCTTTCCTTGCAGAGTTGTAGCCCAACTAAGCTTATTCTTAAAATTATACGTATGTAATCGGGCTACAACCCTGCAAGGAAGTTTTTTGCCAAGCTTTTTTTCAAAAAAGCGGAAATCGCATCCCCCGCGTCCCCTCGCGTCCCCGAATCTTCTCTATAAACGGAGAGAGAGGTCACCGAAGCGACCTCTCTCTAAAAGAAAGGAGAAAATGAAAATCAAGCCTGAGTTTCTATAAGACCGTAATCGCCGTCCTTGCGCTTATAAACCACGCAGACCTCCTCGGTCTTATCATCCTTGAACACGAAAAATTCATGCTCTATAAGATTCATCTGCATGATAGCCTCCTCAACCGACATCGGCTTGAGAGCAAAGCTCTTGCGACGAATTTTGAATTCGGACTCTTCCTCAAAGTCCTCACCCGTATCTATAATTCCGTTATCGAAAGCGCCGCTGCGCAATCTCTTTGCAAGTCTCGTTTTATTTTTTCTTATCTGTCTTTCTATCAAATATACTGCTCTGTCAAGAGCGTTTCTGAAGGTCTCATCCTCCACCTCGCTTCTGAATATAGTTCCCGAGGAAACGATAGTAATCTCGAGACACTTCTGATTGTGCTTGCTGCTCAGAGTAACCGTTGCGTTACACTCGTCGTTAAAGTATTTATCGAGCTTGGCAAGCTTGTTTTCGATGATGAGCTTCATCTCATCCCATACGTTAAGCTGTCGTCCGACAATATTAATTTTCATTAGCGCGCCTCCTTGAACAAAAAATATAACCAAGGTAATTTCTACCTTGGTTATATTATACCATATTTTTGTTATTTTGTAAATAGTATTTATATAATTTCAAGAAAATTCACATTTATTATGCTATTTCAACAAAAACCAACACCATTTTTTAGTTATTGAACTCATCAACAGCCTTTGTCAATATATGAGGACAGCCTTCGGGTATCTCATATCCGAGGTCAGAGGGCGCTGCCCAACGAATGCCGTTGGTAATTATCTGACGAACGTAAGGGTTATAGAACGACTTGCAGCTCTCGTGACCCGGCTGGAAATAGAATACCTTTCCCGCTCCGCGAAGGAAGCAAGCACCGCTGCGGAATATATATCCGTCCTCATACCAGCCGCCGAACACGAGCGCATCGGGCTGAGGAATATAGAAGGGCTCGCAGTAAAGCTCCTCCTCTTCAATGAGGAAATGATCGGGGATTCCCTGCGCTATGGGATGCTGAGGCATCAGATTCCACATGATCTCCTTCTGATCTCTTCCCCAAGAGAGATTTCCGTTAGTTCCGACGATAGCCTTAAAGGGCTTTGAGTGGTGAGCTGAGTGGAGAGCAATGAAGCCCATCTTTCCCTCGTAAACTCTCTTTTGTATCTTTGCAACAAGCTCGTCATTTACCTCGCCGTGTGCTATGTGTCCCCACCAAACGAGCACGTCGCTCTTTTCAAGAAGCTCATCGGGAAGTCCCTGATACTCGTCGTCAAGTGCGGCAAGAGTAACGCTCATATCCTCGTTAGTATCGAGAAAGCTCTTGATGGTAGCGTGAAGTCCGTTGGGATAAATAGCTTTTACCCTTTCACTTTTCTTCTCGTGTCTGAATTCATTCCAGATAACAACGTTGATTTTTTTGCTCATGATATTCTCCTTTATAAATTTATTGTAAACTTACTGAGATAATTATACAATATATTAAAAAAATGTGATATAATTAATTTGCTTAAAAATATCGTTTTTTTGCTTTATTCAATTAATAAAAGACAGTTTAACATCAAAATTTTGATTGGAGAAAACAATGCAACAGGCTATTCACGAACGGAGAACGGACGTGCTCGGTATTCAAGCCCCGATAGAATGCTACCGTATATGCTCGTCGTCCCACCGTGCCGCTCTTCCGCATTACCACGAATACATTGAATTTATCTATGCAGATGAGGATTGCTGTGTTGACGCATGGGTGGCGGGTCAGACGGTAAACATCAAAAAGGGCGACATGCTTATAATAAACTCAAATGCGGCGCATACCTTTTTTACCGTTTCCGCGCCGAGCAAATACATATGCATCAAGGCAATGCCAGACGTTATTTATTCCTCGGACAATTTCTTTTACGATTTCAAGTACGTCATTCCTTTTTTTGAAAACAACCTCATAAGCTATCAGCATTTTTCCGCAGACGCGCTTGAAGGCGCTGAAATCCCAACGCTGTTTAAAAGCGCGCTCAACGAGCAGACGGCAAAGAACTACGGCTATGAGATATCGCTGAAAAGCTTGGTTTTGAGAATATTTCTATGGGTCGTGCGATACAGATACAGCATTGGTATCTCTCAAACGCCCGAAAGCGAGGACTCATACGAAAACAGCAAGCTGATACAAAGATCCGTTGAATACATAAACGAGAACTACGCCGACGTCAACGAAGCCTTGGCGGCGGAGCTTGTAAATATGAGCTACAGCCACTATTCCCGTCAATTCAAAAAAGCCATGGGAAAGAGCTTTTGCGAATATCTTACCGTCACGCGAATCAACGCCGCGGAGCGCCTCTTACTCACGACGTCCATGTCCGTGACCGATATCGCGCTGAGCACGGGCTTTGCAACGAGCAGCCACTTCATTGAAAAATTCAAAAAGCTCAAAGGCATAACGCCAAGCAAATACAGACAAATATGGGTCAAAAAAGAAAATTAGGTATTGAAATTTTATCCTTGTTATGTTAAAATATTTACAGAGTTATTTTTATTCCACGGAGGTATTATAATGAAAAAATTGCGGGTAACCTTGGCTTTGCTGTTGGTTTTAGCTATGCTCACTTCACTTTGCTCGTGCTTTGACTCGGGCAGTGGCGGACTGAAGCTTGGTGGCGGTGGCGGCGACGACGGCGGAGCGGTCAAGAAAAAGAAGAACGAAAACGTCGTCGTTGAGGGCGATATTGAAATACATTTTCTCGAGCTTGGCAATAAGTACACGGGCGACTGCACCTACATAAAGGCGGGAGAGAACGACATACTCATTGACGCAGGCTCTAAGGTATCGAGCATTGATACCATTAATTCCTACGTATCCCAATACGTGACCGACGGTATTCTCGAATACGTCATAGTCACTCACGCGCATGAGGACCATTACGCAGGCTTCGCCACCAAGACGAGCATCGACAGCCTGTTTGACCTTTACGAGTGTAAAACTATAATCGACTTTGCCCAGATAACCAAGGGCAAGAGCGACCAGACCATGTACAAAAACTATATCAGAGAGCGCGACGCGGAAATAGAAAAGGGCGCGACGCATTACACGGCGGCAGAGTGCGTTGAAATGGGGGGCGAGTTTGACCTCGGAGACGGCATTACTATGACCATTCTTGACAGCTTTTATTACTATAACGTATCCTCAGAGGGCGAAAACGACCATTCAGTATGCACGCTCATAGACGACGGAAAGAACAGCTATCTTTTCACGGGCGACCTTGAAAAAGAGGGCGAGGAGAAGCTGGTCGAGATGAACGATTTGCCCGAGGTAAAGCTCTTCAAAGCTGGACATCACGGCTCAAAGACCTCCTCAAACGACGTTTTGCTGAGCGTTATTAAGCCCGAAATCGTCTGCGTTTGCTGTTGTTGCGGAAGCCCTCAGTACACGTCCACGATTGAAAATCAATTCCCTACTCAGCAGTTTATCAACAGAGTTTCAAAGTACACGGATGCAGTCTACGTAACTACTATCTGCGTTGACTACAAGGAAGATAAATTTGAGTCTATGAACGGAAACATCATCATTCGTTCGCAGGACGGCGAGATCACCGTCATCTGCTCGGCAAGCACGGACAAGCTTAAGGACACCAAATGGTTTAAAGAATACCGCACCGTGCCTGACGAGTGGAAGGAGTAAAAAATAGAAGTTAGTTTTTGGAGAGGATTTTTCGTCGGAAACTTTCTTGAAAGAAAGTTTCCGACACCTTCAAAGAACTTGTGAAAAATAAATGTTAAGGTCGTTGGAATACAGTGCTGTGCTTAATTGAGAGTACGGTACTTTCTAAAGTGGAAACCGCGTCAAATGTGCAGCAGCATTTGACGCGGTTTCCACATAAAAAAGTGCCATACTTATAATTAAGTGCAGCACTATATTCCAACGATCTTAATATTTATTTGTTCCGAGTTCTTTGGGGTTGGGGGTCTTTCTCCGAAAGAAAGACCCCCAAAAAACCTGTCACAAACTATCTATCTTTTCTCACTCCGCCTGTTCGGGCTCTTTTGCTTGCTCGGTCTTTTGTCCGAGGAAATTGGGAAGCTGCATTCCCGCGAGGGCGAATACCTCATCGAGTGGGGGCACGGACTTCATCATTCCCGAAATAAAGTTTGCGGTTGACGTTTTTCCGTCGGCGTTCTGTCCGCCGTCCCAAACGGTAACCTTATCTATCTTAATGTTCTTGACCGCGTCAACCTGAACTCTCATCAGCTCCTCGAGCTTATCGGCAATAAGCAGCTTAAGCGCCGCGTCGGCGTCACCTCCTGCGGACTGAACGATTTCAGCAAAGCCCGCCGCTTGCTTCTTAAGTATCTCCTCAACGCCTCGCGCCTCTGCCTCCATCTTTGCGTATATAGCGTCAGCTTCACCCTTTGCTTTTCTACGCAACTGCTCAGCCTCAGCCTCAGCCTCAAGCTCCATTTCCTTCTTCTTAGCTTCAGCTCTTACGATGATATCAGCCTCCAGCGTTGCTTGCTCCTTAGCGCGTCTTGCAAGCTCGGCAGCCTGCTCAGCCGCATAGGATTCCTCAAGCGCCTTAGCCGCCTGAATCTTCTCTGCCGTCGTAGCTATCTTCAGCGCCTCTGCTTCCTTTTCCTTAAGAGCCGCGTCGGACATCGCTATCTTCATCTTGGCTTCGTTTTCACCCTGAATAGCGACGGAGTCAGCCTCAGCCACCTTGATTCTCTGCTCCATATGAGCGTTTGCCTCACCGATAGAACCGTCTCTTTCCTGCTCCGCAACGCTTCTCTTTGCGTCGTTGATAGCCTTAGCCGCCGCTTCCTTACCGAGAGCCGCGATATATCCCGACTCATCGCTGATATCGGTAACGTTTACGTTGATAAGTCTCAGACCTATCTTCTTAAGCTCGGTCTCAACGTTGCTGCTGACAGCCGCAAGGAATTTGTCTCTGTCGGTATTTATCTCCTCAATGTCCATCGTAGCGATTATCAGACGAAGCTGACCGAAGATGATATCCTTGGAAAGCTCCTGTATCTCTGAGAGCTGGAGTCCAAGCAGACGCTCAGCTGCGTTCTGCATAACGCCGGGCTCGGTGGAGATACCTACGGTAAATCTCGAAGGTACGTCGATACGGATATTCTGTCTTGACAGTGCGTTCTTCAGGTCAACCTGAATGGATATAGGCGTCAGGTCAAGATAGGAATAAGACTGGAATACGGGAATTACAAACTCAGCACCACCGTGAATACACTTAGCGCTTCTGTTCGTTCCGTCCTTGTTCTTACCGATCGAACCGTAGATAACCATGATCTTGTCAGAGGGACACTTTTTGTATCTGGAGCATATCCAGACTATAAAGGACACGATAACAAGAACTACGGCGCAGATTAAAATGACTATTTGGGGTTGCATAACATTTCCTCCGTTTAATTTATTTTTTGGGCTTTTCCCCTTTATTTTCTTTTGACCACGAGGTCGGTCTGACCGCTAACACCCACTACTATTATCTCACAGCCCGTGGGAATAGCTTCCTCGTCGTCGGTGACGGCGTTGCGCTCAACGAACGACCCTTGGAGCATGACCTGAACCTTTCCCTCGCCCGTTCTTGCGGGAGGAATGGTAAGGTACACCTTACCTGCCGTTCCTATGGCGTTTCTGTTATCGGTATTACCGTCATTTCTCAGTCTGAGTATCGCGCGGAACAGCAGAGCCAATACTATCATCATAGCAAATCCGCACACTGCGGCAACTATGATAGTTATAGGAAGCGCTACACCCGCGCTGTCCATAAGCACGCCTACCCAACCGAACACCACGAAAAACGCGATAATTCCTCGGACGGTAAATATCCTCAAGCCGTCAAAGCCTGCCGCATCGGGCGTTTCGAGCGGAGCATCCTCTCCGAAAACTCCGTCGCCCGCAGAGTCAAAGGTATCGGAAATATCGTCAATATTTCCGTCCACTCCGTCGCCAAATCCGTCCGACTCTCCGCCGATACCTATAAACATAAGTATCGTCTGTATAAGCAGAATAAGCGTTGCGGGGAGTGCCACGCAGGCGAATATCTGAGCCGCCGTGCCAAGCGAGTTCCACCAATCAATTATAAACATAAGTTCTCTTCCTTTCGCATTTAATTAAAAGTCGATCATAACAGTGAGGACAGCGCTTCTTCGGATTTTTTTCGGAGCGCTGCTGCTGAATGTGCGTAAAGCATTACCTGCAAGATACGAGAGAGCTTCTTTTTATCTCCCGCCGTTCTTTCCTCAAGCTCAGCCACCGCTCCGTCAGCTACCTCGGCAACCGATTTTTCGTCGGTTATATTTATCTCCCTCTCAGCTATCATATCAACATAAACGTGATAAAGCTCGGCGTTTCCGATAAGGTCGTCGCTCTCCGTTCTCGGATTACCGCTTATTATGCGGATAAGACCGCAGATGACGTCTATCTGCAAGGACTCCTTTAGCATATTAATAAGAATTATCCTCGCAAATTGGTCCTTGGAATAAACTCTTTTTACGGGAGAGGTAAGAAATCCGCGCTTGACCCAATTCTGAACCACGTATGGCTCTACCCCCGTCATCAAGGATACCTGCGAGAGAGTAACTCCGCCCGTGGCAAAAATCCCGTCAAAGAGCTGCCGTGAGCCGCCTTTTTTCAACGCCGTCACTTCTATCGTTGTACCCGGGAACGTCGTTGACATAACTTTTACCTCCTTCTCCTTAATTATCTACGCTATCATTATATCACATGGTCACATGATTGTCAAGGGTCACCGCAGGATATATTCTCATTTCTCCCTTTTCCACATATTATAAAAAATGTTTTTAGCGTTTTTTAACAAACGAAATTGGATAAACTAAATATACCGACTTGAGAATATATGAGGTAAGTGTTTTGGAATATTCAAATATCAACGATTTATTTGAGCATAGCCCGTCAAGCCGCAAATATTTCGAATCCCTGCCCGTGACAATGCAGGCAACGCTCGGCGAATACGGTAGTCTTATCCACACGGAAAGCAAACTGAGACGCGCCGTGGATTTTGCTCAAAAAAATAAAAAAAAGCGTTCCGTTTGCGAAAACCTCGCCGTCTTTTTTGGAAACAGTTGACCAATTATATCATTAAATTATAATTTGTCGGAGGACGCGGGGATGCGGGGGGATGCGGGGAGACGCGGAGAGACGCGATTTCCGCTTTTTTGAAAAAAAGCTTGGCAAAAAACTTCCTTGCATGGTGGTAGCCCGACAATTTCAGCATAGTTTCGGAATAGATTAGTCGGGCTACCACCATGCAAGGAAAGCTTTTGCGGAGCTTTTCTCGAAAAGCGACAACGCGTCCCCGCGTCCCTCGCGTCCCCCGCGTCCTCTGCGTCCTCCGACAAATGAAAGTTTCTTAAAAAATCATTTCAATTCGGTTGCGCAAACGAGGCATGATAGCACGAACACGGGAGCGGTCTCGGTTCTCAAAATCCGCTTTCCAAGTCCGACAAGCTCCATTCCGTTATCTTTTGCCCTTTGCGCCTCATTAATAGAAAAGCCGCCTTCGCTTCCTATTATTACGGCAACGTCGGGATATTCGCCGTCAGCGTTCTGACAAAGCTTCTCGGAAATTATTTTCCCCAAGGCTTCAGTGCCGTCTCCCTCGTAGCAAAACAGCTTGAGCTCCGAGTCGCAAGCCATTTTGAGCGCCGTGTCGAAATCAACGGTTGCGCTAACCTCAGGAACTATACTTCTGCCGCACTGCTTTGCCGCCTCG
The DNA here is from genome assembly GCA_017461745.1 of Clostridia bacterium. GTDB lineage: Bacteria > Bacillota > Clostridia > Oscillospirales > CAG-272 > HGM12713. The sequence goes on along the minus strand of JAFTXE010000067.1, from coordinate 5,047 downwards.
GCGGATATTCTGCGTCTTCTCTCCGTCTTGCGTTCCTCGGCGTCAGCCTTAACCTTGACTACGCATCTTTCGCTTTCAAACGGAATTATTTTATACACTCCGCATTCAACCGCTTTTTGTATGACCGTATCCAATTTATCCCCTTTGGACAGCGCTTGAAAGAGCGTTATACGGCAAGGTGGCTCTGTCTCCGATTTAGAGCTTGAAATTATTTTTGCAAATACTCGCGCATCGTCGTCGAAGCCGTCTATCCGACATTCATATTCATTGCCCTGCATATCGCATACCGTTATGCCCTCCCCTACTGCCATTCTCAGCGAGCGCGCGATATGATGGGCGTCGTCCCCCTTAAGAGTTATAACACCGTCTTCTATTTGTTCCTGTCTTATGAAAAATCGAGGCATAATATTCCTCCGCGAATATATTTTATTCATTAAACATGCATATATGATTTTAAAATCTCTTTACATATAAAGTACGCTCAAGGAGTCGTGTACCGTAAGATATTATATCATTATTTTTAAAGTTTGTCAACATAAAAAGCCTCACACGGACGTCCCGTGAGAAGCTTGCGAATAAAATTTCTATTTCCTATTGATAAATTGAATAAAAATGGGTATAATAATAACGGAGAGGTTAACCGGTAACGGTGCTTCCCGATTTGGTTAAGTAATAACCGCCTTATGTAGAGAGTGAGGCGGTTATTTCTTTTTGTACAATGAAAAAATCGCCCTATTTAAAATAAGGCGATGGAGCTGGTGATGTGACTCGAACACACGACCTGCTGATTACGAATCAGCTGCACTACCGACTGTGCTACACCAGCAAACATTAATATTATAATAGAAAAGCTTCCGTTTGTCAAGATGTTTTACGAAATTTCCGAATATTTTTCTAAAAATGTATTAAAACAACTGCCTTATTTACAAAATATTGTTGATTTTTTTGGAAATTCATGCTAAAATATAAGAGATTAAAGTCAGGAGTGTCCATTATGAATCTTTGTGATATAAAAACCATCAAGCAGCTTATGGCTATGTTCTCTCTTAATTTCCGTAAGGAATTCGGACAGAACTTTCTTACTAACGTTTCCGTCGTTGAGGATATTGCCGACAATTGCTGCGACGACAGCGAGAGTACCATTCTTGAAATAGGACCCGGTGTCGGCTCGCTTACGCGAGAGCTTGCGGTAAGATATAAAAAAGTCATATCAATCGAGATAGACAGCGGGCTTATCCCCGTGCTCAAATACACCTTGGGAGAATTCAGTAACGTCACCGTGATAAACAGTGACGTAATGAAGGTAGACCTCTCCGAGCTTCTCGCCCCTTATTTTGAGAGAGGAAAGGTGTCTGTGTGCGCAAATCTTCCCTACTATATTACTACCCCTATTCTTATGAAGCTTCTTGAATCGGGCTTGCCCTTTGATTATATTACTGTAATGATTCAATCCGAGGTTGCCGACAGACTTTGCACAGCCCCGGGCAGTAAGGACTGCGGAGCTATCACGTCGGTTTTGAATTATTACGGAAAGCCCGAGAGACTTTTCCGAGTAGGAGCGCATAACTTCGTTCCCTCTCCAAAGGTCGAGTCCTCCGTAATAAGAATTCAGCTCCACAAGCAAAAGCCGTTTATTCCCGAAAACGAGGATATGTTTTTCCGAACGGTCAAGGCGGCGTTTGAGCAGAGGAGAAAAACACTTCCAAACGCTCTTTCTTCGTCGTTCGGTGAGCTTAGTAAGGAGCAGCTTACCTCCATCGTAACCGAGCTTGGTCATTCGCCCGACATACGAGGCGAAAAGCTGAACGTAGAGCAATTTTGTAGGCTATCGGACAATATATATCATGCAATAGCATCACAAAAACAGGAATAATGAAAAAAACATACGAAAATCAAAACGTTTACGAGGCGTTACAGCAACGCTTGAAATTTATTTTTGAAGAATTCGATAATATTTTCATATCGTTTTCGGGCGGCAAGGACAGCGGACTTCTTTTGAATATTCTGCTTGATTTCCAAATAAAAAACTATCCCGATAAAAAGATAGGCGTCTTTCATCAGGATTTTGAGGCACAATATACGGTTACTACCGAATACGTTACCAGAACCTTTGAAAGAATAAAAAATTACGTCGAGCCTTATTGGGTATGTCTGCCTATGGCTACAAGGACGAGCGTCAGCAATTACGAAATGTTCTGGTATCCGTGGGACGATAAAAAAAAGGAGCTTTGGGTTCGCCCGATGCCTACCTTTCCCTACGTTATCAATCTTGAAAACAATCCCATTACAACGTATAATTACCGTATGCATCAAGAGGATCTTTCAAGACAATTCGCAAGATGGTATAAGATTTCCCACGGCAATAAAAAGACCGTATGTCTTCTTGGAATAAGAGCGGACGAGTCACTGCACCGATACAGCGGAATAATAAATAAACGCTACGGATACAAGGGTCAGTGCTATATCACCAGACAGTTCAAGGACGTCTGGGTAGCGTCTCCTATGTACGATTGGTCGGTATCTGACGTATGGCACGCAAATTACAAATTCGGTTACGATTATAACCGTCTTTACGACCTATATTTCATGGCGGGTCTTACTCCCGATCAGATGAGAGTAGCCTCACCTTTTAACGATTACGCAAAGGAAAGCCTTAATCTATACAGAGTTATCGACCCTGCGATATGGACGCGGCTCGTCGGTCGCGTTCGAGGCGCTAATTTCGGCGCTATATACGGAAGAACTAAGGCTCTTGGATACAGAAATCTTAAGCTTCCCGAGGGATATACGTGGGAGTCGTATACAAAATTTTTGCTTGATACGCTTCCGCCGAAAATGCGGAATAATTATATCAAAAAATTCCGAACGTCAATTGATTTTTGGCATAATACGGGAGGAGGGCTTGACGAGCGTACCATTTCCGAGCTTGAAGCACACGGATACAATATAAAGCGCAACGGAGTTTCTAATTATACGGTCATGAAGCACACGCGTATAATATTCCTTGACAAAATCCCCGACAACACTGACGATATCAAAACTACGAGAGATATACCCAGCTGGAAAAGAATGTGCTTCTGCATACTTAAAAATGACCACACCTGTAGATTTATGGGCTTCGGTCTTACGCGTGAGCAACAGACTATAGTTTCAGCGCTGAATAAAAAATACTATAAGGTTGGAGAAATAAATGAGCTTTAAAAGTCCCGTATATAACGTTATTTCCGTCCCTATTGAAAAGGTTGAACCGAACACTTACAATCCCAACGCGGTAGCGCCGCCTGAGTTCGCGTTGCTTTACAACAGCATAAAAGAGGACGGCTATACCATGCCCGTCGTGTGCTATTACGATAAGGCAAATGATAAATACATAATCGTTGACGGCTTTCACAGATATAGAATAATGTTGGAATATGAAGATATTTACGAGAGAGAAGGCGGTATGCTTCCCGTATCTGTCATCGATAAGCCTATAGATTACAGAATGGCGAGCACCATCAGACACAACAGAGCGCGCGGCTCTCACGACGTTGACCTTATGAGCAATATAGTCAGAGAGCTTCACATGCTCGGTCGCTCGGACGAATGGATATCCACGCATCTGGGCATGGATAAGGACGAGATACTGCGTCTCAAGCAAATTACGGGACTCGCCGCGCTTTTCAGGGATATGGACTTTGGCTCAGCCTGGACACCGGGAGATGAAGAGCCCGACAGCGCAAGAGAGCCCGAATACTATGATAAGCCCGACGGCGCACCTGATGACGACATTTTTGACGATTACATATTTTGATAAATTCTATAGACAAAAACAAGTGACTTCCTTAAAAATCGGAAGTCACTTGTTTTTTCTTTGGGTCGAAACCAAAGCACCGAATTATATCACAACACTCAATTCTTCAAAGGATTTGGCATATCAAAAATTCGTGTCTTACCGCTCATAGCAAGCTCAATAAAATCACGCACCTCGGCAATCGGAGCTTCCGTCTCAATTCCCGCAAGCCTTTTGACGTCCGCTCCCGCGTGGTTGTCCGAGCCTGCAAGCATGAGCTTCCCGTAATGCTGCGCATATATTTTTGCCATACCGTTAGTAAAATCGTCCCTGCCCGCATTTATAACCTCAACGCCGTGTACTCCGTTTGGGAACAGTTGAATGTGGTCTATCCACGTATCCTCGCGAAAGGGATGCGCCTGAACTATAAAAGCACCGTTTTCCATAAATAAAGCAAGCTGCTTGCTCATTTTCATTCCAACAATTTCAGGATGCTCAAGAAACCACTGCTTGTCAAGTCCGTAAATCAGAAAATGCGTTCCCTCCAAATTGTTTTCCACGCCGCAAAAGACCTTAAGACCTATTTCCTCTCCAATTTTGAGCCCCTCCTCATAATCGGAAAAATAAAAATTTATCTTCTCCTCATATGAACGGTCTTTTTCAATATTTATATTGGCGTCTATAAAATGATTGGTTATAAACACGCCGTCATACCCAATACCCTTATAAAACTCAAGATTTTCTCTTACCGTTTTTTTAGCGCATTTACTTACGGGATACGTGTGAAGATGCGTTTCATATTTATACATTGTATTTCCCTTCTTTACTTCTTAATACCATATAGTTTACCACATTATTTTCATTTTGTAAAGGTTTTTTGGTTTTTTGGGGTCTTTCTTTCGGAGAAAGACCCCATACCCCAAAGAACTCGTGAAAAATAAATATTAAGGCTGTTAAAATTTAGTGCTGTGCTTACGTCAAAATACGATTTATCGGAGACGCAAGGGGCGCGGGGGACGCGTTTTTCGCTTTTTTGAAAAAAAGCTTGGCAAAAAACTTCCTTGCTGGGCTGTAGCCCGATTAAGCTATTCTTGGAATTATATATATCTAATCGGGCTACAGCCCAGCAAGAAAGCTTTTGTTACGAAGCGTAGCGAAGTTTTTCTCGACAAGCGACAACGCGTCCCCCTGCGCTCCCTGCGTCCCCGAAAAATCATAATTTGACAGCAATCACGTACCGAAATCCATCATAAAAAGACCGTCCCTCTACAAAAG
>JAFTXE010000066.1 GCA_017461745.1 Clostridia bacterium | reverse complement strand
TTTTCGAGAAAAGCTCCGCAAAAGCTTTCTTGCCGGGTTGTAGCCCGACCAAGCTATTCTTGAAATTATATATGTTTAATCGGGCTACAACCCAGCAAGGAAGTTTTTTGCCAAGCTTTTTTTCAAAAAAGCGGAAATCGCGTCCCCCGCGTCCCTGCGCCCCCACGTCCTATGCGTACCTCGTATCTCACGACAAATCACAGTTCTAAGTTGGATTTTTATTGTTGGTGACCCCAAATAATGTGTTTTTTCTCCGTTTTGGCGTTTTTTGTCACAAGATGTTGTGAAGTTAATAGTAAGTTCACAGATATTTAATAATAAATTCCTACATAAATTTTATATATATGGTATAATATCTTATCATGGATTATAATGTATACTCATGGAGGTTTATATGTTTTTTAAGAACGATTTTCGTCCTGCTTTTGCCACAGCAGACGCTTGTGGACAAGCCTCGGGGCGCAAAATGAGAAACGATGCGTTTACATACGACGCAGGCGCTTCCGAAACCGATGATTTCGGCTCTTTCTCAAGCCGCGGTAGCGCAGGCAACAATGCTCCAAAAAATACTCAGAAGAAGTCAGGCGTAAAGCCCGCTGCCGTGGGTATTGCAATTGCTGCCGTAGTTGCGGTGGTTCTGCTTATCGTACTCATCGTAGCTTTTGCTTCAAGCAACGGCGGACACATTAAGTACGAAAATAACACCTTCGTTTCCTTCTGTGACGAGGACGGCATATATCACGTTGCCGCTAACGGCAGAGTGGTCGGCGAATACGAATCGGAAATCGAGCTCAGAGTTGCCGACGACCGTTCCTTCGCTTACATAATTGAGAACAGCGAGGACGGCTATAGAATATCCATAACGTACGGTAAGGACGCCGAAGAGGTTACTCCTTCCCCCGTTACCAAAATTCTTGCAACCGCTACTCTCTCTCCCGGTATAGTTTGGCTTGATAACGATAATAACAGCATTTACCACTACACCGAGTCCAGAGGTGAGGAAAAGATAACCAAGGACGTAGACCTCACGGGCGCTAATACCGACAATCACAGCTTCTGCATTTCCGCTGACGGCGAGACGGTCGCTTATACTAAAATGAACGCCGATGACCCGCAAGCCGAATACCTCTTCGTTTACAACGACGGTATGGAGACGAGATTCCAGAAGAATATGGCTCCCGTTGCTATTTCCAACGACGGCTCGCTTATCTACGCTAAGGCTACGAGAGATAATATAGTTTACTCGCTTTACGTGCTTCCCTTCAGTGACGATAACGCTGACAGATATCTCATTTCCGAAAACTTCTATTCCATCGTTGATATAAACACGGACGGTGATGAAATAGTATTCACGACCATCAACGACGCTGAGATATCTACGTATCTCGTTGCTTTCAACATCAAAAAGATGGACGAGGTTGCTCAGCCTACGAGAATAGGCAAGGGCGCTATCTACACCCCCGTTTCGATCGATCCCGAGGTTGCTTGCCTCTCGACCTTCGCTGATTGCTACTTTGAGTGCAATATAGGCGATATCGACATCACGCTTGAATACACCGCTCCCGTTTACTATGTAAATAAGAAGTTTGAAATTCGCAGAATTTCCAAGTACGCAGGTAAGTTTGATCCCGACGGTGATTACTTCTACTACACCAACAACGAAAAGACGCTTCAGAGAGTTGACCTCTCCGACGAGGACGCCGTTTCCGAGAAGATCGCCGAGGACGTCGTTGACTTTGCAATCACCCAGAAGGGCAACGTTTATTGGCTTAACGACGCGTCAACTCTTATGTTCCACGACGTATCCAAGAGCAAAAACAAGAGAATTGCTGATAACGTTGAAGCTATCTCAATGTACGACTATTCTAACACCTTGTACTTCAGCTTCGTTGAAGCAGTAAGCATTTACGCAACCGAGGAAGGCTCTGACGAGGAAGTCGTTAAGTTTGATTCCGCTACGATTACGGGACTTCCCTACTTTGCTGACTCCAATACAAAGAAGACCTTCGCAGCATTCTACGACGAGGACAATGAGGAATGGAGACTCTTCTACACCTCCAACGGAAAATCCTTCAAGGTTATCGCTACTTGCGACGAGCTTGACGGCTTTGACGTTTCCTTCTCGTTTGAAGATATAGTTAACAATATAGTTAATTCAATCGGCGGCGGTAGCGATACGTCCACCGATACGACTGATACAAGCGCTGAATAATATAATTTAAGGAGCTGAATCATTTGATTCAGCTCCTTTTTTTATTGTTATTGCGGGCAAATGATATGAAGCGTGGCAATCTCCTTTGGTATGATGTGGAATTAACTTTATAATAAACCCACGCCAACTCCGTCGGCGTGGTCTCTGCGATAGTGTCACTTTTTCAGAGATTACCGCGGTCGAAGTTCCCTCGCACTAACAGAGTTTGATTGATTTTATGTCATGGACGTGACGTCAGAGGGCGCCGTCTCCTACCGTTTGAGAGGTATCCGAAACACACCTTTTAATAAAAAAAGAAACCCGTCAAATGTGCAGCAGCATTTGATGCGGTTTCCACCTTAGAAAGTGCCGTACTCTCAATTACGCACAGCACTATATTCTAACAACCTTAATATTCATTTTTCACGAGTTCTTTGGGGCATGGGGTCTTTCTCCGAAAGAAAGACCCCATAAAAACCAATCATAAACTAACTTTCCAAGCAAGTCTCAAAACCTCGTACTCTTACTTTCCCGCAACGCTCATCTCGCCGAGAAGGACGTCGGGAGAACCGTAAACTGTAAAGCCCGAGGGCATTCCGAATTTTACGTCCTTGGCAACTGCTTGTATTTGCTCAAGCATACGGAAGAAGTTACCCGCAACGGTAAAGCCCTTGACAGCGCCCGCAAGCTTTCCACCCTTGACGGCAAAGCCCGCACTCTCAATAGAGAAATCTCCCGTCACGGAGTTTGCACCAGCATGCAGACCCTTAAGCTCGGTAACGTAAATTCCGTCACCCATTTTTGCGAGAAGCTCGCTGTCTGACAGCTCGCCGCCCTTGATATAAAAGCTGAACGGCGCTATATTTACCTGCTGAGCGTAGCTTGCTCTCTGTCCGTTTGCCGTGCTTTCCTTTCCCGCCTTCTGAGCGTAGGCGAGGTCATAAAGCAAGGTTTTCAGCGTTCCATTCTCGATAACGTTCTTTTTATAGGTAGCAACACCCTCACCGTCAAACGCGGTAGCCACGCCGTTTTCCGTCTTAAGCGGGTCGTCAACGAGCGTGACGCAATCAGCCGCAACTCTCTCCCCCTCCTTGCCCGAAAGCAAGGAAAGACCGAGCATTGCGTTCTTGCCCGAAAACACGCCGCTGAACGCCGACAGCATAGCTCTCATCTGCTTACCGTCAAGAATGATATTATACTTGCCCGAGGGTATCTCTGATGCGCCAAGCTTTGCTATGGCGTCGGAGACCGACTTGCTTGCAAGCGCGTCGGTTTCGTCAAGCCCCATTGCGAAATCGAACGCCTCCTGCGCCTCTCCCTCACGGTTGACGACTGCCTGAGCGTAAGCACCCGCTACGAAAAGCTTATTCGACAGCCTCAGCCCCTTGGAGTTCGCAAGCTCAACTCGACTACTCTCGGCAAATACGCCTGACTGCGTGCCCTCCGTCACAAGCTCACTCTCACCGTATATCTGCTCCTCAATAGACAGCGCAAGCTTTTTTATATCGCTGACCTGCGGCATCTGCGCGACGCTTTCCGCAACGGTCGCGTATTTCTCCGAGCCGCCGAAAATTATCGCCTGCTCGCCGTTTTCTATTACCTCTGCGTTTGCCTTTGCCCGTCTTACGAGCGAGCGCAACTCGTTTTCTTCAAAAAGCTCCGTGGCGGCGTTACCCATGCTTCCCTTCCACACGCAACGGAAGCTCACGCCTGCCGAAACACCGCTTGAAAACGAGGATATCTCATGCTCAAGCGTCTCGGCGTTAAGTCCCTCCGAGGACGTATAATATATCTCGTAATGCTCAAGTCCCTCGGATTTCGCCTCGGTCTCAAGTAGTTCTCTCAATTTTTCAAAATTCATACCTTACCTCCATTAGCGACCGCCGACGGTTATTTTCTTAACCCTGATAAGAGGCTGACCGACATCCGTGGGTATGCTTCCGCTCGACGAGCCGCACATGCCCTGACCGCAGTCAAGATTTTGTCCGACCATGTCGATATCCTTCAATATCTGCGAGCCCGTACCGATAAGAGACGCGCCTCTGACCGCCTCGCAGATTTTGCCGTTTCTTACGATATATCCTTCTCTGACGGCAAAATTGAAAGCGCCCGTGAGCGGATTTACCGAGCCGCCGCCCATTTCCTTGGCGTAAAGACCGTACTCGATAGAGGCTATAATATCCTCGTTTTTGTCAGGACCGTTGTCGATAAAGGTATTGGTCATACGAGAGGTAGGCTCATAGGAATAGCCCTGTCTGCGGCTATTGCCCGTCATCGCCATACCCATTCTGCGCGAGCCAAGTCTGTCTATCATATAGGACTTAAGCACGCCGTTTTCTATAAGCACGTTTCTCTGCGTGGGATTTCCCTCGTCGTCGATATTCACCGAGCCCCAAGCGCCTGCTATAGTTCCGTCGTCTATAGCGGTGACCTTGGGGTTTGCTATAATCTGACCGAGCTTACCGCACATTTCCGACATACCGACGCCCACCTGCGTTGCCTCAAGAGAGTGTCCGCAAGCCTCGTGGAATATAACTCCGCCAAAGCCGTTTTCTATGGCAACGGTCATCTGTCCCGCAGGGCAATAACCCGCTCCGAGATTGACAAGAGCTTGCTTTGAGGCGTGTATTCCGATCTCGCGGGGATTGAACTTATCGAACATTTCAAGTCCCATTCCTCGCCCGGGTGAGCAGCCACCCGATTGATTTTCTCCCGCCGCTGACGCTACGGAGTTGACTACAATTCGAGTTCTTACGTGTCTGTCCTGCTTGAAAAGTCCCTCGCTGTTTGCCACGAGAATAGCGTGGTCAACGCCAAGGAGAGTACCTTGAACCTGAGATATTTTTTCGTCGTATTCCTTAGCCGCAAAGCAGGCGTCCTTTAGAATGGCTATTCTGTTTCTTACGTCCGCGGTTATGGGATCAATAAGGACGGGGTGATTATTCTTCACTCCCATGGGCGTAAGAATGACGTTGACAGTCCTCTTAAGCTCACCCATGATATCTGCCGCATTCTTAGCGCACGCAACTATGCCCTCACGGGTCATATCGGTGGTAGTTGCGTAGACGGTTTTTGTACCGAGGAAAACGCGTATTCCAACGCCCGAATAGGTGTTGTCTACGATTTTGTCTATCTTCCCGTCTACAAGCTGAATGGAATTGTTCTTGGTATTTTCCGCGTATACCTCCGCGAAATCGCCCCCCGTGGACATCGCCACGGCAAGAGCTTCTTCAAGTATTTGTTGTTTTATCATATATACCTCGTGTATTTTTTGTCAGAAGCTTTCTTTCGAGAAAGTTTCCGACACCTGGGGAAAACTCGAAAAATTAAATATTGCAGCTGTTGAAATTTAATGCTGTGCTTAATTTAAAGTTCTGCTTTCTTTTGCTTACTTTTCTTTCGCGAAAGAAAAGTAAGCGCGTCCCTCAATCCTGACTTCTCTCTCCAAGAATGTTTCTGTACTTCTGATAGAAGCTCTCAAAGTATCCGCCGTCGAGGGCTTCTCTTATTTTACGGGTAAGATTATTGTAGAAATACAGGTTATGAGCCACCGCAAGTCTCATTCCGAGCGACTCCTTCGCCTTGATAAGATGGCGAACGTAAGAGCGGCTGTAATTACGGCAGGCGGGACAACCGCAGTTTTCGTCGAAGGGACGGGGGTCGCGGGCGTATTTCTCATTAAGCAGATTCATTTTGCCGTGCCACGTGAACAGATTTCCGTGTCGCGCGTTACGGCTGGGCATTACGCAGTCAAAGAAGTCAACTCCAAGATGCACCGCCTCAAGTATATTACACGGCGTTCCGACGCCCATGAGGTATCTCGGCTTATTCTTTGGCATATGAGGCTCAACGGCGTCAATTATTCTATACATGTCCTCCGTTGCCTCGCCAACGGCAAGCCCACCTATTGCATATCCCGCGAGGTCAAGCTCCGCTATCTTATGCATATGCTCAATACGCAAGTCCTCGTAAACTCCGCCTTGGTTGATACCGAACAGCAGCTGATTTTTATTTATAGTCTCGGGCAAGGAATTAAGTCTGTCCATCTCCGTCTTGCAACGAACCAGCCAGCGAGCCGTTCTGTCGCAGGACTGCTTTACGTAGTCGTAGGGTGCGGGGTTCTCAATGCACTCGTCGAACGCCATCGCAATAGTGGACGCAAGATTGGACTGTATCTGCATACTTTCCTCGGGTCCCATGAATATACGCTTACCGTCGATATGAGAGGCAAAGCGAACGCCTTCCTCGGTTATTTTACGCAGACTTGACAGAGAAAATACCTGAAATCCACCGCTATCGGTAAGAATCGGTCTTTCCCAATTCATGAATTTGTGAAGTCCGCCCATTTCGTGTATAAGCTTGTCTCCGGGGCGAAGATGCAGGTGATAGGTATTGGAAAGCTCGACCTGACAATCGAGGTCGATAAGCTCGCGCGAGGACACTCCGCCCTTAATTGCGGCGCAGGTTCCAACGTTCATAAATACGGGAGTCTGTATATCTCCGTGAACAGTGTGAAGGACGCCGCGACGTGCGCGCCCGTCTGTCGTAAGTATTTCAAACATAGTGGTTCTCTTTTCTTGAATATTGTATTTTTGTGTGTCAGCGTAATTACGAACGATATATTGATAGTATAAAAGTAACACTTGTGCAAGAAACAATCCCTCACCCGCTTACGCGGGAGCTCCCTTTACACAAGGGAGCCGCACGAAGATTGTGCGTAATCTATACACAAAAATAAATTTATAATATTGATATATTGAAGTAATAAAAAATCATTGCCAAAGGTACGGTTTACATTCGGCTCCCTTGTGTAAAGGGAGCTCCCGCGTAAGCGGGTGAGGGATTGTCCTTCATTCAAATGTTACTTTATTATATAGCAAAGTTAATTATCAGCTTCGCTCGAACTGATAATCCAGATTCTTTTTAGTCAGCTCCATGGCTACGGGTCTGCCGTGGGGACATACGGTGATATCGGGAAGCTGCATGAGCTTATCGACCACCCATTCGACGTATTCCTTCGGGTACTCCCTGCCCGCCTTTATTGCCGCCTTGCAGGAAGCCTGATAGAGCGCTTTTTCAAATATTATGTCCCTCGTCAGCTTGGCGCTTCCCGTATTGCTCATTATACGCTCGGCTATTACCGTCAGCATATCTCCGACGGCGTCGGTAGTTATTCCCTCAGGTATGGCGGTGACGTTCACCGTATATTTTCCGAGGTCAAACTCGAATCCGACCGCCTCTATCTCCTCGCGGTACTGCGCTATGGTCTGTATCTCGTCGCTCCGCATCATGACCTCAAGCGGAAGCATCAGTAGCTGTGAATTTCTGCTTTCCCTCTCGGACATTCCCGCCTTCAGCTGCTCGAATATTATTCGCTCGTGGGCAGCGTGCTTATCAATAAGCAAAAGCTTGTCCCCGTTCTCAACGAGAACGTAGGAATTGAACGCCTCACCTATTATTCTGTATTCCAAAGACCTCGTCTGAGGTATCTGCTCAATCTTTGGCGTCTCGACGACCGCGCTTTGAGGTATTTCCTTTGGTGCTTCCTTTGGTGCTTCTTTTGGACTCTCCTTAGGTACGTTGCGAACGACCTCTTTTTCGTTTTGCTTTGGTATTGGGAAGGAGACGCTCGGCTTTTTTTGCGTCTCGCCTTTATTCCCCAGCACGTAGCTGCGAGCGTATTCCTCGGCGGTCATACTGAAAAATCCGCCGTTCTTTTGCGGCTCGGTCTTGGGCTTTTCGGTATAAAGCTCGGTCTGTATCTGCCTTTGACTCAGGCTTTCCCGTCTGCCGTCTGTTATCGGTACATGCATATCCGACACGCGCTTGGGACTCTCCTCTTTTTTCTGAGGAGTGGGTGCGCTGAGCGTTACCGAGGGTCTTGACGTATCTTTTTCAAGCGCGTTTCTTACGGCGTAGAATATCGCCTCAAATACTGGCTTTTCGTTTGAAAACTTAACCTCAAGCTTCGACGGGTGAACGTTGACGTCCACGGTAGCGGGGTTGATGTCTATGAAAAGAACACAGCACGGGAATTTATCCGATGCTATGTAAGACGTGTACGCCTGCTCAATTGCGGCGAGTGCCGTCTGAGTCTTGACGTATCTGCCGTTAATAAAGAAATTCTGATAATTTCTGTTAGCTCGCACGTTATCGGGGCGTCCTACGTAGCCGCTTATCTTAACTCCGTCTACCTCAAGCGAGGTCTCGATTATCCTTGCGGCAAAATCTCTGCCAAACAAAGAGTATATGGTATTTTTGAGGTTACCGTCGCCCATGGTCTGCCGTTTAACCTCGCCGTCTACTATAAGCTTAAAGGCAATATGCGGCTTTGACAGCGCAATCTTTTCGACCATAGCGCAGACCGCCGTGGTCTCGGTAACGTCCTTCTTCAAGAATTTACGTCTTGCGGGAACGGTACGGAAAAGATTTTCAACTATTACGGTAGTTCCGTCGGCGCAAGCGCGCTCGGTGACGGAGATGATATTTCCCGCCTCGGCGCAAAGAAGTGCGCCCATTTCGGCGTCACGGGTCTTGGAAAGTATTCTGAGGTCGGAAACCGCGGCAATAGCCGCCAGAGCTTCGCCTCTGAAGCCGAGTGTCAGTATGCCGTCAAGGTCCTCGGCGTCCTTTATTTTACTCGTTGCGTGGCGGCGTATCGCCACGGGAAGCTCCTCGGGCGTCATGCCACAGCCGTTGTCGCAGACACGCATATAAGTAATACCGCCGTTCTGTATCTCAACGGTAATTCTGTCAGCGCCCGAGTCTATTGCGTTTTCAAGTAATTCCTTTATAACGGAGGACGGTCTGTCCACCACCTCGCCCGCAGCAATCAGATTGGCAACGGCAAAGGATAATACGTTTATTCTGCCCAAGGTGTTTTTCCTTTCTGAAAAATTAGTTGACGTACGGTTTAAATTGTGATTTGCCGAGCTACTTGCTATGTTCGCACACTCTCTGTGTCATTCTGAGCAGATTAGACTTTAGGGGGTGTATCTAATAAACAGTGCGAAGAATCTTTGCGACGCAAGGAGCAACTATTAACTGTTTATATTGGGAGATTTCTTAAAACACAAGGGATTACCCATCTAAGTTGGTTGTTGCCGCTTTGGCGGCAAAGATCCTTCGAATTGTACTTTAGGTTCTCCCAATTTTATGCATACGCTCAGGATGACACAAAGAGAGTGCGTACATATCAAACCCACAATTTGAAAGTCAGTATTAATTTATCTAAGTCTCTTCTTCAAATCAAACAAAAAGCTCATTGCCTCGTAGGGTGAAAGCGTGTTGATATCGACCGCCTTGAGCTCCTCGATTACCTGCTCGTTTACGCAATCGTCAAGGGTTATAAGGCCATCGTCCACCTGTGGCTCTACCTTATCCGAGGTACTGATAGCTCTTGCCGTTTTTTCGACCGAGGCAAGCACCTCTTTTGCTCGCTTTATGACCTCCTGCGGTATTCCAGCAAGCTTTGCAACTTCAATTCCGTAGCTATCGTCGGTCGAGCCGCGGACTATCTTACGAAGGAAGGTTATGTTATCCCCTCTCTTTTTAGCCGCTATGTTATAGTTGACTATTCCGTCAAGCTCCTCCTCCATTACCGTCAGCTCGTGGTAATGCGTTGCGAACAGAGTTTTAGCGCCTATTTTTCTGCCCGAGGTGTACTCAATTATAGCTCTCGCTATACTCATTCCGTCAAAGGTAGACGTTCCTCTTCCGACCTCGTCGTATATAATAAGGCTCTTTCGCGTAGCATTTCTGAGAATATACGCCACCTCGTTCATTTCAAGCATAAACGTGGACTGTCCCGACGCCAAGTCGTCCGACGCGCCCACACGGGTAAAGAGCTTATCAACTATTCCAATTCTCGCCTCTTTTGCGGGAACGAACGAGCCTATCTGCGCCATGAGCGCGATTATTGCCACCTGTCTCATATAGGTGGATTTACCCGCCATATTGGGTCCCGTTATGAGCATAAGGCGGTTATTTCTCGTATCAAGGTGAGCGTCGTTAGGCACGAAATAGGTATCTCTCACGAACTGCTCAACGACGGGATGGCGTCCGTCCTTAATAATTATCTCATCACCCGTATCGACCTCGGGGCGCACGTAGTTATTCTTAGCCGCAACGGTTGCGAGGCTGTAATAAGCGTCGAGCCTTGCCATAAGCGCCGCCGCCTTTTGTATGCGATGACTGTTATCGGCAACGTAGCCCCGCACCTCGCAGAACAGCTCGTATTCAAGCGAGCAGACCTTGTCCGATGCGCCGAGTATAGTCGCCTCCATCTCCTTAAGCTCCTCGGTAATATATCTCTCACAGCCTGACAGCGTCTGCTTGCGGATATACGACTCGGGAACTTGAGAAATAAGGGATTTAGTCACCTCTATGTAGTAGCCGAAGACCTTGTTATAAGCTATCTTCAGCGTCTTTATTCCCGTCTTTTCTCTCTCGCTCTCGGCTATTTTTTCGATATATCCCTTTCCGTTATTCAAAATCGAGCGGAAATTATCAACGTCGGAGTTGTATCCGTCGGCAATTATATCGCCCTCGCGAATTGAGAAAGGCGGATTTTCCTTTATTGCGTTATTTATTCTATCGTATATATCGTCGAGCGTCTCAAGCTCCGAATATATCTTGCGAAGCTCCTCGGACCTGCAATCCGCTATAAGTTTTTTAAGCTCGGGAAGAACGGAAATGGTCGAGCAAACTGCCCTGAGGTCCTTTCCGTTTGCCGTACCGTACACTATCTTGGTAACGAGCCTTTCAAGGTCAAGCACTCCGTCAAGCGTTGCTCCCAGCTCCTCACGGAGAATGTAGCTGTCAAACAGCTCGGCAACAGCGCCCTGTCGCTGATTTATAGCGCCCGTGCTGAGCAGAGGATGCTCTACCCATTGGCGAAGCAGTCTTGCGCCAGCCGCGGTTTTCGTCTTATCAAGAACCCACAAAAGCGAGCCTTTTTTATCCTTGGTACGAAGCGTGTATATAAGCTCAAGATTGCGCCTTGTGTTTATATCCATCTCCAGATACTGACCGTCGGAATAGATATTCAGCTCCTTGATATAGGAAATGTCCGTTTTCTGAGTCTGCACGATATAAGAAAGCAGAGCGCCAAGAGCGCAAACGAGCGCTCTATCCTCGTCCGCTCCCTCGCGGAGTCCCTCGCCGAACTGTGCCCTTACCGTCTCAATGCAAGCGGAATATTCAAACGCCGTCGGATTATTGTCGGTAAGCATTGCTCCTATTCGCTCTTTTATAAACGACGCAACGTCGCCAAGCTTTCGCTCTCCGAGGTTTGTAACGACCTCGCGGGGAAGGTACGTGCCAAGCTCGTTTTCAAGTCGGCTCTCTATGCTGTCCCCGCAAAACGAGGTAGCGAATATCTGCGCCGTGGATATATCCGCAAACGCAACTCCGCACTCGTAGCCGTTCATATATACCGAGCAGAGATAGTTATTCTGCTTTTCCGAGAGCAAATTCGTCTCAATAAGCGTACCCGGTGTTACAACGCGTATTACCTCGCGCTTTACGAGTCCCTTGGCAAGAGCGGGGTCCTCGGTCTGCTCGCAAATAGCTACCTTGTAGCCCTTCTCGATAAGCCTGCCTATATACCCCTCTGAGCTATGGAACGGCACGCCGCACATAGGCGCTCTTTCCTTCTCGCCACAATCTCTGCCTGTCAGCGTCAGCTCAAGCTCACGCGAGGCAAGTATCGCGTCGTCAAAAAACATCTCATAGAAGTCTCCGAGACGGTAAAACAGCAGATAGTCTTTATATTGATTTTTTATCTCAAAATATTGCTCCATCATCGGAGTCATAGCGTACCTCCAAAATTAGTTAAGAAGTAATAGTGAAAAGTGAAAAAGTAGAATCAATGACCGCAAGCGCCGCCGCAGGTTGAGCAGTCGTGCGTGCAGGACGGCTTCTCACCCGTTATATGAAACGTGATGGTGTTGTTAACGGCGTTCATAAGCTCGTTGACGTCAGCCTGAGCCTCGTTAAGCTCCATGAATACGGGATGCTCCATAATGAGCTTATAAAGCTCGTCTATTCTCTTTTGGATTATATCGATGAATACGGTATCTCTCTCGGGCTTGGTTATCTCGCCCTGAAGCGCCTTTTGCTGAACCTCGTATTCAACCATGCATTTCTGAAGCTCCTTGTCGGACTGATAAGCGTTCTTAGCCGCCTCAAGTCTTATAAGCTTCTCATCTTCCTTAAGCGCCTTGCCCAAAGCAGCGGCAAGGTCAAAAATATTTGCGTTTTCCATTTTTGTTTTCTCCTTTGTATTTTTAAACTATGTTGCGTAAAATTAACAGATGTTATTTACTATTCAAATTATGATTTATCGGGGAGATGGGGACGCGGGGGACGCGTTGTCGCTTTTCGAGAAAAGCTCCGCAAAAGCTTTCTTGCCGGGTTGTAGCCCGACTAAGCTATTCTTGGAATTATATATGTTTAAGCGGGCTACAACCCAGCAAGGAAGTTTTTTGCCA
>JAFTXE010000065.1 GCA_017461745.1 Clostridia bacterium | reverse complement strand
GTCTTGGAAGGAATGCGAGATAACCAAGAAATTCCGTGGATTTAATTATAATATAAAATATGTAAACAATGGAACAAGTGTAAAGGAGATAACCGTTAACGGCAAGAGAATAGAGGGTAATATTCTGCCTCTTGTCGATGCCGAGATAGTGGTTATCACTTAATATACAAAATCCAATGTATTCAGGGGAAGATACCACAGGCTACTTGAAGGTGCTGGGATTAAAAGCAAAGGCTTACATTTATAAGAGCGACCGCAGATGAAAAAATCTGCGGTCGCTGCTGCTTTTTTGATGATGTAGCAAACGGAACGGTTAAAATTATTGAAATGCGTCCTTACCTTTTCACACTTCACTATTACTTCTTACTTGCCAAAAATCCTGCAAAATGAGTGAAAAGTGAAGAGTGAAAAAGTAAATCCCAAGGACAAGTCCTCGGGGATTTGTGACGTGTGTCCGATTTAGATGCAAGACCGTGTGTGGCTGATTTAGATGCGCGCTTATTTTGCAGAGGGTATAATATCTCTTTGGCGATGATGGGAGTTAAAAGCATCCGCGGTCTACCGGGCTTTTAACTCCATGCTTGTAACGAGTCCCATGTATTTGATCGGATTCTATCAACCAACGGTTTATGTGTCTTGACAATAAGTCTGTCATATGGTATAATAAGCGTGTAATAAATCTTCGGAAAAGGAGGTGGACAAAATGCCAAAGTATATTTCGATGAAATCGCATAATTTTTGTCCGCTTTCGATTCAACTCAAATTAGGATAAAATGTTGACGCCGATTTCATCGGCGCCATTTTTATTTTATTGAGGAGAAAAATCATGAAAACAACACGCAACTATTCAAATGAAATTGAAAATTTTTCGGTCAACTCACTTTATGAGCGAACCAATGTAAGCATACCTTTGGGCGAAACCGTGATTACACAATCAAATGGAAACGAGATTATCCGTATAATCCACAACGCAGGCAAAACATTTGTATCCACACAACAAAAACATGTCTTAACAATTCAAGAGTATGTTAACGCAAATGATATTATAGAAAAACTCTGTTCGCCCTCGTTTTACTGTGAAATACTTGATTCATTAGGCTATGATCCTCGCGAATTTTTATTAGAGCCGAGCGAAGAATTTTTACAGGATATCCAATATAACTGCATTCATATGTTGGATTACGTTTGTACCAAAGACACATTTATTTCGCATACTTCTGATCAAATTGAAAGAATCTGCCGGGGGGACGAACGGTTTATTCTTGATGACAATTTTGATAGCACTATGTACTGCATAACCGATAAGGGCAGAATGATAAGTTGTAGTTATTATAAACCCAACAAAGGAGTATTTGAAAATACATGCTCTATGCAGGTGTTTTCACGCTTAGAACACAGAGGAAACGGATATGGTAAAATGACCGCTTCAGCAGCTACACAAGCTGTTGTTACTGAAAATCGGCTTGCTCTGTGGGCATGTCAAGTGGAGAATATTCCATCTCGAAAAATTGCAGAGTCTTTAGGATACATATTGCTTGGTGGTGAGTTGCGTATCGTAAAGTAAATATCAAAAAATGCATTTCGCTGGTTCGAATCTGTCTACAGACCCGAAAAGATGCGTCGAGCAGTGCTCGGCGCGGAAATGCATCTACGAAATTTCGAAAAACTTCAGAGTCGAAAAAAGCGGAGAAATCTCTCGAAATCTCCGCTTTTCTCGTTTTTTCGTGCCTGCATCTAAATCAGACACTCATCATGGTACGGATGTTCATAACGAAACTCATTTGTTATTGATAGTATCCATACATATTCCAAACGTGCCAAAGCCTTATGTTTTCAAGAGAAATTAAACTTGAAAGGAATATGATTATGGAAAAGTACATCACTAAAGACGGAATCAAATACGAGCTTCGTGGCGAGCTATATTATCCTTTGCTTGGAATACCAGAACAAACCGAATACTACATCGGCAAATATGGGCGTCTTCATCTCAGATACATCAAGAAATACTGCAAAAGTACATACGTCACTCTTTTAACAGAGGGAAAGCTTAATTCTTATCTTCACGAAATTGACGAGCAAGCCTATTCAATGTTCAAAATCATTGTTGGAGAATTTGCTAAAGAACATGGAATAAACGAAGAATTAAAAGCTTTTGATACGCTCAAATGGGTAGCCGAGATGAACAACATCAAGGCGTGTGCGGAAGAAATCGTTTTGCGCGAGGTGATCTATAAATAAAGAAGATTTTTTAGTAAATTTCGATTCGGAAACCTCTCCCCCTAATCCTGCACAAAAGAGCGGGATTAGGGGGAGGTAGGAAGATACGCTGAACACATTTAGCTTCGTCAACCCGCGACCCACGGTTTTGGAGTGGCTCTGTGGAGTTGAAATCCCTTGATTTATCTCACTTTTTGATTGCTTTTACTAACTTTTCGGTAGTTTAAAACTGCCGTTTTTTCTTTTGATGCTTTATTGATACTATAAGTCAAATTTAAGAAAATACAAATATGGCAATGAAACATAAAATGCACAAATCATTAAAATTTATTAATAGCGGGCATTGTAGGTATATAAAATGAGTCAAATAGTATTTTCATTTCGTTCTCATAATGGTACAAATTGCAAATTAAATGGTACTGTTTTTTATAGCGGCGGTGTTTACAAAAGCCTAAAAAAATGATATAATTAATATATCAGCGTAATCTTACAAATCAAATTTTATAAAAGGGGAAGGTATGGAAACTGTAACATATATCAGGCATTACTTGGGAAAAGAGCGACAAACATCCAACACCGTAGACGTTTTTTATCCCAAGCCTAACCCAAATGATTCGTACCAGGACGTCATTAGTTTTACTAACTTTGAGAAAGATAAATATCTTGTTTATACTATGGGAAAGCATGTTTTTGAGCAAAATCATAACATGACAATATCCATGCAGAGATGGATGATAATTTTTATGGCGAACGGAACGATGAATTGTGGCATTCAGCAGCTTTCCCGAGGTGATTTTGTTGTGTTGCCTTCTTCTTGCTCAACGACGCTCATAACTAAGAAAGAGATGGCGGAGTTTTATTGGTGCACGACTAACGACGAGCTTCATATAAACACATTGCTCTCATGCGGGTATATTGACAAGGAAATGATGTTTGGTCATATGGAATACATTCAATCCATAATAGACTTGTTTGATAATACCATATACCGTTTTCCGAATCACTGCGATAATGGAATATATTTGCAGGGCAAGCTTATTTCACTTTATTCCTATATTGCGCCAAGCGTGGTAAATAAGCAAAAGATGCCCGAGCAATTGTTCAAGAGGTGCTTACAGAGAATAGAAAGCTCGCAAGGGAATATAACGGTGGATTTTCTTGCCAAGCATTATTTTGTAAGCAGAAGATACCTTTATACCATGTTCAAGGAGTATAAGAATATGTCTCCTGTGGAATACATACTTGCGGTGCGAATGCAGAGCGCGGATAAATATTTGCGAAGCACGAATTACAGTATAGCAGAAATTGCGGAGCTTACGGGATATTCTAATTACAGCCATTTTTCACGCGCTTATACAAAATATTTTTCAATATCACCCTCGGACAGACGGAAGCAGATAACGGAAGCTCAGTTTCTTGAGGAACAAAATAAAGATAAAAACGGAATGATGTTTTTGGATGAATAAATAACAACAGGGCTAAGGCAACAGAGCTTAGCCCTATTTTATATTTTAATAACACCTTTGTTTAAATTGATAAAAATTTACTTGCTTGGTTTGTGCAATCACACCACGATTGTTTTGGATAGTTCTCATAATGGTATATTCTGCTCCTTGTAGGGTATTCAAAAGCTTTCGGTTTTGTGGTAGAATTATAGCGTGGATAGAGGTGGCTTGTCTAAAAAAGACAAAATTCACCAAATCTTATAAAAGAAATTAACTGCTTTGTGCAGAATTTAGCGAAAAGGAGGAAAACAAATGAAAAATGTTTTCATAAGGCTAACGTGCCTGCTTCTCGTTCTCATTATGGTAATGAGCGTCGTCTCATGCGCTAAGGACGAAGAAGTGGAAACGTCAGCCGATACGGTGGACACCGTTGAAAGTGGACCCGTATCAAAGGTGCCGAAGGATATTGATTTTGAAGGTGCGGAAGTCAACTTCATTATGCCGCTGCTATGCGAGCCTGAGTTCGTTATAGAAGACGCCACGGCAGAGCTTGATAAGGCGATAGTTGACCGAAACCTTCAAACCGAGGAGAGACTCGGCATCAAGTTCAACTACATAATCCGAGAGGAGAACACGGCTGGAGCATATCAAAACATTATCCGAAATATGATAATGGCTGGCGAAGGCGGAGTGGATCTGATAGCAGGTAACGCTTATTATACCGCAACGCTTGCGTCTGAGGGACTGTTCTACGATCTCAATACGGAGCATGAGGAGAACTACATTTCCTCGGATATCGTATGGTACAACCAATCGTTCGTCACTAACACGGCGTACAAGAATAAGCTGTATTTCGCGGTTGGAGACGTAACTCTTGGAGCTACCGACCGTACGCCCGTAATCTTCTTTAATGAAGACGAGTTGAAAACCTGGCAGATAACCGACGATATCTATACCAAAGCGCTTGACGGTGAGTGGACTATTGAGTATATGAAGACTCTCATCAAGAACGTGTACGGAGAGCTTGACAACGTAGACGGAAGAACTAAGGGAGATTTCTACGGCTTGTTCTTCAACGGCGGTTCGATGTGTATTGACGCGATGATGTCGGCTGTAGGTATCAGTGTAACCAAGTTTGATAACGACGGTAATATAAAAATGGCTTGGTCGGACGGTACGGCGGCAGACGGCTTTGAGGCAATATACAATCTGATGTACAACACGGACGGAGTATATCTTGGAACGGTTTCGGACAAAACCTACTACGGTGAGACGACCAACTATTATTCAGAGCAGGCGTTCTTTGAAAAGAGGTCGTTGTTCAGCTTTGGAATGTTGAACGCGGCAAAGACCTTTGCTCTTGACCCAACGCTCCACTATGGAATACTCCCTCTGCCCAAATTGAACGAGGATCAGGAGTATAGAACCACACCTCAGGACGGCTTTACGGTAATGGCACTTCCCAATAATTTAGGAAGTAGGCTGGGACTTGCAACGGCAACGCTTGAAACGCTGTCGGAGTATTCGTATCATACCATACGCCCTGTATATTACGAGAGGTCGTATAAGCTGAGATACGCAAGCTCGGAGAACACGGCGATGCTGTTTGAGACGATAATCGAGAGCATTTCCTATAATTTCGGAAGCTTTTATTCACATCCCATGGGAAATCCCGTTACTAAATTAAGAGATAAACTCACGGGAACGGGTGGAGCGCCAAGCTCCAGTCTTAAGTCGGTAACGGCGATGTTTACCAAGCCAACCGAAAATTTGTTGAATAAGCTACTACAGGAATTTGACCGAAACGGTTGATAAAATAAACTATATAATAAAGGAAGGAAAACAACATGAAAACTTTTAAGAAGACACTTGCGCTTTTCCTCGCGACCCTTATGATAGTATCCGCGTTTGCGGCGTATAGCGTTTTTGCTACGACGAATGAAAACGAGCCTGCGGTTGCGTCTGTGCCTGCTGCTCAGAATGAAGGTAACACAGGAACGAAAACTGAAAACTGGGCTGAAGAAACCAGAGAAGGCGTTACCGCATTCTATATTGACAATCTTGACGATTTCAAGGCGTTTCACGATGATTCACAAACTAACAATTGGTATACTGGAAAAAAGGTCATACTTAATGCTGATCTTGATATGACGCAAGCTTCGTGGTCATGGACGAGAGTTGCATCTTTCAGAGGAACTCTTGACGGTCAGGGACATACTATAAATTTGAACTTGACAGATTCGATGTATACAAATGCTGCGGTCAATGCTACCTTTCAAAATTTGAAGGTAACGGGTACGGCCAGCGGTACACAGTTTGCTATTTTTGTTTTTCAACCGTTGGGCAATCATACGGTTAACTTTAAAAATATTTATATCAATATGACTATAAACGGGTCATCGAACGTTGCTGCGTTTGTTTGCCGTCAAAATAATGCAGGCGCAAAGGTACACATTGAAAATTGCGTGAACGAATCTACTATATCTACGACCGCTTATAGTGCGGGTGGATTTGTTGCTACCGTAGAAGCAGGAGCTACTGTTGAAATAATAAACAGTGTATTTGCGGGAAGCATAACCGGTACTGACAGCGGAAGCGGAGGATTTATAGGAAAAGTGGCTAATGCCAGCACGGTCACTATGACGGATTGCGCATTTACAGGTAACGCCACAGGAATGAAAAAATATTCGTCTCCTATGATTGGTTATATGCAAGGTGGAGCTTCGCTTACGAGATGTGTGGTATTGGCAAAAGAACCCAGTACAGCTAATCTTGCCGTGGGATACTACGGTGCTTTGTTCTATTCTGTTAATAATGTTTCGGGTGGGACTGTTTGTAGCGTGACGGCTACAGACTGTTATGCAGCGGTAAATGCACATCCGACGTACGGTAAACATGGTCAAGATAAAAATACAATAACAGCTGATATTACAACGATTGCAAATTCCGAAGGATCTATTCTCACCGCAGCTAACTTCAAGGCACTTTGCCCCGAACTTGCGGCTAACAAGTGGGTAGTTACTACCAAAACTGTTACGTACGGAACAGACCTTACCATTCCCGAGATATTGCCCGCGACTGTTGCGACCATGCTTGGACGTACGGTTATTTCCGAAAGCCCCGTTAACGCGGAACAATGGCACGTTAAGGACAACGGCGATACCGTTGACGTTCGTTTCATAGGCTCTATCAAGGAGGACGCAGCTCATCTTGCGGCTTACGATAACGTTGGTATCAAGATAACCGTTACTCTTAAGGGAACAGAGGATGAGGTTCTCATTGACGCTAAGAAGTACAACAGCACCGCAGTATATACCTCGATGTATACCGACGTAGACGGTGTGGACGCTATTATAGCAGAGGACGGAACTTATCTCTTCGGAGCTAATATGCGTGGCTTTAAAAAGGACTCTACCTATGAGGTTACCTTTACAGCGTACGCAACGTACAACGGCGTAGACATCTATGACTACGACGGAGCAACCACTATCACCGTTGAAAACGGTGCGATTGCAGAATAAAGGAGGTTAGAAATCATGAAAAAATATTCTACACCCGATATTTATATGCTTGGTATTACCAAGGACGATATAATGGTTGACATATTCGGTAGCGGCAATATCGGCGACGTCCCGGGTGACGACGTTCACGGTTCCGTGCTCGCAGGCGGCGGAACGGGTAATACCCCTATCGGCGGAAGCTTCTGACAATTTATTAACCTATACTAACTCGTACCCAATTATTCTCCCGTTGGCTATGTTACCCCCCATAAACCTTAGCCTCGGGAGAATAATAACGGGGAATTTATCGTGATTTGTCGGGGAGGCGAGGGACGCGTTGTCGCTTTTCGAAAAAAACTTCGCTACGCTTCGTAACAAAAGCTTTCTTGCAGGGTTGTAGCCCGATTAAACATATATAATTCTAAGAATAGCTTGGTCGGGCTACAACCCTGCAAGGAAGTTTTTTGCCAAGCTTTTTTTCAAAAAAGCGGAAATCGCATCCCCGCATCCCCCGATAAATCACAAATTATCTACCAATTTATAAAGAAACAATTACGCGCAACCAAGGAGAAGATCATGACTAACAAAGCCGTTGAGGGCAAGGAATACAGAATACTTATAACCTCGGACGTTCACCACACCGAAGAAAAGAAGTGGTACGGCGTGCTTAGTGAGGACAGAGTTCAGCTTTGGGTAGACCGAATAAAAGAAGAACACGCGCGCAGACCCATTGACCTTCTGATATTCGCGGGAGACGCGTCTCTCGACCATTATCTCCTGCAAGGCTCTTATACGTCGAAGGGAATAAGTAACACCAAGGAGTTCATGGAGAAATACGTTTCTCAATTACCTCCCGAAATTCCTTATTTCATAGGCGCGGGTAATCACGAGCAATACAGTGACGAGCAATGGAAAGCTTACACGGGTAACTCAAGACAGGGCGCAGTTGAGCTGGGTAACGATTTATTTATTATACTCGATACCTTTTGTACCGACCTTGAACCGAATTTCCGCGGAGAGCTTGCCGCGTACACGCCCGTTGACGTTGAGTACGTTAAAACCAAAATGGCGGAATATCCAAATCACAGAGTGTGGCTGATATCTCACTATTTTGACGCAAAGAACGAGAGTGACGAATTCAAGCGTCTCGTTAGGGAAGAGCCGAGAATAAAGGGACTGTTTGCGGGACACGCTCATCAGTGCTCGGTTATTGAGCTTGGCAAGGAATACGGAAACAAAACGGTAGCTCAGACAGGACAGTTCTCTTATAGCTGGTATACGCCTTTTCCAAGCGACGACCCCGACGACGTTATAAAATCGTTTTGGGGCTTCAGAGAGCTTGTGATAAGCGCTGACGAAATTTACAGTGATTATATAATAGCTGAAAACGATATAGCGACGGTAGACGGAAATCCCGTCAAGCTTGACCGCCATATCTGCAATTCCGTAAGCTATTAATATAAATTTTTAAAACAAGAAAGGAAACACAACAATGAAAAAGCTTTTAACAAGAACACTCGCAATGGTTATGACCATAGTAATGCTGCTTTCCATGGCAGTATTCACCGCATCTGCCGATGAGGTTCTTCCCTCGGAGGACTTTGAGGAAGAAAATGGCGTGTTCCACATTGAGAACGCAAGCGATATGCTGGCGTTCGCAGGTATGGCAGGATGGTATGAGTGGTATGCAGGTAAGACCGTAAGCATCGACGCAAACATTGATATGACAGGCGTTGCATGGACCATGGTCGCTTCCTTCAAGGGTACTCTTGAAGGTAACGGAAACTGCATCAAAAACCTCAAAATCGAAGGAGCAGGTCAGCTTGGAATTTTCAAGGAGCTGAACGGTGCAACTATAAGGAACCTCCGAATTTTAGATAGCTCTGTAAAAACTACCGATTCCATGGCGGGCGGTATCGCGGTATTGGCTTCTAATGCCACCAGCTTTGAGAACGTTTATATTGACTCCACAGTTGAAACCTCTAATAATATGCGTCCCGGTGGATTTATCGGCTATACCAACAAAAATGCGAGCGTAACCTTTAAGAACTGCGTAAGTGATACTACCTGTATAGGAACCAGACAGGGCTCAGGTTTTATCGCGCAGCATACAAACGAGAATGCATACGCTGAATTTACCGATTGCGCGTTTATAGGTGATATTTCTCAGGGTGGTAAGCGTGGCACGGGCTTTGTAGGCCTTTGCGACGCAAACACCAAGTTCACTCGTTGTATCTCCTTCGGAAAGAACGACGACAACTTAGTAGCGGGTGACTTTGCAACCCTTAATAGACAGGGTGGACAGGGTACTAATAAATCAAAGCACGAGTTTTACGATTGCTACGGCGTAAGCGCTTTTGATGTGCAGCCCGCGGTAGTACTTGATAATCCTCAGGGAATGGATGTATTCGTTTATTATGGCGGCTCTCTTCTCTATAGCAAGGAATGCGCAGACAGCACGACAGCTCTTACGGACAACGAAAAGGCTAACTTTGAGTCAAGCTTTAAATATCTCATCAAGGGTGAGACGGTGAAGTATTCGAAGGACACCTTTAAGATTATGTATCCCGTTTTTGCTGATTGGACGGTTACCGACGTTGAAGTTGAGTATTATAAAGACAAGAACGTAGTGGTAGCTATTCCTACGAGCATTGTAACGCTTCTTTTGGGAAGCACCGACGTTCCCGTCGTTGACAATCAGACACCCAGTGGCGATGCTAACCAGACCCCCGACCAAAGCGATAATAACGATGAGACCGAAACCCAAGCTCCCGAAACAAGCGATACCAAAGCTGAAACCAATGCAGTAACCGAAAAGGTTGAAGAAGATAAGGGCTGCGGCGGCATTATCGGCGCAGGCGCGATAGCTATTATAGCTGTTGCAGGTGCGGCAGTTGTGGCTACGCGAAAAAAAGAAGACTGAGTACGATAATATGAAAAAAAGGATTATATGCTTGCTTACGTTGCTTGCAATGCTTTTGCTAAGCTTGCCAATGCATATATACGCGAATACAGTGAACGTTCAGGAAATATTTGAAAAGAAAGTACACGTAACAGAGGACGGATATAAGCTTAATTACAGAATATATCTGCCCGAGGATTACAGTGAGGAAAAGGAATATCCTTTTATTCTGTTCTTTCAAGGAGCAGGACTGAAAGGAAACGACAATGAATCGCAGCTCAACGCAGGCGTGCAGGCAATGTTTACGAGCTCTTACGGAAAAGTAGCGCAGAGTATAGTCGTTGCTCCGCAATGCCCGTTACTTAATCCCGATACGGCAAAGTGGGTAGACGTACCAAACTGGGTTGACGGATGTAGTTATTCTACAGAGCTTATCCCTGAATCTGTGCATATGCGGGCGGTCGTAGATCTTTTGGGTGATATCAAGGAAAATTACTCTACAGATGAAAGCCGCTGGTACGTTACGGGTCTTTCAATGGGTGGCTTTGCAACGTGGGATATAATAATTCGTCATCCTGAAATGTGGGCGGCGGCAGTTCCGCTCTGCGGTGGCGCTGACTACCGAAAGGCAGAACTTATCAAGGATATGCCTATATGGACGTTCCACGGCTTGAATGACCCTACGGTTCCGTATCAAGGAACTGAAAAGATGGTGAATACTCTTAAAGAGCTTGGTTCGACCAAAATCAAGTATAATCCGATGGCTAATTTTGGACACAATATCTGGGATGCAGTATATCCAACGCCTACTCTGTATACTTGGTTGTTTTCACAGAGCAGACCCGTATCCGACACTGATACTGATACGAACATAGCTACAGAACCGATAACCGATGAAGCTACCGTTGCCGATACGACTGAACCCCAATTGCAACTCTCTACAGAAAATAAAGGTTGCGGCGGTGCTATTGGCGCAGGCACAGTGGCAGTTATGGCAACCGCAGGCGCGGCAGTAGTAGCTACGCGTAAAAAAGAAGACTGAGTGACTCTCACTCGGATTTAGTCAATGTCAAGACCGCCGAGGCCTCGGCGGTCTTGATGTGGTAAAGGAGAATTTTATGATAAGAAAAGCAAAATCGTGTATTCGCATACTGACACTTGCTTTGGCGCTTGCAATGCTTCTCGGTTGCAGTATTCCCGTCGGAGTATACGCCGAGACGGTGACACCTGAGCCTCAGAGCTCCGAGCCCGTGGCACAAAGCACCGAGCCTGTTGCGCAGAGCGTCGGGCAAATAGTACAGAGCACTGATCTCACAGAAAATGAGGACGACGGAAAGCTGCGCGTACTTATAACCTCGGATATCCACTATAGATATCCATCGGATGACAAGCTTTACTATGGTGTCAAAAACTCAGACAGAGTACAGTTGTGGGTTGATTCCGTAAATTACGAGCATGAAAATAACGGCAATTTTGACCTCATAATAATCGCGGGCGACGTATCGCTTGACCATTACCTACAGCAAGGAACTTATACCACTTCGAACGGACAAACGAGTGAAACGGATATTTTTATTAAAAATTACGTTTCTCAGCTTCCAGATGGTGTTCCCGTATACATAATGCCAGGTAACCACGAGCAGTACAGCAATGAACAGTGGAAAACGCTTACGGGTAACGACAGACAGTTTTCCGTAGAAATGGAAGGCAATCTCTTTATTTGCCTCGATAACTTCAACGACAACCTTGAACCAAATAGAACGGGTAACCCCTCTTATACGAAGAGCGACGTTGAGTTTATAGAGGCTGAGATGGCGAAGTATCCAAACGACAAGGTCTGGCTTATAGGTCACTGGATTCAAGAGTCTTGGGAAAGCGAAGAGTTTAATAGTCTCGTTCGGAACGACGACAGAATAAAGGGACTTTTTGCTGGACATCAGCATCAGTGCGAGGTGGTTGATTTCTGCGGCAAGACGCTTGCCAAGAGCGGTAACTTTTCAATCAGCAATTTTGATTCGTATCCTACGGGTAACGATTTTGAGCAGGACGTAATCAACGTAACCAACTCCTTCTGGGGTTTCCGTGAGCTTGTTATCACTGAGGATTCCGCGTATAGCCAATATATACTCGCAGATACGGGCGATCTTGAGCCGTATTACAAGGAAAGCTATGCTCCCGAGGGCGTCATCATACGAAACGAGCGCAGAACTATACACAAGGTAGTTTACGATTCCATGGTGTCCATGAAGCATTGGCATTTCAATACCACTGCCACGGGCTATGACGTTCGCTTTATAGGAACGGTTGCGGTAGACGATCTGAAGGACTATAAAAATGCGGGAATAGAGATATCGATTAAGCTTCAGGGCGCGAACGAATATCTCCTTGACACCTCTTATATTACGCAAAACGTATACGACAGATTTGTGCTGGGCGCAAACGTCGTAGAGGCTGGTGAAGGCGAGCAGGTATACGCCGTTGACATGAGGGGCTTTAAGAACGGCAACGTATACGAAATAACCTTTATTTCCTTCCTTACGCAAACTGACGGTACGGTTATATATGACCTTAATGGTGAAACCACACTGACAGTTGAGAACGGCAAGCTACTGTAATTACACAAATCGGAGAAACTAATGAAAAATATTTTAAAAAGAAGTCTTTGCATAACGCTTGCTATGATAATGCTTTTGCTTTGCATATCTTGCGGCGACTCGGAAACAACGGATACCGAGGAACAGAGCGTTACGCAAAGTAATACGGAAATACCCGACAGTGAGCTGATTGAAAGCGACGACGGTGAGCTTCGAGTTCTTATTACCTCAGATGTTCATCATACCAACGTCAATACGTGGTACGGCATTACTAGTGACCTGAGAATGAAATGGTGGGTAAACGCCATCAAAAAAGAACATGAAAGCGCACCCATTGACCTTATTATAATCGCGGGAGATACTTCTCTTGACCATTACAGCGATAAGGGCTCTTATACTACCCAAGGGATCAGCACGACCAAATCGTTCGTTGAGAATTACGTCTCACAGCTTCCCGAGGAAATTCCCGTGTATATACTCCCCGGCAATCACGAGCAGTTCAGTAATAGTCAGTGGAAGCAAATGACGGGCAACGACAGACAGTTTACGGTTGAGATGAAGGGAAATCTGTTTATCTGCCTTGACAATTACAACAGTAAGCTTGAGCCTTACCGAACGGGTGACCCCGACTATACTCCCACCGACGTGGACTACGTCAAGGAGCAAATGGAGAAATATCCCGACTGCGATAAGGTCTGGCTCGTGGCTCATATGTTTGATACCAAGCAGGAGACTGATGCATTCAAGTCGCTTCTCAAGGGAGAAAAGAGAATCAAGGGGCTGTTTGCGGGGCATACGCATCAATGCTCTGTAATAAAGCTTGGCAACGATTACGGTGGAAAGAGAATAGCGCAGACGGGAAATTATTCCTATACTTATTATACGGCAATCCCCGAAACCATAAATATGTCGGACGTTAAAAATTCCTTCTGGGGCTTTAGGGATTTGAATATAACCTCGGAGTCGGCTATAAGTAATTATATAATAGCAGAGACTAAGGGTCCTATGATCAACGGTGAGGTATTAGACCTCAAGCGCAGGACTACGGACAGTGTAAGGTTCTATTGATTTTTGGGAGTTAATATGATAAATTTATCAAAATGGATAACATCACCGCGAGACGCGGGGCAGGCAGTATTTATTTACAGCAAGAATTTTACTGTGAATAAGAAAATATCCTCCGCAACGCTATACGCCTCAGCCATGGGAGTTTACACCCCCTATCTTAACGAAAAAAAGATAGGAAGAGGAGTGCTTGCGCCAGGTTGGACGAGCTATAAAAACAGAGTGCAGTACCAGACCTACGATATAACCGAGCTTATCGGCGAGGATAACTGCCTTGAGATAGGCGTGGGTCAAGGCTGGGCGGTAGGATACATAGGTTATCTCGGAACAAATCACTTTTCAGCTGACCACGTGTCCCTTATAGCCACAGTAGAGATACGCTTTGAGGATGGGAGTCGGGAGATCATAATTACTGATGAAAGTTGGAGAGTATACACCTCACGCGTGACCTTTGCAGAAATATATCACGGTGAGACCGTGGATATGACCGTCCCCGTTGAATTTGTTGGACAAGCAATACCGTCAGACGTAAGCACCCGACTCGTCGAGCAGGTGGGCGAATGGATAACCGAGCAGGAGCGACTGTCTCCCATATCGGCGTTTATCACTCCCAAGGGGGAAAGGATAGTAGACTTTGGTCAGAATCTTACGGGTTACGTTGAGCTGAAAATAAAAGCCCCGCGCGGAAGCAGAATAGTTATTCAGCACGCGGAGGTCTTGGACAAGGACGGAAATTTCTATAACGAAAATTACCGTACCGCGCGCAATGAAATGACCTACGTTTGCAGTGGCGGCGATGACGTTTTCAAGCCGCAGTATTCCTTCCAAGGCTTCAGATATATAAAGCTTTGCGAGTATCCGTTTGAGCAGATAATGGCAGACGGCTTTTGCGCCATAGCAATTCATTCGGACATGAAGCGGACGGGATATTTTTCTTGCGGAAATGACAAGATAAATCAACTGTATCACAATATTCTGTGGGGACAGAAGGGCAATTATCTTGACGTTCCCACGGATTGTCCTCAGCGCGACGAGAGACTTGGTTGGACGGGAGACGCGCAGGTGTTCTTTGGCGCAGGCGCTATAAACTACGACGTAAAAAAATTCTTTACGAAATGGCTTGGCGACGTGGCTCTTGAGCAAAGAGAGGACGGCTCGGTTATAGGTGTTGTCCCAGCAGCCCTTAAAGTGCCGAGAAATCGAGTGTCGGCAGGGTGGGGCGACGTAGCTTGCATAATACCTTGGGGCTTGTACGTCAATTACGGAGACCGCGAGCTTCTGCGTGAGCATTTCCCAATGATGAAAAAATGGGTGGATTATATGCATAGCGCGGGCAGAGAAGAATTTCTTTGGCTTGACGGCAACCATTACGGAGATTGGCTTGCCATCGACGGCGGTGAGGATTCCTACGTCGGCGCAACGTCTACCGATATGATAGCTTCGGCATACTTCGCGTATTCAACAAGCTTGCTTATAAAAGCAGGAGAGGTTTTGGGCGAGGATATGACCGAATACCGTGAGCTTTATGGAAAGGTGCGCAGCGCATTCCGTGAGTACTTTATGCAGGACGGTATGCCAAAGCAGGATATCCCGTTCACGCTTCCGCCACCTTCGTTTCATGCGCAAGAGGGCGCTTGCGGTCACGGTATAACTCAAACGGGTATTGCTCTTATACTTCATTTCGGACTTTGTGAGGAGAACGAGAAAAAGGCGCTTGCCGACAAGCTCGTCGAGCTTATCAAACAATACGGAATGAGAATGAGTACGGGATTTATAGGAACTCCGTATATTTTACACGCACTGTCGGATAACGGTTATACAGATATCGCCTATGAGCTACTGTTTCAGGAAAGGAGTCCTTCGTGGCTATATTCCGTGTGCCACGGAGCGACTACCATGTGGGAGCATTGGAACAGCATAAAGGAGGACGGAAGCTTCTGGAGCACGGAGATGAATTCCTTCAATCATTACGCATACGGAGCAGTCCTTGATTGGATATTCGGCGTCGCTTGCGGAATAAAGACTATGGAAAATTATCCCGCATATAAACGCGTATCCATTGCGCCTCATCCCGATGAGCGCCTTGGCTTTGCCGATGCAAGTATAGAGACAAGAAACGGAAAGATACGCGTGCATTGGTGTTATAAAGAAGAAAAAGTTTATTACGAGATATACGTTCCTTTTGGAGTGACCGCATATCTTACGTTACCGTCAGGGTATAAACAGACCCTTGAGAGCGGAAATCACTTTTTTCGTGAATAATTTAAAAGGAGAATAAAAAATGAAAATCTTTTTTTCGGCAGAGTATGACCCTGCGGAGCTTGAGCCGCTTTATGAGTACGGCAATATCGAAATAGGAGGTTGGGCTTTGGGACTTCCTAATCTTACCGAGGACGAGCTTATCGCTCGCACGGGTGACGCGGATATTATTGTAACTACCTTTGACGATATAACCCGCGCAGTAATCGAGAACGCAAAGAACCTCAAGCTTATAGCTTGCACCAGAGCAACCCCCGTAAATATTGATATAACGGCGGCAAAGGAGAGAGGTATCCCCGTTCTGTTTACCCCAGGACGAAATTCCGACGCGACGGCTGAGCTTACCATTGGTCTTATGATATCAATTGCGAGAAAGATACCTATGGCGCATGCGGCGCTTAAGGCAGGACAGTATACCGTACCGCCCGAAACCGAGAAGAAAACAAAGGACGGCTTGCGTCCCGACGTTTTCTGGGGAGTTGGAGAGAATGCTCCTTACAGCGTATTTCAAGGAACACAGCTTCGTGGAAAAACGCTTGGCATCGTAGGCTACGGAAGCATAGGCAGACGCGTAGGTCGTATTGCACGAGCTATGGGAATGGAGCTTCTTATATATGACCCTTACGTTGGTGAGATAGACGTTGAAGAATTTGGAGTGCGTAAGGCGCTGTCTCTCAAGCAGCTTATGAGTGAGGCGGATTTCGTAAGCTGTCACTTGAAGGTGACTCCCGAGACCGAGGGCTGTATCAGCAAGGAAATGATAGCGTGCATGAAGCCGACAGCATATTTTATAAACGCTTCAAGAAGTGCGATACTTGACGAGATGGCGCTCGTAGAGGCGCTTCGCGAAAAGAGAATAGCGGGAGCGGCGCTCGACGTTTATGAAAAAGAGCCTATAGTAAGCAACCACCCGTACATATGTGAGCTTGATAACGTAGTTATAACTCCTCATATTGCGGGTGCGGCAGAGGCAGTTATGACCAACCATACCAAGATGATAGTAGGGGAGATACGCCGCTTTATAAACAACGAAAAATTACTTTACAGATACGTATAAAATAAGCAAAGGAAAAGGAGAAAATATAATGAACGCAGAAAAAGCAAAGCAGATGCAAATTGAGGTATGTGAGACGGCAAAGGCAATGGCGGCAGGCGGACTTACCGCGGGAACTTGGGGAAATATAGCGGGACGTATTGACGATACCTATATGGTAGTTACTCCCTCCGGTATGGATTATTCCAAGCTTACTCCCGACCAGATGGTTATAGTAAATATGAAAACGGAGGAGTATGAGGGTGACCTCAAGCCTACGATTGAAGTGCCGCTTCACGCAAGGCTTCTTCTTACTCGCCCCGAGGTAAACGGAATAGTACATACGCACTCGTCAAAGGCATTAGCAGTGGCAGTAACGAGAAAGGGAATCCCCCCCATTTGCGACGATCAGGTGCAGATACTTGGCGGAGATATAAGATGCGCTGATTACACTTTCCCCGGCGGACCCGAAATGGCTGACGCAGTTGAGGTAGCGATAAGAGACAGAATGGGTGCGCTTATTGCAAATCATGGCTCTGTTGCAATGGGAAGAAATCTCAAGGAAGCTTTGGTAGCGGCAACGGTACTTGAAAAAACAGCACAGATATGGATAGACGTGCAGAGTCTCGGTGAGCCTGTTATGATATCCGACGAGGACTGCGCTAAGTTCCACGATTTCTTCTTGTATAAGTACGGACAGAAAAAATAATTGTGAAAAATAATGTGAAAAAATAATCGTCATTACATTATTGCAATCAACGAAGAAATGTGTTACAATAAGTAATATCACTATTCTATTTGGAAGAATAAAAATGAACAGATTTCCAATAGGCGTAATTATTGATTCATTCCGTACTGATACCTACACGACTATACGCAAAGCGGCTGAGCTAGGAGCGGACAGTATACAGATGTATAGCACAAGCGGTGAAAATTCACCCGAAAGCCTTACCCCACAAAAGAGAAGGGAGCTTCTTGGTTTTGTTAAGTCTAACGGACTTAAGTTTTCCGCTCTTTGCGAAGACATCGGAAGGGGCTTTTTCAGACCCGAAAATAATCCCGAACTCATAGAAAAATCCAAGAGGATACTCGACCTTGCAAAATAGCTGGAGACGGATATCGTTACCACTTACATCGGTGTGGTCTATAAATAGGCTTTGGCGGCATTGCCAAGGCTCATAAAAAGGGATACGATAAGCTTGAAAAGGAAGGAAAAGCAAGGCTTGTGGCGGCATGCGATATACGCGAAGAAGCCTTTACGGCAAACGTTGCCACGAATATTGACGCTACGGAGTCGGGAAAGGGAAATTATAACTGCTATACTGACCTTGAAAAGATGCTTTCAGAGGAAAAATAGATATTATCGATATTTGCCTTCCTTCGTTTTTGCACTGCGAAATGGCGGTAGATATGCTTAACAGAGGATATAACGTTTTGTGCGAGAAGCCTATGGCGCTTAACAGTGAGGATTGCGAAAAAATGCTTGAGGCAGAGAAAAGCTCAGGCAAGCATTTCATGATAGCGCAGTGTCTGCGCTTCTTTAAGGAATACGTATATTTAAAGGAATGTATTGACGACAACCGTTACGGAAAGGTATTGGGAGCTTTCTTTGAGAGAAACAGCGCGCAGCCTATGTGGAGCTGGGAAAATTGGTTCATGGACTACGAGCGTAGCGGCGGAGCAATTACGGATATACATATTCACGATATAGATATAGTCAGATATCTTTTCGGCGAGCCCGAAGCGGTAAGCTGTCGGGCTAAGGATTGCAAGACGAGATACGATATAGTTCAGACCGCGCTCTATTACGGAGACCTTCCCGTGACAGCCAACGGATGTTGGACGGCGGGCAAAATACGTTTTTCGGCATCCTACAAGGTTGATTTTGAAAAAGCTACTGTTATTTGCGAGGGCGGAGTTGTGACCGTATACCCCGAAGAAGGCGAAGCCTTCACGCCACAGCTTAGCG
>JAFTXE010000003.1 GCA_017461745.1 Clostridia bacterium | reverse complement strand
TCTTTTGTATATCATCAATAAAATATGCGTTTGAATACGCTTTATAGCCTTGGCTGTCTCTGACCTCTATTCTGAAATATGAGCCTAACTTTTCGGGAATATAATCGAATTCCGCATAGGTGTAGGTTTCGGTTCTTGAGGCCTTGAATTGTCCGTGCCGTCCCTCGCAGTGCAAGGTAATAGCCGATGCGGGAGAGGTTTTTATCTTGATTTTATCTCCGTCAAGGACCAGACTGTATATCTCAGGTCCCTCAGAAGCGTAGCAATCGCCCTTTTCATACGCATCAATAAGCGCCTCATACGAAAGCTCAGGCGCTTTGAGCATAGTCCATGCAAGTCCCGTTTTTTCGATATCGTGATTATCGTCTCCTCCCGTGGGGCAAACACGCATCCCTGCTCTGAGCATCCGCTCGTAATGCAACGACGTATTATCGTTTAGATACCAACAGCTACCGTTGATGACCTCAATAGAATGTACGTTTTTCAAGCCAATATAGTCCTCTCGATTCTGTAAGGACCATTGCGGGTGGTTGTAATTTACGATAAAGCCTCTGTCAACCACGTCCTTAAGATAAGCGTTCAGCCAATCGACATCGTACTCGGTTTTTTCAACCAACTCGGAATAGTTAGTCGCCGTACCTCTCAGCTCCTTTGAGTTGCCAAAGGGAGTGGGATGGTCTCTGAAAAACTTCGGCATCGTCACGTTCTCTTGCGACTTTGCTATGAGATTGAGATGATAAAGCGGCTTAAAATACCCCGAGGATACGTCAAGCTTTTGCTTTATGCAGACCTCGTAGCCGTGAAGGGCAATAAACGAGTCGTCGCTGAGATCATTATGGGGAACGAGGAGCTCATGGTCTGTAAAGCAGACCGCGCTATAGCCGAGAGACTTATAATGCTCCTTTATCTCCCTTGGAGTCATTTTCCCATCCGACAGATCCGTGTGGCAATGAAAATTCACCTTATAAAAATTTCCCGCTTCCGAAATAAGCTCCAAATACATTTTCTCTCCCCTTTTATATTTCAGGTACAATTGCGCCAATTTTGCGCAATCCGTCCTTCAACAGCGTCATTGGAATTTTATAAACGTCATAACCGTTATTCACACATATTGCCGCGGCAACGCCGACAACCTGTCCCATTGCCATACAGCTTGCCTGAACACGAAGCGCGCTGTTTGCGTCAGCGTCTGAGGACAGACAGCGCCCAGCCATGAGCATATGCTTTGAATTTTTGGGAACAAGATTTCCGTAATAGATGCTTGGTATCTTTCCGTCCTCAATAAATATTTGTTTTATATCCGTACCGCGATGCAAGTCTATTGGATAAAACGCATAGCATACGGAATCCTCGCGTATTTCAGCGGCAAGATATTCCTCCGCCGTAATTTCCTTTTCGCCAACTATGCGTACCGTCTCTCTGACGCCGCATTCATGACCGCAACGCGCCACGCGAATATTTTCAAGCCCTTTAAAGCCCGACAGCGATTTCAAAATTCTCGCCAAGGTCTGTCTCGCCTCTATTTCAAGAGCGGTCTTTCCCTCGGATGTATGGGCGTCAATTGAATTGACGTGCATATGAATACGCTTTTTTTCCACGCGCATAAACATATCGAAGCCCTGAGAGTCCTCGGGCGTGAGCTTGCCCTCGCGATAGCATTGCTCTATATATTCGTGAAAAGCCTCGCGGTCGATATCCTCAGGCTCATAACCCGTCAAATCGTTAATAAGAGTTGCGGGTTGCGTGCGGTCGCTGATCTTATATTCACAGCCCGCAAGCCTCAGGGCATCCGCGTCACCTGACGTATCGATAAGTTTTTTTGCGTTGACGTACAAAGGTCCGTCCTTCGTAGTCACAACGGCAGATACTCCGTTTTTTCTTTCGCGCACCTGAGATATCATCGAGTGAAAAAGAAGCTTGACACCCGATTCAATACACATTTCGTCAAGTACGCAGGTATATGTAAAAATATCAACCAAAATCTGTTGCATATTGTGATGTTCACTTTTATAGGGGAAGGGTGGAAGAACTGCTCCGCCACGCTCAACGCAACGCGTTATTGCCTCCCATGCGGGACCGTCGATTATCTGCTTTCCCCACGCATGAAAAAGCCCCGGAAAGTTAACCATTCCCGCCGTTGCCGTACCTCCGAGCATTCCGTTTTTTTCAATCAACAGAACCTTAGCGCCAAGTCTTGCCGCGCTTATCGCCGCAAAGCACCCCGCACTTCCACCGCCTATTACGAGAACGTCCGTTGATATTTCTTTCTTTTCTGCGTGTTTTTTCATTTGTTTTCTCCCGTGTGGTTTTCGTGATGGGACTGCCCAAACGGGCAGTCCCCTTGATAAAAGTCATGGAACCTTTATTGCAGGTAATTCTATTCCCTCTTCTCCCGTTTTCTTTTCTAATTCGCTTTCTGATTCGTTTTCATGAGTATAATTATTTTCCGTATCAGAAGTGCTAATCTCATGCGCTGTATGAGCTATTGATTCATTCTCAATATTATCATCATCGCATGAAGCAATACAAAGAAGAGCAAGGAGAGTAACTACAATAATAAGTACACTTTTAAATTTCATTTTCTCTCCGCCGTTTTAGATATTCTCTTCCGGCAATTCCTGAGCGGCATCAGGACCTGATGCTGCTATAACATCTTTAACCTCAATTAAAAGCACTTGCGGTGCAAAATATTCTTTCATCTATCAGTTCTCCTTTTTTATTCAACCTACAACACTCAAATCGGACATATTCAATACGACGATGTTATCCATATAGTATATCGTAGTTTCTGCCAAAGCTAAATTATAATCTTTGTTCTTCCATACCGTGCCTGTACTATTTTCACCGTTAATCTTCGCTTCTGTGCTTGAAAACAACGATATAGATGGAGCGACCGTATTATAGAACGTTGCGCTACCACCTGCTACACCGTGATGCGCTGCCTGAAGAACGTCAGATTTTAATTCATCACCATAGGTATTTACGAGATAAGTCAAACGTGCCGCAGTACGCGAAGCTGTATTATCATCCATGCAATCACCTACTACCATAAACGTCTTATCATCGCTTATGTCCGCAGTTCCTTGCGTAAACGTCATTTTCCATGCGGCTGACCTATCGTTTCTCATATCAATATCCGTCTTTGGAGTAGTCGTATTAACGGACGAATCTACAAGCACGTCAACCACAACATCCTCAAACGTCAACTTGTCCCCTGCCTTTAAATCATAAACCGTGGCGTCTGGAAAACAAGCCATTGCTGTTGCCCAATTTTCAGAGTGAATTGCAAGTCCATTTTGTTCAGACACTCTCACATCAGTCGACTTCGGGAAGGTATAAGCAAAGCTTTCTATTTGAATTTTAGAAGCATATTCGACGATAAAGCTATTAGCAAGAGCTATATGGTCGGGGTCGGGGTGGGTTATCATCCAACAAGCGATAGCGGGACGCTCGCCTATCTTATTATCATCAAGATAATTCCACAAAGCGTTTTCGTTATTATCCGTTTTAGTACCGCCGTCAATAATTATAAAGCTTCCATCACGCAATTGAATAACGTATGACATTCCTTCATCAATTGCCAACTGTGCAAGTGTACTCATTAGTTTTTTTTTACGATTTCAGCGGCTCTGCCGTAATTAATCATAGCCTTTGCAAGATCGGTCGCATTTTCCGCATCAATCATGCTAAGATATGCGTTGAATGAAACAACGAGCGTACCGCCAACGGCAGTTCCCTCAGCATCAACACACTGAACCGTTATATCCTCCGCAAATTGATATGCCATAATTGGAATAAGTGCGTATCCGTCAACGACAGTCGCTTCTGCCGCTGCATTTTCGCCAATAGTGTAAGTAACCTTCGTTGCGCCCTCGGGCATTGCAAGCTTTACCTTCAAAGTAATAGTTCCGTTGAGACGCGCTCCAAGAGCAAGCCAAACTGCCTCGTCATTATTCTTGTGAGCGTTCGGCGTTATCGTAACGTTTTCAACGGCGTCAATACCGTCGTTACAAAGCTTGGACGTATTGTAGCCCGCATATTTCTGAACCTCTGCTCCATAGTGAAGCAAGGACTTAACGAGCGTAGCTGTATTTTCTGTAGTATTTGCATTAGCAAGAACTGCGTCACAATAGTCACGCAAGGTCGTGGTATACG
This sequence comes from Clostridia bacterium, assembly GCA_017461745.1. GTDB lineage: Bacteria > Bacillota > Clostridia > Oscillospirales > CAG-272 > HGM12713. Next base: position 15,026 of record JAFTXE010000003.1, on the reverse strand, counting down.
TGTCGGTAACGTTCTTTTCGCCTACCTTAGCGCTAAAGGTTGCCGTAATATCGTCTCCCATAAACTGAGGAAGAATACCGTCAAGCGTATACTTGTATCTACCGTCATCCTGCTTTACACCTACAACCTCGGTGTTATTTCCGTTCATTGCAAAAGTAACCTTTGCATCAGTACAAGCCGCAGGAACGTTTGCATAGATGTTGTAGGAAAGATCATCGGTAAGAGTTACGCTTGCCTCGTCGATGAAATTATCGTCATATACAAATTGGAAATTGCTAACAGATGTACATGATTCATCGTTTGTTCCGCTTTTACCATAATTCGCATGATAAAGAAGAATTCTTTTTAGATCAAGCTGTCCTTCTGTCTTAGCTAAGATTTCTATACCGTCAGCAAAACTACAAGCGCCTGCTTTATGATTAGTTACACCAGCGGCATTATATCCGTAATAATTCAAATATTCAAATGGGAGATAAACATAGCCTGAAAATCCTTTTGCAAAAGTAAAGTTCTGACCCGCGCAAGTTTTTTCTGTCCATATACTTTCACCATCAGCCATAGTATATAAATATGCCGAACCCAAATTATTGGAATAAATGCTTCTATGAGTTTGGAATGATGCAGCTTTCTTGGCAGCGGAAATAGTATCCGCAGCAGTATAATAGGTACCACTTCCAACTTCAAGCGTTAATCTAAAATACAAAGAACCCGTAAATGTCTGTTCAGAAGCATCAAGATAAAACAAAATACCAGCTGCATTATACCAATTCTCATCCATTTCATCTGTAAAAGTCTTATATTCTATCTTAGCGTTATTGGCATTTCCTGCTGTAGCATGAACAGTGACCGAAGCTGCCTTTTCAGACGAATCAACAACGATTGAATCGGTAATAACTCCATTACCATCGGGAAGCGTCGTAGGTGCTGTAGTTTCCGCTCCTGCGGAGAAGGTAAACATTCCTGCCATGGTGGCGAGGGTCATTACTATGGCGAGGAATGCGGAAAGTGTTTTTTTAGAAAGATTTTTTCTCATTTTGCATTACTGCCTTTCTTTAAACTTTGTACTTTTGTACATTTATTACAAAAGACTAATGTCCAGGCAGCTCTGCACAGCCGCCTGAACGGTGATTTTTGTTTTAGATACTTTTATTAAATTTTTAGCATCTAAAACACAAATTGCCGCTAAGACGGCTATTCGCTATATCGTTTTAGTTTCGTCGTTTATTACGCCGTTTTCGTGATTTTCGCCTATACATACCTCTTTAGGACTCCCCGCGGGCTTTCAAATTGTGATTTGTCGTATAGATAATTTATCATGTTTTTTTATGTGTTCGCAGTAGCTTCACCTCAGCGTGTCATCCTGAGCGGAGTCACAAAGAAGGAATAAAATTGGTATAGCCTTATTTTCCCTTGTGACGCAGTCGAACTTTTTGGGAGACGAGTGACGAGTCGAGCAAAAAGCGACGAACGGAGCGTAAGCGGAGTGAGGAAGGGATCTACTTCGATTTATTGCTATCCCTTTTGTGCTTAAAACTTACATTACCTCAGCAATATAAAAGTAACACTTGCGCAAAGAAGGTTATCGAAAGCCGTTAGTAGATCCCTGCCTCGCGTTGCTCGTTGCTTTCCGCTCGGTTCGTTGCTCTCCTCACGGAAAGTTCGACTGCGTCACAAGATATTCTTAATTCGCTTCAATTAAATACGTGCGTTGTGACTCCGCTCAGGATGACACGTTGAGGTGAAGCAAGTGCGAAGTCATAAAAAAACAAAACAAATAAACTCTTTGCTTTTAGGAAACATCTACGTTCGCGCTTATCTTGTCACCGTGAGCGAAATAGAATGACAGAGTAAACGCGAACATAGAAGCTCCAACCATGACTTGCTTTTGGGGGAAGAAAAGTAAGAATGCGTAAAAGCCAACTTTTCAGCAAATCACAATTTGAAAGCCCGCGGTAAAGTCCACGAGGTAATCGCATTTAATCACGGCTTAAATGCGTCGTATAACGAAAGCTTTGACTGTCAGCCCCGCCCTCTTTATCAGGACGGGGCTGATGCACGTTAGTGCTTAAAAATCAAATTTTCAGTCTTCAGTCTTCTTTCTTTTTGCCGATTGCAAGAGCGGCTCCGGTTACCGCTACGATAGCAATTGCGCCTGCGCCGATAACGCCGCCGCAGCCCTTATCCTCTTCAACCTTCTCGGTTACTGCCTTGGTTTCAGCATCGGTGGTTTCTTCGGAAGCTTTGGTCTCGGTGGTGTCATCGTCATCCTTGTCGTCTTCCTCGCCTTCTCCACCGGGAGCAGCAGGCTGATCGGGCTCGGGAAGCTCAATTCCGAGGAAGTCGTTTATAACTGCTGCAAGCTCTGCGCTGATAGGCATTGCCTGACCGTCAACGGTTGCCGTCCAGTCAGCGTATCCCGCAAGGTTCTTGGAAACTGCAACGGTGTTGATGGTCTTTATCTCGTCTGCCGTAAGCTCAGTAGCAGTAATACGGTTGCCCTTATACTTTGCTTCTTCGTTTACGTCAGTAGTTGTAGGATCGTCTTCAGCTTCGTCGGTTACCTTAAAGTCGATGAAATCGTACTTTTCGTAATCGGTAGTTGCCTTCTTGTATGCAAGTCCGCTTCCCGTAAACGCGGATTCAACTCTCTGGTCATACAGGAATGCGTTAACCTGATAGCTGTCTTTAACAACGGATACAGCAGAAACGACGCTATTCATTGTAATATTACCCTTATTCTTTGCAGTAATGGGGTGAACCTGACCAATAGTGTCGTGAGAACCGATAGAAAGAACATCTTCAATCGTTGCCTTGTGTGTTGCATCGTCAATACATGTCAAAATACCGCACTGACCAAGTCCGCCCTTTTTGGTAGTATCATCGTACGCACCCGTAGAATACATAGTGCCTGCGTATACGCAGTCCTTCATAACAAGCTCTGCGTTCTTTACACCGTAGTTTACTGTCGTAGCCGTAGATGCCTTGTTACCGTTACCAAGCCAACCTATCAGTCCTGCGAAAGCCATAGTATCGGTAAGCGCCTGCTGTCTTCCAACCAAAGCGTCGATATCAACGTAAACGTTTTCAAATACCGTTTTCTTTCCGCCAACGCCAAGGATACAAGCGCCGCGAGCACCGCCGCCCTTGATCATCAAACCGTTAACGAAAGCGATGTTCTTAAAGGTCGTGCAGTCGTCGTCTGCCTTACCACCCATTCCGAAGAAGGAATTGTCGTGGCTGGTCTGGCTCGCGTAAAGTCCTGCAACGTAGTGGTTCTGTCCGTCAAGAGTTCCCTTAAAGAAAATCGAAATATCGTCGGCAGTTCCACCTTCGGGAACGGTGGTATTCTTCTGACCCTTATCGATTCTCTTTACTGCCCATACGTTTGAGGGAGCGAGAGCGATAGTCCAATCGTCGCCGTCGGTGTAGTTCTTCATGTAGGCGTCTGCGCTCCAACCGGGGTTAACGTCGATATTAGCAGTCAGCTTAATAGTCTGACCGTCAAAGTCAACGCCATCGGTAAGAAGCTCGCCAATTCCAAGGAACTGAGCCGCAGTGGATATCTCAAAGGTCGTTCCCGTTGCGGTCCACCAGGACTTATCGGGGGTAATGAGATTGGGGTCTTCCTCTTCAGCGTCTGCCGCAAAGGACACGAACGTGAAGCTTGCTACTATCATCAGAGTAGCGAGGAGAATGCTTAAAAGCTTTTTCATGGTTTTTTCCTCCATTTAAAAAATTTTTTATCTGTAGCCCGCGGAGTCCGGATTTCCGCGGACAAACAAAACTATGTAAATCGTTTACTGTGCGCCTGCTTCTTTGTAAGCATCAAGAAGCGCCGTTAATTTTCTCTGCATGGACTTGCCGTTGGTTGCCCATTCCTGTATCAACTGATTGTTTCCGCTCATGTAGCTGTTTCTCATGAATTCGTCAAAATTTCCTAATTGCTTATTGGAAAGTCTGCCAAAATCAAATTCAAGATTGCTTCTTATCAGCTCGAATATCTCTATTCCGTTCATATCGTTGGAATATCTCGGGCTAAGACTTTCTTCATAGTACAGGGGTGCGGAATATCTGTAGCTTTCAGAAGCGTAGCACTCAAGCACCGCGCCAGACATAGCCAGATCTCTTGCTCCTTTTCTGATACACCAGACGTCGAAGGCGTTACCCGGAGCAGTTACGTAATCCTCCTGCTCGGTATCGAGCTTAGGCATGGGAAGCACTCCCCAATTCTTGACGTCGGGCATTTTATCTACCTCAGTCAACTGAGATACGTAAAACGCCGTTCTGTTCTCCGTCAAAAATTCCGCGCAGCCCTCCGAAGTGGACGGACAGTAAGCGTCATTAGTCTGACACAGCCATGATACCATATCACTGACGAAATAAGCCATAGGCATATAGTCGTCTCCCGCCGCGCAGAACTCGGGCATACCCGTGTTCTTATTTATACTTACGACGTTAAAGCCACAGCCGTAAAAGAAGCTATCCGACGTTACCTTTCCCATGACGACGGTTCCGTAAATGTCCAAAAGGCTCTTTTTCTGGTTTCCGTCAATGTCCTGATAAAAGTTTTTACTGTACTTCTTCATGACGTCGATAGTCCAGCCACCGTCAATTACCAATTGCTCGGGGTCCTCTACCTTATTCTCTGCCAGCATCTGTCTATTATAGTAAGTAACGAACATCTGTCGAAGCACGGGAGTTGACGAGGTCGTTGCAGAAAAGAATATAGTGTCGTGGAATCTGTTCTCCAATACCGACGTTGACCACCAAGGCTTGTCAAAAGCAAGATGCTCAACGTTATTGAGATTTTCAAGATATCCGTTCATTGCCAACGCCGTCGGCGTCAGACTGTACGCGCAGATAAGGTCGTAATCTCCGTCACCCGCATTTGCGGTTGCTTGAATAAAAGTATCCATCGTAGAGGCAACGCCTTCAACGAGTACCCAATTCAACTTGACTCCCAATCTATCCTGTATTATAAGGTTTCGATTGTATACGGTGTCATACAAAACCACGTTCTGTATCTCTTCGGGACAAATGGTATAGCTCATCTCTTTGCAGGTAAGAATATTTACCTCTTTGCCGTCGTAGTTAAGGTCCTCGGGAATATCATCCATAAGATATCCTTTTTCGTCATATCTTAAGCCGTCGTCAGCCGTAGATATCTCACGCGTGTATTCTCCCGTTTCCTCTTCTTCATCCGAAGCGCAGCCTACCGTATTTAATAGCACTGCAAGAAGCATTATTACACCTAACAAAAGACTCAGAATTCTTTTTTTATTTTTCATATAAATCCTCCTTTCCAAAAATATTAAATATGATTTCTTCGCCGCACCCATCATTCCTCCGGTTAAGAATGCTTAAGCAAACGAGGCGAAGTAACCGCTAAATTGATTTTTAAGCTACCTTGGTAGCCAAATTGAAGCATTTGATAGTTTATTTTTTACCTGCTGCTTCATATGCTTCAAGAAGCGACGTCAATTTTCTCTGCATGGACTTGCCGTTGGTCGCCCATTCCTGCATAAGTAGATTGTTTCCGCTCATGTAGCTGTTTTTTACAAATTCGTGAAAATTGCCCAATTGCTTCATTGAAAGTCTACCGAAATCAACTTCAAGATTATTGCGTATAAGCTCGAATATCTTTATTCCGTTCATATTGTTGGAATATCTCGGGCTAAGACTTTCTTCATAGTACAGGGGTGCGGAATATCTGTAGCTTTCAGAAGCGTAGCACTCAAGCACCGCGCCAGACATTGCCGTGTCTTGCGCGCCCTTTCTGATACACCATACGTCAAACGCGCTACCCGAGGCAGTTACGTAATTCTCCTGATCGGTATTAAGCTTTGGCATGGGAAGCGCTCCCCAATTCTTTACGTCGGGCATTTGGTCTACCTCAGTCAACTGAGATACATAAAACGCCGTTCTGTTCTCCGTCAGAAAATCCGTACAGCCTGCCGCGGTTGACGGACAGTAAGCGTCGTTAGTCTGACACAGCCATGATACCATATCGCTGACGAAATAAGCCATCGGCATATAGTCGTCTCCCGCCGCGCAAAACTCGGGCAGACCCGTGTTCTGATTTACACGCACGACGTTAAAGCCACAGCCGTAAAAGAAGCTCTCCGACATAACCACTACCATTCCGTAAACGTCCTTGAGGCTCTTTCTCTGATTTCCGTCTATGTCCTGATAAAAGTTTTTACTGTACTTCTTCATGAGCTCGATAGTCCAATCCCCGTCAATTACCAATTGCTCGGGGTCCTCTATCTTGTGCTCTGCCAGCATCTGTCTGTTATAATACGTAACGAACATCTGTCGAAGCACGGGAGTTGACGAGGTCGTTTCCGAGAAAAATATCGTATCGTGGAATCTGTTCTCCAATACCGACTTTGACCACCAAGGCTTGTCAAAGGCAAGATGCTCAACGTTATTGAGATTTTCAAGATACCCGTTCATTGCCAACACCGTGGGCACCAGACTGTACGCGCAGATAAGGTCGTAATCTCCCTCACCTGCATTGGAAGCCGCTTGAATAAACGTGTCCATCGTAGAGGAAACGCCTTCAACGAGCACCCAATTCAACTTGACGCCCAATCTATCCTGTATTATAAGGTTTCGATTGTATACGGTGTCAAACAAAACCACGTTCTGTATCTCTTCGGGACAAACGGTAGCGCTCATCTCTTTGCAGGCAAGAATATTTACTTCTTTGCCGTCGTAGTTAAGGTCCTCGGGAATATCATCCATAAGATATCCTTTTTCGTCATATCTTAAGCCGTCGTCAGCCGTGGATATCTCACGCGAATACTCTCCCGTTTCCTCTTCTTCTTCCGCGGCGCAGCCTACCGTATTTAATAGCACTGCAAGAAGCATAATTACACCCAACAAAAGACTCAGAATTCTTTTTTTATTCTTCACGCGAATCCTCCTTCTAAAAAATATTAAATATGATTTTTTAGCCGCATACAGCATTCCTACGGTTAAGAACGCTTAAGCAAACAAGGCGAAGTAACCGCTAAATTAATTTTAAGCTTCCTGCTCTTCAAAGACCTTTAAAAGATTATTGAGCTTGTTTTTAGCGCTCTTCTTATAGACCTCCCAAGTCTGAACGAAGTTGTCTCCTCCTCTGTAGCAGGGTCTGAGAACGTATTCGTCAAACGTTCCTATAGCCATTCCCGAAACGCGTCCGAAATCAAACTTCATGCCTTCTCTTATGAGCTGGAATATTTCAAGTCCGTCTGAATCGCTGGAATATCTGTAGCTGAGATTTTCGTCGTAATATTTGGGAGCTACGGTACGGTAGCAGCCGCTGGCATACGCTTCCATGAACGCAGCTGACATATCGGGGTCAAGCGCTACCTTGGGGATACACCACATATCAAAGTCGTTATTAGCCGTTACTATGTATTTTCCCTGCTCCTCGTTGAGCATAGGCACGGGTATTACGCCCCAATCCTTACTGTCGGGAACCTTACCCGCTATTTTCAAGATGCTGCAATAGAACGCGGTACGGTTATCCATCATTATCTTAGGATCGCTTGCGTCACCAACTCCGTCTACGAAGCAATCGTCGGTAGCCAGCTTCTGCTTAAGTCCGTTAACCAAATCGTACGCATTCTTGAGCGCTGAGTCGTTATTATACAGAGTAAGCTCGGGAAGTCCCGTTCCCTCGTTTATATTAACTACCGTAAAGCCCGCGCCGTAGTAGAACGCATCGGTCATAACGTAATGTCCGAAGGTTAAGCCAAAGCGGTCGTCAGCATTCTTTTTCTCGTCTCTGTTCAAGTCCTCATACAAGTTCTTTGAATATTTGTAAAGCTTGTCAATAGTCCATTTTTTATTAAGAACGTCCTTTGCGGGATCGTCTATGCCGTTATTCGCAAGTATAGTTCTGTTATAGTATATTACTATCATCTGCTCAAGCACCGTTCCGCTACAGTTAGTAGAAGCGTAATAAATGCTGTCGTAGAAGGAGTTCTCAAGAACGGACTCAGACCACCAAGGCTTTTCAAAGTCAACGTATGAAGCGTCCTTGATATTTCTCAGCGAGCCGTTTATCGCAAAGGATGAAGCTGAGGGGCTGAATGCGCAGATAAGGTCGTAGTCGCCCGAGCCTGCGTTATTTACTGCCTCCGCAAAGTTTTCGAGGTTCGCAGTGGAAGTTGCCACACCCATTTCAAGTACGAAATTGAGCTTTACACCGAGGCGTTCCTCTATTATCTTGTTTCTGGTATAAGACGTGTCGTTAAGAGCTGTATTGTTTATCTCCGTAGGACATACCGAGGGAGCAAACTCCTCGCAGGTAAGTATATTGATCTCTTTTCCATCCCAATCAAGATCTTCGGGAAGGTCGTCCATAAGATATCCGTTCTCATCGTAACGAGTACCGTCATCTGCGGTGGATACCTCCATGCTATAATCCCCCGTTTCGTCATCCTCTTTGTTCGAACAGCCTACGGTAAGCAGCGTCGAGCAAAGCATAAGAAGCGCCAGAATAAGTGATAAAGCCTTTTTCATAAGTTCCTCCTTTTAATAAGTATTTTTATTTAGTGAATACAACCGTATTATTAACGTCCGCATAGTAATGGGTAATATTCTTATTATTCAAAAGCACTCCGTTGCTTACGATGAACTGACTGTTGGCTATTCTATCCTTGTCTGCGGTCGCCCACATTACTATTTTGGGAGAAGCCGACGTATATATCTGCGGTACGTACTTTATTCCCGAGCTTGCGTTGAGTCCGTGATGCGCCGCCTGCAAGATATCGCTGTCAATCGTTGAGGTCTCGTAGGTCTCAAGGAAGGTCTGCGCGTTATGCTCGGTAGTATCGCCGAGAACAAGGAATTTCTGTCCGTTGGAAAACGTGAATTTCCAAATAGTACTCGTGCTGTTCACTGTGGTTATTTTAGCAGGATATACGTTCTCGTGTGTATACAACGTATCTATCCTTATGCTCGGCAGATAAAGCGTTTGTCCTGCATGACAATACATTATCTCTGCCTTGGGGAACGCACTGTCGATAGCGTTATAAAGCTTTTTCTTATGGTCGGGAGAATTATCGTCAAAGCTTGACGAGCCGTAAATTCCGTTCTCTTCTATCAAATTGCATACGACGAGATTTAAATCAAATTTTGCTTTATTTGCGTTAATGAAGTTGCTCGCAAGCGCTATATGGTCAGGATGAGCGTGAGTAAACATCCACGTTACCTGTGGCTTAGCATTGCCCGTGCCCTGATTTTTCTCAATGAGAAAGTCCATCAGCGCCTTGCTCTCGGTAGCATCGTTAACACCGCCGTCGATGATAATGAAGCTTCCGTCCTCAAGCTGAATAACGTACTGCATTCCGTGTCCCGTGGCAAGCTTCATTTGAGTCAGCGTAGCATCTACTTTTTTAGTGTACGACGGAGCCGTTGCCGAAGGAAGATATCCAAGCTCCTCAACGACTATTTCGAAAGTCTCCAGCTTTCCGTGCCAGCTTATATGCACGGCAAGCTTGTCGTTCTTATATGTAGCAAATTTATTACTATTATCGTAAGCAATCTCAGAATGCTTGGTAAAGCCCGCGCTCTCAAGCGTTGACTTATAGTCGGCAAAATTGCTCTCCTTCACCTTTGCAAGAGTAACCTGATGCGCGCCGTTGGTGGATATATACAGTGATTCTACGCATCCGAAATCAGCCTTGGGAACAACCGCGTAATCACTCTCATAGCTTGATTCCACCTTATTATAGCCTTTATAGGTGGTAGTTTTTCCATCCTTTACCGAGCCGTTGATAATAGTTGACAGCATCTTGCCAAGTCCGTGCTCTCCGTATCCGTATATAACGACGTTCCCGTTATCGAGAAATTTATATCCGTAATCAAAGTAATTATCGTGCTCAACCGCTATCGAATCCTCACGGGTAGTGCCACCGATGATTATTTCCTTTAGGTCGCCGTCAACCTCAGAGCTGTCACGCACAATGGGTAGCTGAACCTTAGATTTGTTGTAAAAATCCATTATGAAATTTTGTATGGTCGTTCGCGTACGTTCGTCTACGCCATCGGCTACAACAACTCTGTAAAGTGCCTTGCCGTCCTTGACAATATCCTGCTCTATCTGCTTTGCAGGTTCAGGCTTATCATCTTCTGATTTTTCAGTATCTGAAACAGTCAGCTCGGTGCTTGAGGTATCGCCGTCGGTATTTTCCTCGTTATTACCGCAGGCGGTAGCGCATACAAGCGCAGTCAACAGTAAAATACATAAAATTATAAGCTTTTTCATAAATATCCCTCCCCTGTTTTCTTCTTTAAATTATTTAAATTAATTAAGCTTTATAACGTCCTCAGGCTGTCTCGTCAACCATTTTCCCGCTGTAAAATCGGGAATTTGCTGTATAGCGCCACCCTGAGCTATCGAAGCCTCGCTAAGAGCCGTTACGCACATCCAGCTTGCAGCGTCGTAAACGTCTATCGGCATGGGGCTTCCGCTCTTAACAGCTTCTACGAATATTCTGAACATTACTCCGTCCATGCCGCCGTGACCGCTCTTTTTGTCCTCCTCGGTCATGTTTTTCCAAACGTCAGGCAACAGCTCGCCGTAATATTCCTTTGCGTTATCCATGCATCCGGTATAATACTGAACAGTTCTCCACTGCTCCTTCATTCCGTCGAAGAAAAACGAATTGGTTGCCATCTCGTAAAGACCTTTAGTTCCTCTGACCTTTATATCTCTGTTATAGGAACGCGGCAACGTTGTATCCAAAGTCAGCAAAATAGTTTCTCCGCCTGCGCAGGTAATAATGGTATTGACTATATCACCCTGCTTGAATTTCGCGTTTTTGAGAGTGGGATCTTGCTCGTAAACCTTGTTTTCCTCAATGTATTCTTCAAGCCCGCAAGACTTTGACGCTATGGAAACGAGAGAAACCATTCTGTTTCCGCGGTTTATATTAAGTAGCCTTGCGATAGGTCCAAGCTCGTGAGTGGGATAGTTCTCGGCGTTTCGGTTAAGATAGTTACGAAGACGGTAATGTCTCTTAATATTACCCTCGGAAACCTCTTTTCTGAGATCGTGCGCGTACGCACCTGAGCAATGTACGATAGTACCAAGCTTACCTGCTCGGGCAGCCGCGGTAGCCAAAAGCTCCTGATCGTTGAAGCAACAATTTTCCATCAACATAAAAGGAGTTCCCGTTTCCTCATACGCCTTTACAAGCTCATAGCATTCCTCAACGGTATAAGCTCCGCCAACCTCCGTAGCGGTTATAATACCTGCTCTCAAGGAAGCTATGGATATTTCTATGTGCGTCTCCCACGAGGTTGCTATATATACCGCGTCAACAAGCTCCTTATTAAGCACTTCCTTATAATTTTTAGTGCATATAGGCTCTATACCCTGCTGTTCCTTTACGTCAGCCGCAGCTCTTTCAAGTCTGTCGTCGTAAACGTCGCATACTATGCGTATCTCAACGTCCTTATACTTTGCAAGATAGTGATTCAGATTGTAATATCCTCTTTGTCCGAGTCCTATAACACCCATTCTGATTTTTTCCATTTTTCTGACTCCTCTTTTACAATAATTATACAGGTAACACTACCGTTTCACCCGCATGAAAATGCTCTCTTTTCTTTATGCTGTCGTCTCTTAACCACGTGTTATAGTCGCAACCGCCCTCTCCGATGCAGAACTGCACCGTCGGCTTACCAACAGCCACTCTTCTTGGGTCTACCCAAATACCCAAAAATCTTTCCTTTGGGGAAGGCCACAGACATATATCAGGGTCAATTGCGCGGTAAAGGTCAATATGACCGCCGAGCAATCCGTGATGGACAACCTGCATTATATCTGCCTTGAGATATTCTGCCGAATAAGTCCTAACCATAAGCTCACAGGTTTCCGTTGACATATCGGCAAGACACATAAACGATTTTCCGCTTTCAAAATCAAATCTCCATACCGACGAGGTATGATTAGACGAATTTATCGGAATAGGATATACGTCCTCGTGTGTTATAAGCGTAGTAACTCTTACACCCGGGTATTCAATAATCTCGCCCGTACGGCATAAGGTATGTATTGCTTCGGGATAGCAGCACTTTACCGTATCCGAAAACTGCGCGGCGTTTCTGGCATTTCCCTCTGCCGATTCTCTGTGAACCGTAATTTGATTATAGTCGGGGAAATTATAAACAGCCTCAAGCACGTCAACCTCTTTGCAATAGCGTTCCATGAAGCTCACGGCAAGCCTCGTATGGTCAGGATGCGTATGCGTCATAAACCATGCTCTTACTAAAGGCTTATTGCCGCTTGGGGTATTATCGCAAAGATATTTATAAAGTCTGTCCTCGTCCTCCGTATCGTTTAGTCCACCGTCTATCATAAGGAACGTTCCGTCACTAAGAGTTATGCAATAGCACATTCCCAATTTCAACTGCAACTGCGATACCGCAGGCGATACCGACGCATCGGTTCGCGCGGGCTTACGTTTGATATCGCTTTTTTTCTCTCCGCAGATCAATCTCAAAGTCGATATCCGAGGAGAGTAGGAAAGGCGCAAAAAGTATTTTTCGCTGTCAAAGCTGTAAAAAACGTTTTCATCCACTTCGTCTTTTGCGCAAAGTTCGTAATCAGAGGCTTCAACTTTGCTTAAATACTTTGCGAAATCTTCAACGGATACTCCCTGAACGCACAAAAGAAAATCATCGTTTGCGCAAGGATATACATCCAACAGTTCTCCTCCGCCATTGTATTCGGGAATATGAAAAATACGATAAAGCTCACTTATTGTTATTGTCATATTCATATTTTGCATCCTTTCTGTACTGCGTAGGAGTTACTCCGTAGATCTTTTTAAACTGTGAAGAAAAATAATTACTGTCGTTAAATCCGCAAGAAACCGCAATTTCGCTTATTCTGATTTTTTCCTGAGTAAGCAAAAGCTCTTTTGCTTTTTCCATTCGGTAATCGCAAATATATTTGCTTATCCCAACGCCAACGTTCTTTTTGAATTTACGTGAAAGATGCACTCTACTCACATTACACTCTTTAGCAATATCTTCAAGAAGCATGGGCTCGCGATAATTATTTCTTACGTATTGAATTGCCTTTGCCACGAAATCGTTTTCAGCTACGCCACTGCTGTTTTTCTCGGCTTGTCTTAATATCAATATAACGAGCTGAGACAAAAGCGCGCATTTAGCTTCGTCACTGAAGGAGGCGGCCGAGATATCCTCTATTCCTATCTTATCAAATATACACAGCACCTCGTCCTTAGTATTGCCGAGGCTGCAAAAAATCGGCGCAGACTGTATAACACGTACTAAGTCATCAATGACAAAATGCTCTGTAAAATTTATAAGAATCCTTCCGTGCTTTTTCGTAGAATGATACATTCCGTGTGTAAGCCCCGGGGGGATTATCAATACGTCTCCGGGACACATATCATAAAATCTGTCGCCAACGAATCTACAACATTTTCCATCAGTCAAAAAATAGATTTCATAGCCCGAATGATAATGCTTATCTGTTGTACGGTTAGAAAAATTATCAGTTTTACGAAAGAAAAAGTATTTATCCGCTTGCGATTTATTCATTTAAATCTCCTACTGTTTGTTTTTAATGCTCAGCGTCTGTACATAGTAAGGTATTCAGCCGTATTTTCAATCATTTCGTCGAACAGCGCTCTTGCATCTTCGATTGAAACGGTAACGAGTGGGTCGTTTACGAATGCCATAAACGCCATATCGAGATTGCGAGTTAAGCCCGCCTCAACGATAAGCTCTTGCTCACCGGAAATTCTCGAAATGAGCGGATATATTTCCTTAGGTATTTCCCCTGCGTTCAAGGGTGTAACCTTATCCGAACGGAACACCGCGTTGGTCTCAACGACAGCTCCGAGGGGAAGATTGGGAATCTGACCTACGTTGGGAATATTTACGTTAGTTACAAGCTCATTGAGTCCCAGAAGCGCTCTTATCTGGTTAACGCCTTCCTCGCCCGTCGTTCTTATTTCGGGAGCTATTTCTCCGCTTACGAGCTTAGCGCTCTTTTCAAGTCTTGACTTAAGATAATTCTTTCTCCACTCTACCGTAGTAAGACCAAAGCCCCACTTTTCAACGGTTTCGGGATCGCGCAAATACCATTTTCCTTCACAGAACTCAGCAAGATGTCTGTCACCTGCCGCAGCTATCCAACCGTAGCGTCTGAAAAGGTCAAACTTAACTCTTTCATTGCATACGAAGCATTTATTCGCCCAGTTCTGAACAACTCCGCCAAATCCGCTCTCATAATATTTATCAACGAATTGCTTGTAAATTCCGAAAAGCTCCATGTTTTTATAAGTAGCCTCGGTTATCCAAGTAAAGTGGTTTACTCCAACTACGTTAGTCTTTATCTCGTGTCGCTCAACACCCTCTATTCCCTTGATATCAGCAAGCGCGGCAGCAAGAAGCTTCTGCGTTGAAAATACCTCGTGACAGCAACCAAACGCCTTAATTTTCGGGAGCAAATCACCGCTTTCCGTTCTGCAACTTTCCAAAACGCCGAGAACCCTTGAAAATACTGACTATTTCGGTAGTCGCTAACTTAATAATAATCCCGATGTAAGTGGTCTGACCACATGTTTGACCACTTACAGAAAAAATTTTAAAAAACACCATCGAGGTGTGGCTCAGCTTGGTAGAGCGCTACGTTCGGGACGTAGAAGTCGCAAGTTCGAATCTTGTCACCTCGACCATTTTGGCTCTGAGAAGTGTTTCTCAGAGCCCTTTTCTTTGCCTACTGCGATGCAAATTTTGAAGGCTGACGGTTGCTTTCCGTCAGCCTTTTGCATTTGTATTCTCACCGATAAATTGGAATTTACTTGCGGCAATAGACTTCTATCGCTTCACAGATAAACGCTGCTGTACCATCAGCGTGCTTATCGATGTTGTTCTTGAAGCGCTCATCTGCAACATACATTTGACCGAGGCCTGCCAAAATCTCGTTTGTACAAAGATAGTAGTTCTCGGTGATATGGCTCTGCAGCATTTTCACAAGGTTCTGT